>NZ_JAMYPL010000013.1:0-158850 GCF_040320355.1 Mesorhizobium sp. M0715 | reverse complement strand
GAAAGGGCTGAGCCCTGTGCAATACAGAACCCAGCCCTTAAATCTGCCGGCACCTTAAACCGTCCAACTTTAAGGGGTCAGTTCACCGTCGTCGGGGTCTTTGCACGCTGTGGCCGGCGCGGGCCTACATGCCCTGGTAGACCGGGCCTTCTCCGCCTTGCGGCGGCACCCAGTTGATGTTCTGGTTCGGGTCCTTGATGTCGCATGTCTTGCAGTGGACGCAGTTCTGCGCGTTGATGACGAAGCGCACATCCTTGGCCGTGGGATCGGCGGCGGCATTGCCATCCTTGTCGACCCACTCGTAAACCCCGGCCGGACAGTAGCGCGTCGAGGGGCCCGCAAAGACATCGTGCTCGGACCGCTTCTGCAGTTCCATGTCGCCGACAAGCAGGTGGACCGGCTCGTTTTCCTCGTGATTGGTGTTGGACAGGAACACCGAGGACAGCCTGTCGAAGGTCAGCACGCCATCGGGCTTCGGATAGGCGATCTTCTTGTGCTGGGCGGCAGGCTCGAGCGTCGCATAGTCGGCCTTGCCATGCTTCAGCGTGCCGAAGGGCGAGACACCGAACAGCGTGTTCAGCCACATGTCGAGGCCGCCGAGGCCGACACCGACGATGGTGCCGAAGCGCGACCACAGCGGCTTGACGTTGCGCACCTTCTTCAAATCCTTGCCGATGTCGGTCGCGCGCCAGGCTTCCTCGTAGGAAGCGAGTTCGTCGTTGGCGCGCCCGGCACCGATCGCCTCTGCGACATGCTCGGCCGCCAGCATGCCGGACAGCACGGCATTGTGCGAACCCTTGATGCGCGGCACGTTGACGAAGCCCGCCGCACATCCCATCAGCGCACCACCGGGGAAGGAGAGTTTCGGCACCGACTGCCAGCCGCCCTCGGTGATGGCGCGCGCGCCATAGCCGAGGCGCTTGGCGCCGTCGAAAGTCCCGCTGATCGCCGGATGGGTCTTGAAGCGCTGGAATTCCTCGAACGGCGAGAGATAGGGGTTCTTGTAATTGAGGTGGAGGACGAAGCCGACCGCCACCTGATTGTCCTCGAGGTGGTAGAGGAACGAGCCGCCGCCGGTCTTCAAGTCAAGCGGCCAGCCGAAGGAATGTTGGACCAAGCCCGGCCGGTGGTTCTCCGGCTTGACCTGCCAGAGTTCCTTCAGGCCGATGCCATATTTGCCCGGTTCGCGGCCATCGGAAAGCTTGTATCTGGCGATCAGCTGCTTGGCGAGCGAGCCACGAGCGCCCTCCCCGATCAGCACATATTTGCCCATCAGCGCCATGCCGGGTGCGAAACCCGGACCGTGCGTTCCGTCCTTCTCGATGCCCATGTCGCCGGTGACGACGCCGGTGACGGCGCCTTGCTCATTGTAGAGCAGGCCGACAGCGGCAAAGCCCGGATAGATCTCGACGCCGAGCGCTTCGGCCTTGGTCGCCAGCCAGCGGCAGACATTGCCGAGCGAGACGATGTAGTTGCCGTGATTGTTCATCAGCGGCGGCATCAGCATGTTGGGCAGGCGAAACGAGCCGGCAGGACCAAGGACGAGGAAATGGTCTGATGTGACCGGCGTCTTGAAGGGATGGCCGTCCTCATCGCGCCAGCCCGGCAAGAGCCGGTCGATGCCGATCGGATCGACAACGGCGCCGGAGAGGATATGGGCGCCGACCTCACCGCCCTTCTCCAGGACGACGACCGAAAGCTCGGGATTGACCTGCTTGAGGCGGATGGCAGCGGCGAGGCCCGCCGGTCCGGCACCGACGATAACCACGTCGAATTCCATGCTTTCGCGTTCGATGTCGCTCATCAACCCCTCCGCACTGGCTTATCCCATTCGGGTATCTTGCTGGCTCCCGCGCTGCATAGCGCATCAATTGACGACAGGAAACCGGCGCATACGTGACAATGCCGTTTTGGCCAAAAAGTCGCGCATTGCGAGGCTGGAAGACTGCTTTTCGCCCGGCATTGCCTGCGAGGCGCGCGTTTTTAATTGTTCGACGGCTTGCTTATCGGCCATACTTCACGCCATGCGCATTCCTGAGCCAGCCGGCTTTTCATCGACGCGCTTTCTTTTCCCGCCCGGACGGATCCGCCGGGCGCTCCTTTTGGCCCTTCTGATGCTGGCGCCGCATCACGCTGCCGCCGACGAAGTGAAGGTCTGGGCGGCAGGCGCCTACTCCTTCTCCGACGAGCTTGGCGGCTTCCACATCACCGGCGCCTCGGGCATCGGAACGAAGGACGATCCGTTCGTGATCACCGAAGAGCTGAATTCGTCAACGCCGGTGACGCTGACGATCCGCACGACAAAGCCGATCCAGGCATTCGGCAAGGCCGGCGAATTCGCAAACGGCATGATGTATATGCGCATCGATGTGCTCAACAACAGCGGCCAGGCCTGGGTCGAATTCCAGTTCGAATTGCAGGAGATCCTGAATCGGCCGAGCGTGTTCGGCGACGGGCTTTCCTTCGACCAGCGCAACAAGACGCCGGACAATATTTTGTCGAGCAATTTCGCCGATTTCGATCGCGATTTCGAACCCTATGACCGGCTGCTGTTCAGGAATGGCAAGGTCGACCCGCTGAAAACCGCCAGGTTCGAATTCCTGATGACCGACTACACGCCGCGCTGGACCTTCTATCTGGTGCAGGATCCGCGCATACCAACGGGGTAGACGATAGGAATTTTTTCTTGACTCGGTGACCTCAGCTATGGTACATTTTTGCCTATGGTGCTGATTTGCGCCACTGACCCGCCGGACAGGCGGGTTTTTCGTTTGATGCTCCGTCAGCCAACGCGCCGGCGAAAGGCTCCGAAGGAACCCGTTAACCCGGGTTCGTTGCCCTGGTAGAGAAACTGCCAGCCTTGCAAATTGCCGCCACGCGGACGAATGTGAATCGATGACTGCCGCTTCCCCAACCAACAGACCTGATATCGCCGACCTGCTGGCCTTTTATGCCAGCGTTGGTGTCGACGAGGCGCTCGAAGAGCAGCCGGTGAACCGGTTCACCGAGGTCTCGCCAAAGCCGATGGAGCGCGCGCCGACCGCAGCGCCTTCGGGTGACACCGCCGCACAGCAGCGTTCGACGAGCGTGTCCCGCGGCGAAGCCGGGGACAGAGCAAATGCACCACCCGTTGCGCGGTCGCCGTCTGCGACGACTGCGGTTCCCGATGAAGCGCAGGCAGCACTTGCCCGCCAATTGGCAACGACGGCAACAACGCTTGACGAGCTTCGCCAGCACATGGCGGCGTTCGACGGCTGCAATCTCAAGGCCACCGCCAAGAGCTTGGTGTTCGCCGACGGCAACCCGGAAGCCGCCGTCATGCTGGTCGGCGAGGCACCCGGCCGCGATGAGGACATCGAGGGCCTGCCCTTCGTCGGCCGATCGGGCCGGCTGCTCGACCGCATGCTGGCGGCGATCGGACTCGACCGCACTTCAGTCTATATCGCCAATGTCATTCCCTGGCGGCCGCCGGGCAATCGCACGCCGACGCCGCACGAAACCGAGATCTGCCGGCCCTTCATCGAGCGGCAGATCGAACTGGTCAATCCCAAGGTGCTGATCAACCTTGGCGGCCCGTCAGCCAAGACCTTGCTCAACACCTCGGAGGGCATATTGCGGCTGCGCGGCAATTGGCGCGTTCACACGACGGCATCCGGCATCGCCATTCCGGCAATGCCCACGCTGCACCCGGCCTATCTCTTGCGAACGCCCGCGCACAAGAAGCTGGCGTGGCGGGATTTTCTCGAGGTGAAGGCAAAGCTGCGGGAAGTTGGCTGAGGCTTGGCGAGTAGCCAATCTCCGACATGGATGCCGTACCGATAACCTCCGAGGTAATTGAAATACGTCTGCTCTCGACCTAATCATGCCTCATGACAACACCCCAAACGTCCGCCGGCAGCCTCATTCGCGAATGGCGCACCCGCCGCCGCATGTCGCAGCTCGACCTCGCCATGGAGGCCGAGATCTCGCAGCGGCATCTGAGCTTCGTCGAAAGCGGCCGCGCCGCGCCCTCGCGCGACATGGTGCTGCATCTGGCCGAGCAATTGTCGATACCGCTGAGGCAACGCAATCAATTGCTGCTCGCCGCCGGTTTTGCGCCCAGCTTCGGCGAACGCTCCCTGACCGACACGACGCTGGCGCCGGCGATGGCGGCCGTCGAGATCGTCCTCAAAGGCCACGAGCCTTTCCCGGCACTCGCCGTCGACCGCCACTGGAACCTGGTTTCGGCCAATGCCGCCATTGCACCCTTCCTTGACGATGTCAGCGAGGCTTCGCTGCTGACGCCGCCGGTCAACGTGCTTCGCCTCAGCCTGCATCCCGGCGGCATCGCACCGCGCATCGTCAACCTTCAGGAATGGCGAACGCATCTGCTCGAGCGCCTGAAACACCAGAACGACGCGAGCGGTGACCCTGTGCTGGTCGAATTGGAGCGCGAATTGCGCAGTTACCCGTCCGGCTTGAAAGGCAGCCGGCCGGTGTCCGTCGAGCCGAATGCCATCGTGCATCCGCTCAGGCTGGCGCATGGCGATCAGGTGCTGTCGTTCATCAGCACCATCACTGTCTTCGGCACGCCGCTCGACGTGACGCTTTCGGAACTGGCGATCGAATCGTTTTTCCCCGCCGATGAACAGACGAGGACAGTGCTGGTTCGGTTGGCGAAGGAGCGAGCCGAGCTGTCGTAATCACCCTTCAGGCAAAGACGCCTTGCGCGTGCGGGTGCGCTCCAGGCCAAGCTGGCGTTCGCGCCAGATGATGAAGATGCCGGCGGCGACGACGATCAGGCCGCCGACAAGCATATGGAGCGTGGCGACGTCGCCGAAGACGAGATAGCCGACGACGACGCCGAGGATCATCGAGGTGTATTCGAACGGCGCCACCACCGAGGCCTCGGCATGGCGATAGGCCGCCGTCATCAGGATCTGGCCGAGGCCGCCGCAGAAGCCGGCGGCAACAAGGAGAGCTGCCTGGAGCGGCGTCAGCGCCTGCCAGCCGAATGGCAGCGACAGCAGCGACATGACGCTCGCCGTCACAGAAAACCACAGCACGATGGTCGCTGTGCGCTCGCTTTGCACGAGATTGCGCACCAAGAGCATGGCGACGGCCGAGATCGCCGCCGCGACAAGAGCGGCCATGACGCCGAGCACTTCCTGGTCGTCGAGCGCCTCGTCTGAACTCAGCAGCGTCAGTTCCGGCCAGGAGATGATCAGCACGCCGACCAGGCCGACCGCGACCGCACTCCAGCGATAGACACGGATGGCCTCGCCGAGGAAGATGGAGCTGAACACCACCACCAGCAGCGGCTGCGCGTAGTTCAGCGTGATCGCTTCCGGCAGCGGCAGTCGGGTCAACGCAAAAAAGCCGAGCCCCATGGCGCAGACGCCGACCAGGCCGCGGGCGATGTGGTTGAACGGACGCCTGGTGGTGAAGGCAGTGCCGAGTTCTTTCCTGAAAGCCAGGAAGGCGATGATCGGGAAGATGGCGAAGAAAGAGCGGAAGAAGACAATCTGGCCGGCCGGAACCGTGCCTGCGGCTTTGATGCAGGTCTGCATGCCGACGAAGACCGCCACCGACACGATCTTGAGCATGATGCCGGTAAGCGTGTCGTGCCCGCCGGCATCATCGCTGGCTGTGGCCGGGGGGCTGCCGGGGCCTGCTGTCACGCTCCCGACGCTTCTCGGATCGTCGCCCAGATACGCGCGGGCGTTGCCGGCATGTCGATGTGCTTGACGCCATAAGCGCGCCAGAGCGCGTCGGTCACCGCATTGAGTGCCGCCGGGGTCGAGCCGATGGTGCCGGCCTCGCCCGCGCCTTTGATGCCGAGTGCATTGGTGGTCGAAGGCACGTTGCGGGTCTCGAAATGGAAGAACGGGAAATTGTCGGCGCGCGGCATGGCGTAATCCATGAAGCTCGCCGTCAAAAGCTGTCCATCCTCGCCATAGATAGTGTCTTCGGTCAGTGCCTGGCCGATACCTTGCACGACGCCGCCATGCACCTGGCCGGCGAGCAGGATCGGGTTCACGGTGACGCCGAAATCGTCGACGATGGTGTAGCGGACGATCTCGGTCGCGCCGGTGTCGGGATCGATCTCGATCTCGCAGATATGGGTGCCGTTGGGATAGGTGCATTCGTCCTGCACGAACTCGCCAAAGCCCTTGAGATCGTCTGATGTCTTGGCGGCCTTGGCGATAGCGGAAAAATCGAGCGAGCGATCGGTGCCGACGATGCGGGCGACACCGTCGGACAATTCGATGTCGCCGGCAGAAGCCTCCAGTTCGTCGGCTGCGATGCGCTTGATCTTGTTGGCCAGATCCTCGCCCGCGCGGGAAGCCGATACACCTCCCAGCGGAATGGAGCGCGAGCCGCCGGTGCCGCCGCCGGCCTTCAGCTCATCGGTATCGCCCTGGCGGACATGAATCTTGTCGATGTCGAGATTGAGCTTTTCCGACAGGAACTGCGCATAGGCGGTGGCGTGTCCCTGCCCGTTGGTCTGGGTGCCGATCTTCAGCGTCACCGTGCCATCGCCATTGAGTTCAACGAAGGCCGGTTCGGAGCCCGGAAAGGCACAGGCCTCGATATAGGTCGCCATGCCGAGGCCGCGGATTTTTCCGCCGGCCTTCGATTGCGCCAGCCGCTCCGGAAACGCTTTCCATTCGGATTGCTCGATGGCGCGCTCCATATGGCCTTCGAATTCACCGGTGTCGTAGAGGCGGCCGGTTTGCGTCCGGTAGGGAAATTGCTCCGGCCGGATGAAGTTGCGGCGGCGGATCTCCTCGACAGGCAGGCCGAGATCGTGGGCGCAGGCATCGACCAGCTTTTCCAGCAGGAAGGCTGCTTCCGGTCGGCCGGCACCGCGATAGGCATCGACCGGGCAGGTGTTGGTGTAGAGGCCGGTCACCGAGACGTCGAGCGCCTGGATATCATAGACACCGGTCGACATGGTGACGCCGATATAGGGGATGAACGGACCGTATTGCGAGATATAGGCGCCGATGTTGGCGAGCAGGTCCACCTTCATGCCGAGAAAGCGGCCGTCCTTGTCCAGCGCCATTTCGGCCGTGACGAAATTGTCGCGCCCTTGCGCGTCGGTCAGGAAGTGTTCCGTGCGGTCGCCGGCCCATTTCACCGGGCGGCCAAGCCGCTTTGCCGCTTCCAGCACCAGCGGATATTCGCGGTAGACGAAGCTCTTCGGCCCGAAACCACCGCCGACATCAGGCGTGATGACGCGCAGCTGGTCTTTCTTGATCTTGAACACGCTGGCCAGGATATACTGCATGGAGTGCACGCCTTGCGACCCGGTGGTCAGCACGAAGCGCTTCTCCTCGACGTTCCATTCGCCGATCGCGGAGCGCGGCTCCATGTAGTTGCACACCAGCCGGTTGTTGACGAACTCGATGCGGGTGACATGGGCGGCCTTGGCGAAAGCCGCTTCGGTCTTTTTCTTGTCGCCCATGTGGTAGCTGAAGGCGCGGTTGGAACCAAGCTCCGGCCAGACCAGCGGCGTGCCTTCGGCAAGTGCATTTGCCGTCCCCGAGGCCGCGTCTTCGCCGTCATAGTCGACATCGATCAGTTCGGCGGCATCCTGCGCCAAGGCTCGGCTGTCGGCGACGACGAAGGCAACGGCATCGCCGACATAGTTGACGCGGTCGCGGCACAGGATCGGGATGTCGCGCGTCGGAGCCTTGGTGCCGTCCGGCTGTTCCTGCATGACGCCGGATTTCAGATCGCCGAGATGGGCAAGATCCTTGCCGGTCAGCACCAGATGGACGCCAGGTGCCGCCTTCGCCGCCTCGGTCGAACCGATGGTGAAGCTGGCCTTGGCGACCGGCGAGCGCAGGACATAGCCATGCAGGACGCCAGCCGGCTGGATGTCGTCGGTATAGCGGCCCTGGCCCTGGATGAAGGCGGCATCCTCGCGCCGCAGCACGGATGCGCCCATGCCGAATTTCGGTGTGACGACGGTCATGGATGCCTCGTGATGATGACAGGAGAAGGAACGCCTGAAATAGGCATTGCCTCAGTTTTGTCGAGGGGCGGTTTCGTGTAAAGAGCGCGGACTTCAAATTTCTTGGACCAGCGGACACAATCCGCCGCCAACGCAATCGACAGGAAAACCCACGGAATGCGCACGGACACCGGCCAGGTCTTCAAACTCGAAGACTATCGCCCCAACGACTACCTCATTCCGAAAACCGACCTTACCTTCCGCCTTTCGCCAGACGCAACGCGTGTCACCGCCGTGCTCACGATAGAGCGTCGTGACGACGTCTCCGTGTCGGCACCGCTGGTGCTCGACGGCGACGGGCTGACCCTCAAGCGCATAGAGATCGACGGCAACAAGGTAAAGCCGGCGGATCTGCTGGCGACGCCCGATCAACTGACCATCCTCAAGCCGCCGGCGGCGCGTCGCTTCCAGTTGCTCATAGAGACCGAGGTGGCGCCGGCCGGCAACGAAGCCCTGATGGGCCTCTACCGCTCGAGCCATGTCTACTGCACGCAATGCGAAGCCGAGGGCTTTCGCCGCATCACCTATTTCCTCGATCGTCCCGACATCCTGTCCGTCTACACGGTGCGCATAGAGGCAATACGTGACGAAGCGCCGCTGCTCCTGTCCAACGGCAACCCGGTCGACAGGGGCGACCTCGGCGACGGCTGGCACTATGCAGTGTGGCACGACCCTTTCCCCAAGCCGTCCTATTTGTTCGCGCTGGTGGCCGGCAATCTCGGCCAGCTTGCGGACAGTTTCGTCACGCTATCGGACCGCACGATCGAACTCGGCATCTATGTCGAGCCCGGCAAGGAGAACCTGGCCGGCTACGCGATGGATGCTCTGAAGCGGTCGATGAAATGGGACGAGGAGGCGTTCGGCCGCGAATACGATCTCGACGTCTTCAACATCGTCGCCGTGTCCGACTTCAACATGGGCGCGATGGAGAACAAGGGCCTCAACATCTTCAACGACAAATATGTGCTGGCCGACCGGGAGACCGCGACGGACGCCGATTTCGCCAATATCGAGGCGATCATTGCGCATGAGTATTTCCACAATTGGACAGGCAACAGAATCACTTGCCGCGACTGGTTCCAGCTCTGCCTGAAGGAAGGCCTGACGGTTTTCCGCGACCACGAATTCTCCGCCGACCAGCGTTCGCGCGCGGTCAAGCGCATCGCCGAAGTGCGCACCTTGCGCGCCCACCAGTTTCCCGAGGACCAAGGTCCGCTGGCGCATCCGGTGCGGCCGCGCCGCTACCGCGAAATCAACAATTTCTACACCGCGACGGTCTACGAGAAGGGCTCCGAAGTGGTGCGCATGATCCGCACAATTCTCGGTGCCGACGTCTTTCGCGCCGGCATGGACCTCTATTTCGAGCGACACGACGGTGACGCGGCGACGATCGAGGATTTCATCAAGGTGTTCGAGGATGCGTCCGGCCGCGACCTGTCGCAGTTCGCGCTCTGGTATCATCAGGCAGGCACGCCGAACCTGACGATCAGTTCGACGCACAATCCGGCCGCGCAAGAATTCACGCTCGAAATCGAGCAGTCGGTGCCGCCGACACCGTCCGAAAGCCGCAAGCGGCTGATGCACATCCCGCTGGCTTTCGGCCTGATCGGCGCCGGCGGCAAGCCTGTGCCGTATAGCGGCGTCGAAGGCGCCAGCGTCGAGGACGGCGTCATCCATATCCGCAAGCGTCGCCACATGGTGCGGTTCTCAGGCGTCACCGAGCGCCCGGCCGTGTCGCTCAACCGCGGCTTTTCGGCGCCGGTGACATTGTCCGTCGAGCAGAAAGCCGACGACCAGTTCTTTCTCGCCCGCCATGACAGCGACGCCTTCTCGCGCTGGCAGGCCTTCAACACATTGCTGACTGATGCACTGATATCAGCCTTCCGCGAGGTCCTCGGCGGCAAGCAGCCGGCCTTTGCACCGCGGCTGATCGAACTCGCCGGCAGCATCGCCGGTGACGAGACGCTGGAGCCGGCCTATCGAGCACTGGCGCTGGCATTGCCCGGCGAAGCCGACATCGCCCGCGACATCGGCAGGAACATCGACCCCGATGCCATCTATGCCGCTCGCGAGGCACTGGCGTTGGCGATCGGCACTGCGAACCGGGACGTTTTTTCGGGCCTCTACCGCAGCCTTGCCGACAGAGAAGCGTTCAGCCCCGACGCGGCGAGCGCCGGACGACGCGCCTTGCGCAACACCTTGCTGGATTATCTGTCGCTGCAGCCGGGTGGAGCAGCACTCGCCGCCGGGCATTTCCAGTCGGCGACCAACATGACCGACCGCGCGGCAGCACTTGCCGTGCTCGCGCATCGTCACCACGGTTCGCCCGAGACGGTCGAGGCGCTGGCGGCTTTCGAGACGACCTATGGGTCCGACCCGCTGGTCATGGACAAATGGTTCCAGATCCAGGCCAGCGTTCCGGGGCCGCAAACCGTCGACACCGTGAAGGCCCTGACCAACCACCCGGCCTTCTCGATGGGCAATCCAAATCGAGTTCGCTCGCTGATCGGCACCTTCTCCAGCGCCAACCAGACCGGCTTCCATCGTGCTGACGGCGAAGGCTACTGGTTCTTTGCTCAGACTGTGCTCGAGGTCGAAAAACGCAACCCGCAAGTGGCGGCAAGGCTGGCGACGGCGCTCAGATCGTGGCGTTCGCTCGAACCTTTGCGGCAAGCCAAGGCCAGGGAAGCGCTGCTGTCGATCGCCGGCGCCGAAAACCTGTCGGCGGATCTGCGCGATATCGTCGAGCGCACGCTGGCTTAGGGAGAGCGATCTCCCCCCTCGTGGGGGAGATCGACCATTTCGGCGTTATTTTAGTCGATTTTTAATCTTTTTTCGCCGGACCACTGGACAAGGCGAATCACCTTTGATTCTTTACTGACGATTCGGATGTGCGGCGTTTGCCGGATCACCAAGCAGCATAGGCAATTCGGGGAGTGCCATTTATGGCGAAGGCGGACGCGTGGGGCGCGCCCGGAAGGACGGTTTTTGCGCATCGCGAGACGCGCGGCGACGGTCTTGCCGGGAATACGCGGCTCATCGCCGAACCGGCCTACCGGCGGCTTCTGGCCGCCGAGCCGCTGCTGCGCCGATCAATACCCGCCCTCATCATCACATTCCTGATCGTCATCGCGGCGCTGCGCGTGCTGTCACTGATGAACGAGCGCGACGATGTCGAGCGCAATGCCAAGGCGATCCTGACGCTGGCGGCGGGCCAGCTGGCCAGTTCGCTCGCCACCACCTCGGAAACAGTGCCCGGCGCCATACAGGATCTGCTGGAGACCACCAGCCGTCAGGGCGCGATGGGCCGCAGCCATGTGCTTGTCATCACCGACAGCGCTTTCAAGATCGTCGCGGTGACGCCGCGCTCGATGCCATGGCAGGGCCATTCGCTGGACGGCCTCGTCGAGGGCGGCCAGCCCTTGTTCATGTTCGGCGATCGTGCCGGCGTCATGGACGTCAACATCGACGGACGGGACTGGTACGCGGCGGTCAGCCTGGCGGATGGCGGAAAGGGCGCATCGGCGGCCCTGGTGCCACAGGACGCGGTTTTCGATGCCTGGCGCAAGACCGTTTCGCTGAACGTCACCCTGTTCGTGCTGACGGCCGGCGTGCTGATCGTCATCCTCTATGCCTATTTCGGCCAGGCCGCGCGTGCGCAGGCGGCCGACCGCATCTACCTCGAAGCGCATCAGCGCATCGACATGGCGCTGGTTCGCGGCCGCTGCGGCCTGTGGGACTGGGACATGGTGCGCGGCAAGATGTACTGGTCGCGCTCGATGTACGACATGCTCGGCTACAAGCCGTGCGAAACGATGCTGTCCTTCGGCGAGGTCGATCAGATCATCCATCCCGAGGACGGCGACCTGTTCGAACTCGCCAACAGAATCGTCGCACGCGAGATCGACCATATCGACCAGGTGTTCCGCATGCGCCATGCCGACGGCCAATGGATCTGGATGCGCGCACGGGCACAGGTCATCGATCCGGAAGCGCCGGAGATACAGCTGATCGGTATCGCCGTCGACGTCACCGAACAGCGTCATCTGGCGCTGCGTTCCGAGGCTGCCGACCTTCGCCTCAGAACGGCGATCGAGAACATCAACGAATCCTTTGTGCTGTGGGATTCGACGCAGCGCCTGATCATGTGCAATTCCAAATACCAGCAGGACAACGGGCTTTCGGACCGCGACGTGATGCCGGGCACCGCGCGCGCGGCGCTGGAAGAACGCATGCTGGCCTTTGCTTCCGAACGGCGGCTTGCCCATACCAGCGGCCTGCAGGGCGGCGCCACTTTCGAGCGGCAGCTGGCCGATGGCCGATGGCTGCAGGTCAACGAACTGAAGACCCGGGACGGCGGCATCGTCTCGGTCGGCTCCGACATCACCCAGATCAAGCTGCACCAGGAGAAGCTGGTCGACAGCGAGCGACGGCTGATGGCAACGATCCATGATCTCAGCCTCGCGCGGCGGGCCGAAGAGGAGCGTTCGCGCGAACTGGTCGACCTCAACCGCAAATACATGAAGGAAACCGAACGCGCCGAAGCTGCGAACCGGGCCAAATCCGAATTCCTGGCCAACATGTCGCATGAGTTGCGCACGCCGCTGAACGCGATCATCGGCTTCTCCGAACTGATGGAACAAGGGCTGTTCGGCCCGCTCGGATCGGAGCGCTACGAGGAATATGCCACCGACATCAACAGCAGCGGAAAATATCTGCTGGGCGTCATCAACGACATTCTCGACATGTCCAAGATCGAGGCCGGCCAATTCTCGCTGGACCGGGAAGAAATCGACCTCGGCCCGCTGATCAGCGAAACCGTACGCGTCGTTTCGCTGCAGGCGGCGCAAAAGGCCATCACCGTGGAAACGCGCATTGCCGATGCGCTGACGCTGGTCGCCGATCGCCGCGCGATCAAGCAGATCGTCATCAACCTTTTGTCCAATGCGGTGAAGTTCACCGGCCAGGGCGGCCACATATCGGTCAGGGCCCGCAACACATCCGGCGCGTTGGTGCTGACGATAGAGGACAATGGCTGCGGCATCCCCAAGGAGGCGCTCGGCAAGCTAGGACGGCCCTTCGAGCAGGTGCAGAACCAGTTCTCCAAGAGCCATGCCGGGTCTGGCCTTGGCCTTGCCATCTCACGTTCGCTGGCCGAGCTTCAGGGCGGCGCGCTGAAGATCCGGTCGAGCGAAGGTGTCGGCACGATCGTGTCGGTGCGCATTCCGGTGAAGAGGGCCGTGCCGGCGATCAAGGTTGCAGCGTGAATATTTTATCACCATCCCAGGCCTGATCCCACCTCATGGACGCGAGGTGAAACGCTTTGACAACGTTATCTATTTTATCCACCTTAGATAAGAAAGGTAGACTTTGTCATGCGAGTGACTTCAACAGAATTCCAGCAGAATGTCGGGCGTTTTCAGGACGCTGCCCAGCGTGCGCCGGTCGCAATCACAAAGAATGGCCGGACCCACACGGTACTCCTGTCGGCGGCGATGTTCGAGGTGTTGGTCAAGGGACGAGTCGCCCGTAACGCGGAAGAACTGGATGATGAGACGCTGAACGCCATCGCCGAAAGCGCCGTACCGAGCGAATATGCCGGGCTCGATGCGATGCTCAAAGACTGGACACCGTGAGCCTGCCCAAACCTATCCCGGGTCTGGTGATTTCCTATTCTTACCTCTGGGTGAGAGAACACGAAAGGGTGCCGAAGAAGGTCGCAAAACCGACCATGCGCCATTGTCGCCGCGCGCCGGGTCGTGGAGGGCCGTGAAGTCATAACGGTCGTTCCGGTCACACACTCGCCACCGGCTGATCCTGCCGATGCAGTAGAAATACCTGCGCCACTCAAAGCCCATCTCGGCCTCGATGACACGCCGTCATGGATCGTCGTGACCGAAACCAATGACTTCCTCTGGCCGGGTCCCGATCTCAGGCCCATCGCGGGAAGCAAACCGTCCCGATTCGACTATGGTATGCTGCCGCCGCGCTTCTACGCCTATCTGCGGGAGAGAATTTTGCAGGCTCACGCACGCCGCGCGCTCCGGCAGATTCGGCGAACAGAGTAGCTGCATGAGACTGGAAAACACGAAACGTCTTCAATTCCAAGGGACGATCGCTTCACGGTGATCCCGAACGAAACAAAAGATCAAAGTCCTTCCTGACCTTCTGCGACGTCTCCTTGAGGTGTGCTTCCAGCACACCGAAATCCGGCAAGTCGGTCACCGCCAGAAGCAGATCCGAAAGCCCCGGCGGAACGTCGTCGCGCTCGAAGGCTCCGGTGAGGCACAGCCGCGTCATCTGGGTCAGTGCAAGATAGAGCGCGTAGGCATCGCCAAGCTCCTGCCTTATCCCGGCATCGGCGAAGCCCGATGCAAGGCGCGACAGGATCTCGGCGGTGCCGGTGGCGCGGCGCCCGGTCTCGACCTGCCCGGTGATGACGGCCACCTGGGCGATGAATTCCAGATCGATCAATCCTCCGGGAATAAGCTTGATGTCCCAGAGATCGCGCGGCGGCTTTTCCTTCTCGATCATGGCCCGCATGTCCGCAGCCTCGGCCATCACCTTGGCGGCGTCGCGCGGCTGTCCAAGCACCGTCGCCACTTCCGCTTCAACCTCGCCGCACAGGCTGGCGTCGCCGGCAATGGCGCGGGCGCGGGCCAGCGCCATGTGCTCCCAGGTCCAGGCCTCCTGGCGCTGGTATTTCTTGAAGGCATCGATATGGGTGGCCACCGGCCCCTTGTTGCCGGACGGCCGCAGGCGCAGGTCGAGTTCGTAGAGCACGCCCTCCGCCGTCGGCGCCGACACCGCCGCGATCAGCCTTTGCGTCATGCGGGTGTAGTAATGCGAAGGCGCCAGCGGCTTGTCACCGTTGGACTCTTCGGCATCCGGCGCGTGGTCGTAGAGCAGGATCAGGTCGACATCCGATCCGGCAGTCAACTCGCGGCTGCCGAGCTTGCCCATGCCGAGCAGCGAAACCACGCCGCCGGCAATGGTGCCGTGGCGTGCCGCGAATTCGGCCGTCACCGCCTTCAACGCAGCCTCGATGGTGAGATCCGCCAGATCGGAAAAGGCGCGGCCGGCCCGCGCCGGATCGATCGAGCCGGCGAGCAGCCGGACACCAATCAGGAATTTCTGCTCGGAGGCAAAAATGCGCAGCCGGTCGAGCACATCCTCGTAAAGTCGGTCGCCCTCGACGAAGGCGGAAAGTCGCGCCGACAGATAGGCGCGGTCCGGTAGTTCGGTGAGCAAGGCCGGGTCGAGCAAACCATCGAAGACATGCGGCCTGCGGGTGATGATCGCCGCCAGCCGGGGGGCGGCCCCCATGATCGTCGCCAGAAGCTTCAGCAGGGCAGGATTGGACTGCAGCAGGGAGAACAGCTGGATGCCAGCCGGCAGGCCGGCGAGAAACTCGTCGAAGCGCATCAGAGCTTCGTCGGCCCGGCGCGTCTGGCCGAAGGCGCGCAGCAGCGCCGGCGTCAGTTCCGTCAGCCGCTCGCGTGCCTCCGCCGACTGGGTGAGGCGATAGCGGCCGAAATGCCAGCCACGGATGACGCGGCAGATGTCGCTTGGCCGCTGGAAGCCGAGCCCGTGCAAGGTCTGCAGCGTATCGGGATCGTCGACATCGCCGGTGAAGACCAGGTTGCCGATGCCGGTCGACAGTTCGGGTGCTGTTTCGAACAGTGCCGCGTAGTGACGTTCGACCTGCTGCAGCGAGGCACGGAACGCTTGAGAAAAGGCAGAAGCATCGGCAAAGCCGAGCATGTAGGCGATGCGCTCCAGGCCTTCATCATCTTCCGGCAGCGTGTGCGTCTGCTCGTCGGCAACCATCTGCACGGCGTGTTCGACGCGGCGCAGGAACCAGTACTGGCGGGCGAGCGCATCGCGCGCCTCGGCGGTGATCCAGCCGCGGGTCGCAAGCTCGCCGAGCATCGGCACGGTCTCGCGGCCACGCAGTTCAGGGAAGCGTCCGCCGGCGATGAGCTGCTGGGTCTGGACGAAGAACTCGATCTCTCGAATGCCGCCGCGGCCAAGCTTGACGTTGTGGCCTTTGACCGCAATCTCGCCATGGCCCTTGTGGGCGTGGATCTGGCGCTTGATCGAATGGACGTCGGCAATCGCCGCGTAGTCCATGTATTTGCGCCAGATATAGGGCTGCAACTCCTTGAGGAAGGCCGCACCCGCGGCCAGATCGCCTGCCACCGGCCGTGCCTTGATCATCGCGGCGCGCTCCCAGTTCTGGCCGCGTGCTTCATAGTAGCGCAGTGCCGCCTCGACCGGGATCGCCAGCGGTGTCGAACCGGGGTCTGGGCGCAGTCTCAGATCGGTGCGGAAGACATAACCGTGTTCGGTGCGGTCCTGCAGGATGCGCACCAGGCGGCGCGTCAGCCTCGAAAACAACTCGGTGGCGTCGAGCGGATCGACGACGGCGGGCGCTTCCGGATCGAAGAAAACCACCAGATCGATGTCGGAGGAAAAATTCAGCTCATGCGCGCCGAGCTTGCCCATGCCGAGCAGGATCCAGCCCGACTGTTTCGATGGATTGCCGACATCCGGCAGTTTGAGTTTGCCCTGGCCATGCGCGTCACGCAGCAGGAAGTCGACGGCCGCACGGGTGCAGGCGTCTGCAAGATCGCTCAATCGCCGGACCGTCAGCGCCGTTTCGGCCTCGCCGGCAAGATCGGCCAGCGCGATCAGGAAATGCGCCTCCGCCTTCCACTGGCGCAGCTCCATCATCAGGCCGGATTCCGAGACTGCTTCGGTTAGATGCACCTGGTCGATGGCGGCGCCGATCGCCTTCAGCCGAGCCTCGATCGTCTGCTCGAACAGCCCGTCCAGGATTTGCGGCCGGCGACGTGCGGTATCACGCAGGAACGGCGACAGATCGAAGACGGCGGCAAGGAAATCCTGGCCCTCCCCTTTGCCTGCCAGGAACTTGGCCAGCCGCGTCAGTCCTTCTTCGCGCGTGGCGGAAGCGATCTCGGCCAGTTCCAACCGCGCACGGTCCTTGTCGAGCGGAGCAAGCTTGGCAGCCGGCTTCAGCAGCCATCCAGTCTCCACCCGCTTCGCTGCAGTGCTCATCAGTGATCCTCCCGAGCCGGGAAACTCATGACCACGGATAGTCCAGGATTGCCAGGCAAGAGTTCAAGCCGGCCATTGTGGAACGTCATGACCGCCTTGGCGAGGCTGAGGCCAAGACCGGAACCCGGCTGCGAACGGCTCTTCTCCAGCCGCACGAAACGTTCCGTGGCGCGGGCGCGGTCGCCATCGTCGGGAATGCCGTGTCCATTGTCGGCAACGGACAGGCGAACGTCCGCACCGGCTCGCTCGAGCGTGACGCGCACCGCCGGCTGGGCATTGGCGCCTGTGGAATATTTGATGGCGTTGTCGACGATGTTCGACAGCGCCTGGCCGATCAGTTCGCGGTTGCCGTTGACGGACACCGCCTCGCGCGCGTCTGCTTCCAGTGATACGCCTGCCTCTTCCGCCACCGGCTCGTAGAGTTCGACGACATCGCGCACGGCCTCCGCCAGATCGACGCGGTTGGTGTTCTCCGAGGAGTAGCCAGCCTCCAGCCGGGAAATCATCAGGATGGCGTTGAAGGTTTTTATCAACTGGTCTGACTCGGCAATGGTGCCTTCCAGCGCCTGCCGGTAATCGGTGGGCTTTTGCTTGCCCGAAAGCGTCGCTTCGGCCCGATTGCGCAGCCGGGTCAGCGGCGTCTTCAGATCATGCGCGATGTTGTCGGAAACCTGCTTCAGGCCTTCGTTCAGCGCGGCGATCCTGGCCAGCATGGCATTGAGATTTTCGGAGAGCCGGTCGAACTCATCGCCAACCCCCGTCACCGGCAGCCTGCCCGACAGATCGCCGCCCATAATGCGGCGGCTGGCTTCCGACACGCTGTCGATGCGCTTCAGCGCGGCGCGGCCGACAAAAAACCAGATCAGCAATCCGCCCAGCCCCATCATGCCGAGCGCCAGCATCAGCGCACGGCGGATGACCGCACGAAACCGCTCCGGCTCGCCAAGGTCGCGGCCGACCAGCATGATCATCTGGTTCGGCAGCCGCAGCACCAGCGCAATGGCGTTGTGGCCCTTTTCGCCCTGCGCCTGCGCATCGTTCTGCTCGGATTGGGTGGTGGTACCCTGCTCGGCGGGAAGGTTGCGCAGGCGCTCGAGCTCTCCCTCGCCAAAGCGCTGATAAGAGAACGGACTGCTGGTCCAGCCTTCGTTCTCGAGAACGCCCGGCTCCAGGCTCTGCACATTGCCGGTCAGGATTTGGCCGTTGGCGTCGGCGATCAGGTAAAGGTTGGCGCCGGGCTGGCGCGAGCGCTGTTCCACCACGCGCACCAGGATCGGCAGGCCACCGCGCTGATAGGCGCGGGCAAGGCCGAGCACTTCGTCATTGATGGTCTCCTGCGTCTGCGCGGTCAGCATTCGCGCCGACAGCGACGTCATGTAGAAGACGAGCGCCACCGCGCAGAGCGCGAAGAGCAGGAAGTAGAGCGCCGAAAGCCGCGCTGCCGTCGTCTTCATGATGGCTGGCACGGAAAGAGCCATGCCGCAGCTAGCCGCTCTTCAGCATATAGCCGGCGCCGCGAACCGTATGCAGGATGGGCTTGTCGAAGCCCTTCTCGATCTTGCCGCGCAGCCGCGAGACATGGACGTCGATGACATTGGTCTGCGGATCGAAATGGTAGTCCCAGACATTTTCCAGCAGCATGGTGCGTGTCACCACCTGGCCGGCATGCCGCATCAGATATTCGAGCAAGCGGAATTCACGCGGCTGCAATGTGATCTCGCGTGACGCACGGCGGACCGAATGCGACAGCCTGTCGAGTTCGAGATCGCCGACGCGGTAGACGGTTTCGGCTTCCTTGGCGCTGGCGCGACGGTTCAGAACCTCAACGCGGGCGAGAAGCTCGGAGAAGGCATAGGGTTTTGTCAGGTAGTCGTCGCCGCCGGCGCGCAAACCCGTGACCCTATCATCGACCTCGCCGAGCGCCGACAGGATCAGCACTGGCGTTGTGTTGCCCCTGGACCGGAGACCGGCAATGACCGACAGGCCGTCGCGACGCGGCATCATCCGATCGATCACCATCACGTCGTAGTCGCCGGCGTCGGCGAGCGCAAAGCCGGTTTCGCCGTCACCGGCGACATGCGCGGTGTGACCGGCCTCGGCAAAGGCTTTCTGCAAGTAATCCGCAGCCTCGCGATCGTCTTCTATGACGAGAATCTTCATAGGGCTGTTATACGCGATTTCGCCGGAAGGTTGAGTGGCAGACATCTGCATTGTGGCCTTTGCCAAAGCGCACCGCGATCAAGATTGCCCGAAGCCGTGCGCGATAAAGCTGCTCGCCGCCGATGTCGTTTGCATCGGATCGCGGAAGCGCTTTTGAAAGTGTGCGGCAGCGGGCGATGGGAAGCCCGCTCCCGCCGGGGGAAGGCGCGATGACTGACTAACGCGCGCTCCTCCATGCTTTCCCTTACGGCGGCTCGGGGGTGTTGAACCGGCGCACTGGAAAGTCCAACCTGCCGCCGGAACGCCCTCACCCACCTGGAAAGGCCGAGAGAACGCTCCGGGACCGACCTCAGCCCTTGGCGACGGGCAGCGCGACGAAACGATTGGTGTCGTCGCGGGTGATCTGCATCAGCACTGCCTTGCGGCCGGATTTGACTGCTTCGGTCATCGCCTTGGTGACGTCTTCGGTGCCGTTCACTTCGGTCGAATTGACCGATGTGATGACGTCGCCCGGCTGGATGCCGCGATCGGCGGCGTCGCTGTCGGGATCGACATCGGTCACCACCAGTCCCTTGCCGTTTTCAGACTTGGTAACGGTCAGGCCGAGATCGGCCAGCGTGTCGGGCTTGGCCGGGGCGGCGGGCTGCTGCTGATCGACAGAGGCCTGCTTGTCGCTCGAAGGCAGTTTGCCGAGATCGACCTTGACCGTCTGGCTCTTGCCGTCGCGCCACACGGTGACGTCGACCGACTTGCCAGGCGAATAGGCGCCGATCAGCCGGGCCAGTTCCTTCGGCGAAGCGACATCCTTGCCGTCGACCTGGGTGATCACGTCACCGGCCGTGATGCCCGCCTTCTTGCCGGGACCATCGTCCTGGGCACTGGAAACCAGTGCGCCGTTGTTGGACTTCAGACCAAGCGACTCAGCGATGTCGGAGGTGACCGGCTGGATTTCCACACCGAGCCAGCCGCGCTGCACGGAACCGCTCTTCATCAGGTCCTGAACGACCTGCTTGGCGGTCGAAGCGGGAATGTCGAAGGCGATGCCGACGCTGCCGCCTGACGGCGAGAAGATCGCGGTGTTGATGCCGACGACCTGGCCGTTGAGGTTGAAGGTCGGACCGCCAGAATTGCCGCGGTTGACCGATGCGTCGATCTGGATGAAGTCGTCATAAGGGCCAGCGCCGATGTCACGGCCGCGGGCGGAGACGATGCCGGCGGTGACGGTTCCACCAAGACCGAACGGATTGCCGACGGCCACCACCCAGTCGCCTACGCGAACCTTGGAGTCATCGGCGAAGTCGACATAGGTAAACTTGCCGACGCCGTCGACCTTAAGCACGGCGAGATCGGTGCGCGGGTCGGTGCCGATCAGCTTGGCGTCGAGCTCCTTGCCGTCATGCATCACCACGGTGAAGGCCGAGCCTTCCGAAACGACGTGGTTGTTGGTGACGAGATAGCCGTCATCCGAGATAAAGAAGCCGGAGCCTTGAGCAACCGGCCGCGGCTGGTCGTTGTTGCGGTCGCGGTGGCTGAAGCGCCTGTTGCCGCCACCCTGGCCGTCCTGGTCACCAAAGCCACGGAATTCCTTGAAGAAGCGGCGCAGCTGTGGATTGTTGGGCAGGTTGTTCATGCCATCCTGGTCGTCGGACGGGTCGGAGCCATCATCGGCGGCCGGGCTGATCTTGGCCTTGACCTTGACGCTGACAACGGCGGGAGAAACGCGCTCGACGACATCGGCGAAGCCCGGCACCTGCGGCGCCTCGACGCGCACGGCATCGGCCAGAACAGGGCTGGTTCCGCTGGTCAGCGCGCCAACGCCGATCGCACCGGCCACCGCGACAGATGCGACGGCAGCCATGAGACGCTTGCGGGTGACGGAATATGAATTGGGGGCAATATTCATGGATTTCTTATCCTCTTTCAACGGACGCTGCTTGATCGGCATCCTCAGGAAAAGAGAATTAGAGCGGCACACATTACAGCGCCATTTCCGACACATGAAACTTTGGTAATGTTTGGGAGTCAGGGGACGTACAATCCCCTTGGCTGCGATGTCCAATGTGCTATCTTGTACACAACTCAGCACAAGGCTTTCATAAACGACAGCAAGCACCACCATGACCATCCGGGTCTCTCCCGAAACCAAGCTGAAGCTGGAGCGGATCGCCACCGACACCCGGCGTAGCAAATCGTTCCTCGCCGCCGAGGCGGTCTCGGCCTACGTCGATCGCGAACTCGATATCATTGAAGGCATCAAACGCGGCATGGAAGATGCGGCGGCTGGCCGTGTCGTGCCTCACGACGATGCGATGGCGGAAATCGACGCAGTCATCGAATCGGCGGAAGCCAGGCGCTTGGGCAAGGCGTGAAGCGGTTCGTCGCCTGGTCGCGAGAAGCGCTGGACGATTTTAAGCAGCAAGTTGCCTTTATCGCTCAGGACAATCCTGCTGCCGCCCGACGCCTGGCGGATCGTATTCGTGAAATGGGCCAGGGCCTTGGTGAGATGGCGACGGGCCGCCCAGGCCAAGTGACAGGCACATATGAGAAGCTCATCGACCGCCTGCCCTACATCATTGCCTATGAGTTGCGCCCGATCGCTAGCCGTCAGAGCGTCGCTATCCTGCGCGTCATTCACACGTCGCGGGACTGGCCCTCGGAGGAATGGCCGAGCTAATTGCCTAGTATCTTGTCCAGCGCCGCCTGTTCCTCAGTGGTCAACGCATTGGTCGCCAGCACGCGGCGCGACCGCGCGGTCAGCACGATGAAACCGCCTCCCACCAGCAACAGCAGGACGGGCGTGCCCCAAAGCAACGCATTGCGCAGGTCGAAACGCGGCTTCAGCAGCACGAACTCGCCGTAACGCGACACGACGTAATCCATCACCTGCTGGTCGGTGTCGCCGGCGACGAGGCGCTGACGCACAAGGACGCGCAGGTCGCGGGCAAGGTCGGCATCGGATTCGTCGATCGACTGGTTCTGGCAGACCATGCAGCGCAAGCCTTCCGAGAGCGCCCGCGCCCGCGCCTCCAGCGTCGGATCAGGCAGCACCTCGTCAGGCTTCACCGCCAGGGCCGTGCCGGCAAAGGACAGCGCCAGCAGCAGGGCAATGGAGGTCAGCGAAAGCCGCGCGTTCATGGCAGGGTCGCGGATGGCACCGCGCTCGCCTGCTTGCGCCGCCGCGACGGCGCGCCGACGCGCAGGCGCCGGTCCATCAGTGACATCGCCGCGCCCGCCATCATCATCAGGCCGCCGCCCCAGATCAACGTCACCAGCGGTTTCCACCACAGACGGACGACGACGGAACCGTCATTGCCCTCGTCGCCGAGCGAGATGTAGAGCTGCGAGAAACCAATCGTCCTGATGCCCGATTCCGTCGTCGTCATCTGCCGCACCGGATAAAACCGTTTGGCGGAGCTGATTTCGCCAACAGGGCTGCCGCTGACGCCGATCAGTTCGAAGCGGCCGAGATCCTCGCTGTAATTCGGTCCCTGGGCCGGATGAAGCCCGACGAAACGCAGCGTATGGCCGGACAGTTCGACGGTCTCACCGGCATGCATCGACAGAATCTTCTCGGTGCCGAAGCAAAGTGTGCCGACGATGCCGAGCGTGGTCAGACCGAGGCCAAGGTGAGCGAAGGCGGTGCCGAAGACCGAGCGCGGCAGGCCGAGCAAGCGCCTGACCATGATCCCCGCTGCGACATTGCCGACCCCCGATTTGACGGCGAGGTCGGTGAGCGCGCCAAGGATCAGCCAGACGGCAAGGCCAACGCCCAGGGCTGCGAACACCGAGGCGCCGTCGATGAACAAAGCGGTGACCAGCGTCGCCAGCAGCGCCGCTGCAAAGGCCGCCATAAGGCGCTGCGCGACGGCGAAGACATCGCCGCGCTTCCAGGCCAGCAACGGCCCGAACGGAACCACGAGCAGCAGCGGCACCATCAGCGGTCCGAAGGTGAGATTGAAGAACGGCGCGCCGACCGAGATCTTGTCGGCTGAAAAGGCTTCGACGGCGAGCGGATAGAGTGTGCCGACGAGGACGGTCGCCGTCGCCGTCGTCAGGAACAGATTGTTGAGGACCAGCGCCCCTTCTCGGGAAATCGGTTGGAACAGGCCGCCGGTCGTCAGCCGGGAAGCGCGCAGCGCAAACAGCGCCAGCGAGCCGCCGATAAACAGCGTCAGTATGCACAGGATAAACACGCCGCGCGTCGGATCGGTGGCAAAGGCGTGCACCGAGGTCAGCACGCCTGAACGCACGAGGAAGGTGCCGAGCAGCGACAGCGAAAAGGTCAGGATGGCGAGCAGCAGCGTCCAGATCTTCAGCGCCGAGCGCTTTTCCATGACGATGGCCGAATGGAGCAGCGCGGTCCCCGCCAGCCACGGCATGAAGGAGGCGTTCTCGACCGGATCCCAGAACCAGAAACCGCCCCAACCGAGCTCGTAGTAGGCCCAGTACGATCCCATGGCGATGCCGCCGGTCAGGAACATCCAGGCGACCAGCGTCCACGGCCGCACCCAGCGTGCCCAGGACGCGTCGATGCGGCCTTCGATGAGAGCGGCAACCGAGAAGGAAAAACAGATCGAGAAGCCGACATAGCCGAGATAGAGAAAAGGCGGGTGAATGGCGAGGCCGAGATCCTGCAGGATCGGGTTGAGATCGCGGCCTTCGATCGGCGCCGGATTGAGCCGGATGAACGGATTGGACGTCGCCAGGATGAACAGGAAGAAGGCGGCGCCGATGGCGCCTTGCACCGCAAGCACATTGGCGCGCAGCGTCGCCGGCAGGTTGGAGCCGAAAGCGGCGACGAGCGCGCCGAAGAAGGTCAGGATCAACACCCAAAGCAGCATCGAGCCTTCATGATTGCCCCAAGTTCCGGTGATCTTGTAGATCAACGGCTGCAAGGAATGCGAGTTTTCCCACACGCTCGCCACCGAGAAATCGGAGCTTGCATAGGCACTCGCCAACGCTGCGAAGGACAGCGCCGTCAAGGCAAAGCCGGTCACTGCGACCGGACCGCCGACGGCCATGAGGCGCTGGTTGTTCAGGCGCGCGCCAAACAGCGGCACCACCGTCTGCACCAGCGAAAGCGCAAACGCCAGGACGAGGGCGAAATGTCCCGTTTCAACCATGCCCGTGATCCATTGTCGCTCTCCTGCCGGAGCTATTCACTCTTGTTCTCCTGCCAGACGCCCTTGGCCTTGAGGCCGTCCGCAACCTCCTTGGGCATGTAGCGCTCATCATGCTTGGCCAGCACGCTATCGGCAACAAAAACCCCGTCCGGGCCGAAAGTACCCTCGGTGATGACGCCCTGCTCTTCGCGGAAAAGGTCGGGCAGGATGCCGGTGTAGGTGACCTTGACCGATTTGTGCGTGTCGGTCACCGAAAAGCCGACCGTGGCCCCCTGCCCGCGCTGGATCGTGCCTTTTTCGACCAATCCACCCAACCGGATGCGCTGGCCAGGCTGAACACTGGCGGTGGTGAGATCGGCCGGCATGTAGAAATAGGAGGCCTTCTGGCCAAGCGCGTAAAAAGTCAGCCCGGTCGCGGCAGCCAGGAAGACCAGCCCGCCCGCGATCACCGACAATCGTTTCTGCTTGCGCGTCATGTCTTGTTCTACTCCGTCGCCGCAAGCCCAAGCGAAGCGGCAAAGGCAGTGAATTTCTTCGCCTGGTCGCTGTCGGCTCCAAAGACGGCAATGGCGCGACCGAGCGCCTCACGCGCCTGATCGGCCTTGCCGAGCACGACATAGGAACGAACGAGCCGCATCCATCCTTCCGGATCGCGCGGATTTTGCCGCAGTTTGTCGTCGAGGCCGGCAACCATCGTATTGATCATGGTCTCCCGGTCCTGCGGCGACATCGAGGATGCGGCGTCGACATCGCCGGCATCGGGACCGTTGGTGGCGCCGCCGGAAGCGACGTCGGAGCTTCCGGATTTGGCGAGCGCCTGCTCGACGGCACCGCGCCATGGCGAATCCGGCGGCAATCTGTCCAGCATCGCCTGCCATGCCGTGGTCGCTTCCTTGGCGCGACCCTCCTGCGCCAATGCCATGGCCAGGTAGAAGCTGGCCTTCGCATTGGCCGGATCGAGCTTCAGGGCTGCTTCGAAAGCATCCTGGGCATCGGCCGAGACAATGCCGCCTGCCGCGCTGGCGATCGCCTCGCCGAGACCGGCCTGGCGAACGGCGCTGTCGCCATCGAGCCGAATGGCGTTGCGATAGGCTCCTGCCGCGTCGGAAAAGCGCTGCATGCGCAGATAGACCGGTGCCAGCACGTCCCAGCCCCTGCCGTCAGTGGGAGTGGCGGCCAGATGGGCTTCGGCCCGCGCCACCAGCTCGTCGACCGAACTGTCGGCAGGATTCTTGGCCAACCGCTCGCTGAGCGGTTGCGACGGCAGGTCAGGAGAGCCAAGCTTGACATAGAGCCCCCAACTGACCAGCGGCACCGCCAGCACGGCTACGGTTGCCACCAGCCTTGCCGTGACCGGCGCTCGGCCAGGGTTTGCGCCGCCGACGGCACCCGCATTGTCAAGGCGAAGGATGCGGCGAGCGATCTCGGCGCGGGCCTCGGCGGCTTCGGCCGGCTGGATCAAGCCACGCGCGGCGTCGCGGTCAAGCTCGGACAATTGGTCCCGATAGACTTCGAGATCATGTTCGCCGCTCGACGACGCGCCCTTGGCGCTGGCGGCCAGCGGCAGCAGCACCGCCAGGCTTGCACCCAGCGTGAGAATGGCGGCTATGACCCAGAACAGCATGGTTCTTCCAATACCGGCAGAGCTCTGCCGTGCCAACAGATGCATGCTGCGACGCTTTGACGACGCCAGCCGCCAATCGTCGGCAGACGGTCGTCAGGTCAGCGGCGTCCAGCTGCCATCGGCGTTGCGGCAAGCGGTTCCACGCGCCGTGACCCCGGCACCGGCGGAAAACACCGTCTGCGTGTACTGGCGGCAGTCCTGCGAACCGACGCGGTACGGCTGGGCCGGAACCACCTCGCCGTAGCGCGAAGCCTGAGCGCCCTTCCACGTCACCTTCTGGCCACTGGTCGTATATTCTAGCGCCTTGTATTCAGCCTCGAGCGCGCTGCGCTTCTCGGTCTCGCTGAGGCCGTTGCCGATCGCCCCGCTGATGAGGCCGCCGCCCATCGCCGAAATGATCGTCGTGGTCACCTTGCCGCTGGAAGGAGGTGTCGAGGCCGGTGTCACTGCCACGGTTGGACCCTTGCCGCTCAAGGTGGTGCAGCCGGAAACAGCCAGCAATGCGGAAACGAGAGCGACGCGAATCTTCATGCCAACAACCGATTTTCTTGAGTGGGAGCCTGCCAGGGATGCGCCGGGGGCCGCGTCATCGGAGAAGTTGGCGTGGCCATAGTATTGATATTTGTCGGAAATTTGGCCGCTGGCCGCTGCAGGACCAATCGACATGCCGCCCAATAACATCTCCCGTCCCTCTATGTCGATTGGCCCTAGTGAACATCACTGAAGGCTCCGCAATCGCACCACCGCCTTCAATCCGCCCATACCGGACCGTTCGAGCGCCAGAACGCCTCCATACTCGTTGACAAGGTCTGCGACAATGGCCAGCCCCAGACCTGTTCCGGGCTTTGTCTCGTCCAGACGCCGTCCTCGCTTCAGCGCCTCGCGCGCCTTGTCCTCCGGAATGCCGGGACCGTCATCCTCTATGCCGATCTCGAAAAGGCCGGCCGGGTCGTCCTTGCCGGTCAAGGGCACGACCGAAACCTGCACCGCGCTCTTTGCCCATTTCATCGCGTTTTCAAGGAGATTGCCCAGCAACTCCTCAAGGTCCTCGCGCTCGCCGGCGAAGACGATCTCGGCCGCCGGCAGCGACAGCGACAGATTTGTCCGCGGATTGAGCTTCTGCATAACCCGCACCATGCGCTGCACCAGCGGCGTCACCGGCGTGCGGTAGACGACGCTGTCGCGTTGTGCCGCGACGCGGGCGCGCTGGAGATAGTGTTCAACCTGCTTCTGCATGGAAGCGGCCTGTTCGGCGATCAGCTGCCCCTTGGCACCGCCGAGCGCGCGGCCCTCGTTGAGCAGTACCGCCAGCGGCGTCTTCAGCGAATGGGCGAGATTGCCGACCTGTGTTCGCGACCGCTCGACGATGCGCCTGTTGTTTTCGATCAAGGCATTGGTTTCGTTGGCAAGCGGTTCGATCTCGGCCGGGAAGCGGCCGTCGAGCCTCTGGGCGGTGCCTTCGCGCACCATGGCTAGCGCGTTCCTGACCCGGCGCAGCGGCTGCAGGCCGAGCAGGATGGCGATCGCGTTGATGGCGATCATGCCGACGCCGAACAGGCTGAGATAGGTCAGCAGGCGGCGCTGGAAGGTAGCGATTTCCTGTTCGAGTTCGCTCTGGTTGCCCATGACCCGGAAACGCGCGGCCCGGTTCTTGGCGTCGAGAACGAATTCGCTCTCGAAAACTTCGAGTTGCTCGCCGTCGATGCCTTCGGCTGCGTAGCTGCGCTGGAAGCTGGTGTTGAACGGCACCTCGGCAACGCTCGGTGACGGGATCGTCGTGGTCATCGACGACGAGTGGAGATCGCCATGCACGCCCTCCGAAGCGGGCTCGACCGACCAGTACCAGCCCGAATTCGGCTCCGAGAACCGAAGGTCGCCGAGGTCTGGCGCGCCGGTCAGCGCCCCGCTGTCGGAGATGCCGATCGAACCGATCAGGTTGAACAGATGCGCCGAAAGCAGGCTGTCGAAGCCGCGCTCGCTGGCCTGGCGGTATAGGGTGGTGATCAAGGTGAAGATGACAACGAGCGTCACGATCGCCCAGACCGTGGAAAAGGCGATGACGCGGAACGTCAGCGAACGCGGCCACAAACGCAGCGAAAGCGGCGTCCTCGCGGTTGGTTTGAGCGGTTCCGAGTTACGCCTCCGGCTCACGCATGCGGTAGCCCATGCCGCGCACGGTTTCGATCATGTCGATGCCCATCTTCTTGCGCAGCCGCCCGACAAACACCTCAATGGTGTTGGAATCGCGGTCGAAATCCTGATCGTAGAGGTGCTCGACCAGTTCGGTCCGCGAGACGACCTCGCCCATATGGTGCATCAGATAGGCAAGCAGGCGGAATTCGTGCGACGTCAGTTTCAACGGCACGCCGTCGACATCGGCCTTGGAGGCCTTGGTGTCGAGACGCAGCGGCCCGCAGGTCAGTTCGGACGAGGCATGGCCGGCAGCCCGCCGGATCAGGGCCCGCAGCCTGGCCAGCACCTCCTCGATGTGGAACGGCTTGGTGACGTAGTCATCGGCGCCGGCATCGATGCCGGAGACCTTGTCGCTCCAGCGGTCGCGCGCCGTCAGGATCAGCACCGGCATCTTGCGGCCGCCGCGTCGCCAACGCTCGACCACGCTGATGCCGTCCATCTGCGGCAGGCCGATATCGAGCACGACGGCGTCGTAGGGCTCGGTGTCGCCAAGGAAATGGCCTTCCTCGCCGTCGAAGGCGCGGTCGACGACATAGCCGGCATCGACCAGCGCATCCGATATCTGCCGATTGAGATCCTTGTCATCTTCGACGACGAGTACACGCATGCGGAGTTCGATACCTGTTGAAGAGCTTTACCTGTTGAAGAGCTTTGTCAGATTGAAGACTGGGGCAGATATAGGCCGATTCCGGCGGCCTGGGAAACGTAGCCTAAGGTTGATTGGATCAGTTCAGCGGAACGACGATTTCGGAACGGCGCGGACGTTGTCCGTCCTTGCCCGGAACGAGCACGACGATGACACAGACCGGCTGGCCGCCGCGCGTCGACTGCGAGGCCTTGGCCAGCGTTCCGCCATTCTGTTCGGCCACCTGTTGGCCGATGGCGTAGCAATCGGACGCCGCCAGTACGATCGGACTGGCCAACTCGGGCGGCGCGATGACCGGCATCGCCATCGCCTGCGACGCGAACAGCCCGGCAGCACAAAGCGCCAGTGTCGCGGTTCGGAAGTGGGAGCGAAGCGTTTTCATGACCGGCGTTGTAACGCATCGGTGCTGAACGTGAAATGAACGGTGAACGCCGCTGAAAACATCCTCGCCACACCCCTGCAACGCGAGACAGTCAATCTGGAATTTCACCGCCTCGAACAGGTGAAATCCCGCGAAAGCCCAGTCTAGACTCCGTTTTGACCATATTGAAAGCGCATCAGGCATTTTCCTGGGTTATCGCGCGAAAACGCAGCAGCCCGTGATGCACGAGCAGATCCTCGTCATGGCGGGCTTCGGCAAATTCCAGCGACAGTCGTGTCTGGCCGCGAGGGCCGATCACCAATGCTGCGTCGGCAAGGCGCGCCTGGATGGCGGCCATGATGGCTAGCGTTTCGGCGTCGCCATGGGCTTTCGACCAGACATGCAGCGTAATCAACTGATCGTCGGTGTTCTCGGCGCCCGTATCCCAGTCAAAAGCGGAGGTATGGCCGCAGGTCACGTACGGAAAAGCGGCATTCTCGGTTGGCCGTTCGAGCAGTCCGGCGCCGCCCAGCAAGGCCGATAGCGATGCATCGCTTTTCAGCCTGAGAAACAGTGCCTGCTGTAAATCGCCTGGCGCGGTCATCGTCTTTTCCTCCGGTTCCTGCGCTGCCGACTATTGCTTTTCGGAAGCCCGCGTTCTGCGTGTTCTGACAGATATAGCCATTCGACGCGCGGAGGCGATGGCGATTCGTCATCGGAATGATGGATGCCGATGATCTCGAAAGGGCGACTTTGCCAACACCATCGTCCGCGGGCACCGAGCTGTGAACATGGACTCTCGATTCCTGGTCACATATTCTCGCTCCATACAAGGTCGCATGACGCAATGTTCCTTGCCGTTTTTGATCCACGAAGCCATTTCGGAAGCTGATGATGCTCGATGCAGAAAAGACCAGGGCTGCGTCGCGGCTGTTGGTAGGCCACTGGGACAAGGGCACCCGTCTCGACGCCATACCTGAGGCGTTGCGCCCACAAACACGGATCGAAGGTTACGCTATCCAGTCGCACGTCATGGATCGCTCGGTGGCCCCTCTTTTCGGCTGGAAGATTGCCGCCACCAGTCTGGCCGGACAAAGGCACATCAACGTCGACGGCCCGATGGCCGGACGTCTCCTGGCCGAAAAAGCGGTGGAGGTCGGCGGGACCGTTTCCCTGGCGACGAGCAAGATGCGCGTGGCCGAGATCGAGTTCGCTTTCCGCTTCGGCCGCGAGCTGCCGCCTCGTCCGGCACCCTATGAAATCGCCGAGGTGATGGAAGCCGTGGCGACCTTGCACCCGGCGATCGAAATTCCGGACTCACGCTATGACGATTTTTGCGCCGTCGGGGCGCCGCAACTCATTGCGGACAATGCCTGCGCCAATCTGTTTGTCATCGGCGAGGCGGCGGACGACTGGCGAGACGTGGACCTTGCAAAGCACCCCGTGGTCGCCTCCGTTTCCGGAAGGCCGCAACATAGCGGATCGGGAGCAGCCGTGTTGGGCGATCCTCGCATCGCGCTCACCTGGATCGTCAACGAGCTGTCGGGCCTGGGCATAGCGCTCCAACCGGGACAGGTGGTGATTACAGGTACCTGCGTGACGCCGATTGGGGTCGAGGCCGGCGACGAAGTCATTGGCGATTTGGGCAGGTTCGGCAGCGTCTCCGTGCGGTTTGTCTAATAGCCCCCACGCTGCCTGGCCACGAAACTGCGCACCGCCAGCACCAGAACGGTGATGATGATCAGGATCACCGAGAGCGCGGCGATCGCCGGGTCGATGTTGTCGCGCAGGCCCATCCACATCAGCCTGGGCAGCGTGATGGCGTTGACCGAGGTGATGAACAGGGTGACGCCGATTTCTTCCCAGGACAGCACGAAGGAGAGAAGCGCCGCGGTAATGATGCCGAACTTGATGTTGGGCATGATGATGCGGGTGGCGCGCTCCCACACAGTGGCGCCTAAGCCCCGCGCGGCAAGGTCGATGCGGCGGTCGAGCTGGCTGAGCGAGACCAGCATCAGCACCGTGGCGAAGGGCACGGTCATCACCGAATGCGCCATGGCGACGCCAAGCCAGGTGTCGTAGCCGAAGAACGCGCTGAAGCCCGAGATCGAGGTCAGCAGGAAGTAGAGCGTGATCGCCGAGACCACCGGCGGCACCACCATCGGCAGCAGGACGAAGCCGACCAGGGCTGCGGTAAAGCGCGGCTGGAACATCCAGACGCCAAGGCTGAAGCACAGCGCGAGCACGGTTGAAAAGGCGCTGCTGACGACACCGATACGGATCGAGAGCAGGATCGATTGGAGCCAGCGCGGGTCCTCGACCAGCGCCCGGTAGTGGCGCAGCGACAGTTCGCCCGACGGCATAGCCAGCATGCGGCTCGGCGTCAGCGACACCGGGATGACGGCGAGCAGCGGCATCAGCAGGAACAGCGCCACGAAGGCGGCGATGATCAGCGAGACAGGACCGGGGCGGTAGGTCGGCATCAGATCAACTGCTTCGGTCTGACATAGCGGAACAAAAGCGCCATCAGCGCGCCGACGAACAGCACCAGCACGACGCTGATCGCTGCACCCAGACCCCAGTCCGGGCTCTGGAAGATCCTGAGATAGATCAGCTCGGCGATCATGACGCTGCGGCCGCCGCCGAGGATCGCCGGCGTGACGAAGAAGCCGAGCGAGAAGACGAACACGATCATCGCCGCGCCGATGATGCCGGAGCGCGTCATCGGCACGAACACCGTCCAGAAGGTGCGCATGCGGCTGGAACCGAGGCCACGCGCAGCTAAAAGCACGCGGTCGTCGAGGCTGCGCATGGAAGATGCCAGCGGGAAAACGGCGAAAGGAATGAGGAAGTGCGTCATGCCGACGATGACGCCGAATTCGTTGCGCACCAACGCCAACGGTTCGGAAATGAAGCCGATCGCCTGCAACCAGGTGTTGATCAGGCCGCGATTGGAGAGCAGCGCCACCCAGCCGAAAGCACGGGTCAGCACGGAAATCCAGAAGGGGACGAGAATGCAGAACTCGGCGATCAGGCGCTGTGCCGGGGTTCCACGCACCCAGACGACGGTGATGGCGTAGGCAGCTGCCACCGAAACGACAGTGACGACCGCCGCGATGCGCAGCGTGCGGATGAACACCGACTGCACGAGATCGTCGGTGAGCAGCGCCTCATACTGGCCGAGGCCGGGCGTCGGCAGTGTAAAGCTCCATTTGACGACGCCGAGAAACGGCCAGGCATAGGTCAGGACAAGAAACAGGAGCAGCGGCGCCATCAACAGCGCCGCGCCCATCCTGTCGGAGAGATAGGATCTCATTTCGACCCGATTACCCCGCCCCTGATCAGGCCGAGATGATCTTGGTGTATTCGTCGAGCGCCGGCCCATAATTCTTGGCGTACCAGTCCATGTCGAGCGCGATCTGCTTCTTCATGTTCTCGGGATCGACCGGATTGATGCGCTTCTTGTCGGCGGGGATCAGCGCGTCTGCCGCCGGGTTTGCAGGACCTTGGCCGAGCTTGTCGAACATGACCAGCTGCTTTTCAGGGTCCTGGGCACTGGCGATGAACTTCATCGCAGCGTCCTTGCCGCCGGGGTTGCCCTTGAGCACGGCCAGCGCGCCGGGCGAGATCAGGCCCTGGTCCCAGATGAACTTGATCTTGCCGCCCGAATCCTGCTCGATCAGCGAGGCACGGGTCGACCAGACGATCGCCATCGAGGCCTCGCCATTGAGTAGCACGCTCTGGCTTTCGGCGCCGCCGCCCCAATAGGCAACGACGTTTTCCTTGAAGGCGGCGATCTTGTCATGGGCGCGCTTGAGGTCGAGCGGGTAGAGCGACGCAGGCGCGATACCGTCGGCGAGCAGCGCCGCTTCCCAGCTCGACACGCCCCATTTGTAGAGCGAGCGCTTGCCGGGGAATTTCTTCACATCGAAGAAATCGGCCATGCCGGTCGGCGCGTCCTTGCCGTACTTCTCGGAATCATAGGCGATGACATAGGAGAAGAAATAGGTCGAGGCGGCGTATTCCCAACCAAAGCCGGGCCGCATCTTCTTCTTGTCGACGATGTTGTAATCGATCGGCTCGAGAGCCCCTTGGGCGCCGAGCGTGATGGCCGAGAACGGGTCTACGTCGACGAGATCCCAGGTCGGCGCGCCGCTCTTGAACTGTGCGGCGATGGCGCCTTCGGTCGGACCCGAACCGTCCATCTTGACGGTGATGCCGGTGTCCTTGGTGAAGGCCTGGCCATAGGCGGCATCGTAGGCGGTGATGGCATCGCCACCCCAGTTGACCAGCACAAGTTCCTTGGCCTGCGCAAAGGCACCTGTCGAGCGCAGCAGCATCGGCGTGCCGGCCAGCACGAGTGCCGCCAACTGTGTGAACTGCCGGCGCGAGATCTCGCCGCGACCTGCCCTGGCGGACAGGCTATCGATGGCTTGTTTCTTGGTATCATGTGTCATGTCAGTTCCCCTTTTTTGTTGTTGATAGTGCCGGAAAGCGGTCTGCGATGTCTCGCCACACCGCTTGTCATTGTCCTCCATGCGGAAGAAGGAAACCCTTTTCCGCCGGCCAGGTGAGCCAGACGGAGTTACCCTTGCTCAACGCCGCGGCAGCCACCTCGTTCGGCACCGAGACCGTGACCTTGGCGCCTTGCCGCGTTGTCAGGTCGAGCCGCGTTGCAGCACCTAGGTAGGTGGAGTTGGTGGCGGTAGCGGCGATCCCATTCTCACCATCTGCCGCCTCGCCCGATATCGACATGTATTCGGGCCGGATCGCCAGGATGGCGTCGCCGCGCACGAGTTCGGCCTTGCAGCCCATGCTGACCGCGCGGTCTTCGCACAGGCCGGTCGAGCCATTGCCGGCGGGCTTGACCCCCTTTAGCGGCAGCATGTTGATCTCGCCAAGGAACTCGGCGACGAAGCGGTTGTCCGGCCGGTCGTAGACCTCGTCGGGCGCTCCGACCTGCAGCAGCTTGCCATGATTGAAGATGGCGACGCGCGACGACAGCGCCAGCGCCTCGCTCTGGTCGTGGGTGACGAAGACGAAGGTGGTGCCGGTCTCCTGGTGCAGCCGCTTCATTTCGGCCTGCATCTGGCCGCGCAGGCCCTTGTCGAGCGCGGAAAACGGCTCATCGAGCAACAGCACGCCCGGTTCGAACACCAGCGCACGGGCCAGCGCCACGCGCTGCTGCTGGCCGCCCGACAGTTGCGCCGGCAGTTTCTTCTCGTGGCCCTTGAGGCCGACGCGCTCGATCATCTCGCCGACACGGCGCTTGATGTCGGCGGCCGATTTCTTGCGGACCTTGAGTGGGAAGGCGATGTTGGCTTCTACGCTCATATGCGGGAACAGCGCGTAGCCCTGGAACACCATGCCGGCGGCGCGTTGCTCTGCCGGCCGGTCGGTGATGTCGACGCCGTCGCTGAGCAGCTTGCCCTCGGTCGGCTGCACGAAGCCGGCAAGGATCATCAGGAAGGTGGTCTTGCCCGAACCGGACGGCCCGAGCAGGGTCAGGAACTCGCCACGGCCGATATCGAGCGACAGATTGTCCAGCGCACGGAACGAGCCGAAGCTCTTGCCGATCCCGATTGCCTTGATCTCTGCGGCACGGCCGGGTTGCTGCATACTGCCCTTTCCCTAACGCTTTTCGAAATCGTAGGCAGGGTGCCGGCTCACCGCAACCGAATAGTTTTCGCCTGATCGGCAAATTCCATTCATCTATGGCGAGATGTCGCCACCTGCACTCAATACGGCAGGATGCGGTTCTCCTGGAGTTTCGACCGCAGCCATCCTGCGAACGCTTCCAGCACCGGATGCGAAGCCTTGGCGTGTTCGGAGACCAGGAAATAGGAACGCGGCGACTTGATCGCGATGTCGAACGGCCTGACCAGCCGGCCCTCGCTCAGCGCCCGCCGGCTGGTCAGTTCGTCGCCCATGGCGATGCCCTGCCCGGCAATCGCCGCCGAGAAGACGAGGTTCATGTCCGAAAAGAAGATGCCGCCCTCAATGTCGGGGTTTTCCACCTTGGACAACGCCAGCCAGCGCGCCCAATCCTCGGTGTCATCGAGATGCAGCAGGTTGGCGCGCAGCACGTCCGACGGCCGGGAAAAGCCGCCGATCTTGTTGAGCAGCGTCGGGCTGCAGAGCGGCGTGAACGAGATTTCGCAGAGCGGTTCGACCGCCCGGTTCGGCCAATTGCCGACACCGAACGCAATGAAGGCATCGGCGTCGGCGTTGCTGACATCGTCGAGCCGGCGCGGCGTCAGGATGCGCAGCGCCACGTCGGGATACATCTGCCGGAACTCGCCGATATGGGTGCACAAGAACAGCGAGGCGAAGCCGGGCGTGCAACTGACGGCGAACGAGCCGCCGACGCCGGTGCCGGCATCACGCGTCACCGCATCGCCCAGAACGGTCAGCGCCTTGCGCACGTCGCTGGCATAGCGCTGGCCGCGCGGCGTCAGCGCCACGCCCTTGCCGATGCGTTCGAGCAGGTCGAAGCCGAGGTCGCGCTCCAGCAGGCGAAGCTGATGGCTAACAGCGCTGCGGGTCAGGTGCAACTCGTCGGCGGCGCGCCAGACGCTGCCGTGGCGGGCGAAGCTGTCGAGCGCGCGCAGCGCTTGTGTCGATGGTATACGCAAGGAGCCTCAGGTGAACCGAATTTGCACGAACCGGGAAAACATATCACTTTTTAGCGAACCGCTTCACTGCTTTCTTCTCATGCCATGGAGAAACCGGTGGCCACCTCGGCGCAAGCAACCGCCCTTGCCTGTCTCGACGGCATCCAGCCGTTGTTGTCCGCGTGGACACGCACCATCTTCGATTACGGCGAGACCGCGTGGCGGGAGTATCAATCCGCCGCCTGGTATGTCGAGCGACTGAAACTCGAAGGCTTTTCCGTCGAAGAAAGTTCCGGCGGCATGCCGACCGCCTTCTGCGCGCATTGGACCAACGGCCCCGGCCCGACCATCGGCATGTACGCCGAATACGACGCGGTGCCGGGCAATTGCCAGGATGCCGCTACGGTCGAGCGTCCGCGCCGGGGACTTGGCAACCAGGCCGGCGGCCACACCGACCCGCATTCCGGGCTGGGCATTTCGAGCCTCGGCGGGCTGCTGGCGACCAAGGCGGCGATGCAGCGCCACGGCATATCAGGCACGCTGCGCTTCACCGGCGAGCCGGCGGAAAAGGTGCGCGGGTCAAAGCCGATCCATGCCGCCAAGGGCTATTATGACGGCCTTGCCGGCATGATCTCCTTTCACCCGTTCTACATGCTGCCGCTCTGCAACACGGCGCGCTGGGACACACATTGCGGCGCGGCCTACGCGATGGTCTATCGCTTCATCTGCGACCAACCGGAGCGCTGGGCGCTGGCTGCGGGTGCTGCACCCATTCCGCAAGCACATTCGGCGGCGCGCGCCCCCGGCGCCAACGACGCATTGTTGATGATGTACATGGCCTCCAAGGCTCTGCGCGATTCCATGCTGCCGCATCAGGGCGGCTGGTCGATCAGCGAAGCGATCCTGACGGCGGGACAAGCAACCGCCGACAATTTGCCGGCGGGGCTGGCCGAGATCCAGTACATGATCCGCGTGCCGACGCTTGCCATGGCCGAGCAGGTCACCGCGGTGCTCGACCGCAATGCCGAGGCGGCGGCAGCGATGAGTGGTTGCCGCACCGAGCGGCATTGGGTGTCGAAGTCACGGCCGGGACTTACCAATCATGTAATGGCCGAAATCGCCTATGAAGCACTGTCGACGGTCGGGCCGCCGCGCTGGGACGAGGACGCCAAGGCAGTCGCGCGCGAAATACAGGTCAATGCCGGGCGCATGGCGAGCGACGAGCCGTTCATCGAAGAGTTGGAGCGCTTGATCGAGCCGCAGGCGGCGGAAGCGATCCTGCGCCGCGACCTGCCGCCCTCGCAAGTCAACTCGACCTCCGACGATTACACCGACATGTCGTGGCATGCGCCGACGGCGCGCTTCTATGTCGCCCGCCCGGCGCTGCGTTCGGAGACCGGCTATCCCTATCCGTCATGGGTGATGAATGCGTTGGGCGGTATTCCCGCCACCATCGACCCGATGGTGGCCTGCGCCTCCCGCACGATCGCGCTCGCCGCCCTTCGCCTGCTCGAGGACAAAACTGCCCGCGATGCGGCGATGAATGAATTCGTCGCCCGCACCGGCGGCGGCATAGGCGGCTCGAACTGGATCGCGCCGCTCTGCGACTACGAGCCGCCGATTGGATTTCGTTGGCCTGAATATGTCACCACCCCACGCGGACGCGACTGGTGGATACCGAGCAATTAGACACCCTCACGAGGAGCACCCCATGACCGTTCATGACCGCATTGTCGCCGAGCCGTTTTCGCTGCAGCGCCGCAACCCGGCCGGCGGCACCAAGCCGCTGACCGCCTGGGGCTTCGCCAACGAGACCGACGTGCTGACCGACGTCCTGCTCGGTTCGCCCAATTTCCTGCGCCATCTGTCGACCAGCTCGCTGTCGCGAAAGCATCTGCGCGAGGCACCCTGCAACGTCCAGATCGCCCAGGCGCAGCACAAGGACCTGGTCGCCGCCTACGAGCATTTCGGCGTCAACATCCACTGGCACGAGCCGACGCCTGAGCTGCCGATGCAGGTCTATTCCCGCGATTCCAGCGTCATGACGCCCTACGGCGCCTTCATCACCGCCATGGCCAACTGGTGGCGGCGCGGCGAGAACTATGCCGCGATCCGCACCTACGAAAAGCTCGGCATCCCGATCTACGACATGGTCACCGCAGGCACGTTCGAGGGCGGTGACTTCAACGTCATCGAGGATGGCGTCGTGCTGATCGGCTGCGGCGGCGCGCGTACGCAGGAGGAAGGTGCTCGCCAGGTGCAGGCCTGGTTCGATAGGGAAGGTTGGGAAACCCGCATCGCCTTCATCGACGAGTATTATGTTCATATCGACCTGATGGTGGTGCCGATCGCCGAAAAACTGACCGCTGTCTGCCTCGCCTGCACCGAACCCGGCATTGTCGACTGGTTGAAGGGCAAGGGCCACGAGATCATCGACGTGCCGTTCCAGGATACGATGGCCCTCGGCTGCAACTTCATGTCGCTGGGCAGGGACCGGGTGATCGCGCCGACCTCCAGCCAGGCGCTGATCGGTCAGCTCAAGGCGCGCGGCTTCGAGGTCGCGGCCGTCGACATGAGCGAGATCTCGAAGACCGGCGGCGGCATCCACTGCATGGCGCAGGCGCTGAAGCGCGAACCGGCCTGAGGAGTGGGATAGCGCTACGCTGCTTCGCTCACATTCGTCAGCATGATCGGCATCCGGGCGGCCGAGGGTGCAAGGTCGCGCGCGCAAAACGGCTGAGATCGCCGGCTGGCGGCACCGTGTGCCCCGCTTGCGAGTCGCAACGCTGCCCGATGCGAAACTTGCGCGATAACTAATATAAGCGCACAGTAAAAAACGTCTTTTGGGAGAGGACAGCTCATCTGCAAATCGGGAGGAAACCATGAACACCATGAGCCTCACCACGCTTGAACGCGGCAAAACGACAGTCGACGCCGCAGCCCTGGAAGCGTTTTCGGCACAATTGCGCGGCAAAATGCTGAGCGAAGGCGATGCCGCGTATGACGAAGCACGGACCGTCTGGAATGCCACGGTCGACCGGCTGCCCGGGCTGATCGTGTGCTGCGTCGGAGCTTCCGATGTCATCAGTGCCGTGAATTTCGCCAGGGAGAACAGGCTTCTCGTCTCGGTGCGCGGCGGCGGCCACAACATTGCCGGAAGTGCGGTCTGCGATGGTGGCCTGATGATTGATCTGTCATTGATGAAATCGGTGCGGGTCGATGTCGCTGCGCGGCGGGCATGGGTCGGGCCTGGCGCGACGCTTGCCGATGTCGACAAGGAAACGCAGGCCTTCGGGCTGGTGGTACCGACCGGCATCAACTCGACCACCGGCATATCCGGCCTGACGCTGGGTGGCGGCTTCGGCTGGATCACCCGCAAATTCGGCCTGACCATCGACAATCTTGCCTCCGTCGATGTGGTCACCGCCGATGGCAAACTGCTCCGGGCCAGCCATGCCGAAAATCCGGACTTGTTCTGGGCGCTGCGCGGCGGCGGCGGCAATTTCGGCGTCGTCACGGCATTCGAGTTCGAACTCCATGAGTTTGGACCGCAAGTGCTGGCGGGGCTTGTCGTCCATCCCTTCGCCGATGCCGAAAAGGTGCTGCGGGAGTATCGCAAGGCGCTCGAGACCGCACCTGACGAGTTGACCTGCTGGGTGGTCATGCGGCAGGCGCCGCCGCTGCCCTTCCTGCCCGCGGAGTGGCATGGCAAGGAGGTTCTGGTGCTGGCCATGTGCTATTGCGGCGACATCGAGGCAGGCGAAAAGGCGACGCAAAAACTTCGAGCCATCGGCACGCCGATTGCCGATGTCGTGGGCCCCAGCCCGTTCACCGGCTGGCAGCAGGCATTCGACCCACTGCTCACGCCCGGCGCCCGCAACTACTGGAAGAGCCATGACTTCACCGAGTTTTCCGAGGAGGCGGCTGCGGTCGTCAGGGGGGCAATAGCCAGGCTGCCGGGACCCGAATGCGAGATATTTATCGGCCATGTCGGCGGCGCGGCAGGTCGCGTCAAGGCGGACGCAACGGCGTTCCCACAGCGCAGTTCGCATTTCGTCATGAACGTTCACGCCCGCTGGCGCGAACCGACGATGGACAAGGCTTGCACCGACTGGGCTCGTTCAATCTACGAGGCGGCCAAGCCTTATGCCGCCGGCACCGCCTATGTGAACTTCATGCCGGAGGACGAGGTCGACCGGGTCGAAGCGGCCTATGGTGGCAACCATCGACGGCTTCTGGAAATCAAGCAGCGCTACGACCCATTGAACCTGTTCCGCATGAACCAGAATTTGCGCCCGAAAGAAAGCTTGCGAGCCGCATGAGGCGCGCCGTGCTGCAGTGATAAAAAGCTCACGCCTCCGCTGGAGGCGCGGGCACATGCTGTAGGCGCCGGGCTGTATTCTCGGGCCGGCCCGTCAGCAACAAACCCAATACTGTGTCTTCGCCGCCCTTGTGAGTGCTGGAAAAATGGAGGAATAGTCTCCCGGAATGCATCGCCCTGAAATTGCCGGTTTGCGGTTCTCAGGTCGTGCAATTGCTAGCCGGATATCGAATGGCCAGTCCCGAACCGCGCAAGAGAAGAGGTCCGATCGCCGCCCGGCTGCTGGCGCTCGACGCGTGGATCGATTCCTCGCTCTACGAGATCGGCTTCAAGGCGCGCCAGTTCTGGGAATCGGCGACGATCTTCTCGCGGCGCTTCCGCGTCAACGGCTGGCGCCGTGGCATCATCGAACTGCTGAGCGAAGGTTTCACGCTCGGCGCCGTCGGCATCGTGGTGATGCTGGCGCTGGCCATTCCGGCTTTCCAGGACACTGCCGGCGACTGGCGCGCCCAGGGCGACTTCGCCGTCACGTTCCTCGACCGCTATGGCAACGAGATCGGCCAGCGCGGCATCATCCAGCGCGATTCCGTGCCGGTCGACGAGATGCCCGATCACGTCATCAAGGCGGTGCTTGCCACCGAGGACCGTCGCTTCTTCGATCACTACGGCATCGATGTGCTCGGCCTTTCGCGCGCCATCTTCGAGAATGTGCGGGCGAACTCCGTCGTCCAGGGCGGCTCGAGCATCACCCAGCAATTGGCCAAGAACCTGTTCCTCACCAATGAGCGCACGCTGGAGCGCAAGATCAAGGAAGCCTTCCTGTCGCTGTGGCTCGAGGCCAATCTGTCGAAGAAGGAGATCCTGCAGCTCTATCTCGACCGCGCCTATATGGGCGGCGGCACGTTCGGCATCGAGGCGGCCGCCGACTTCTATTTCGGCAAGAGCGTCAAGGACCTGAACCTCGCCGAGGCGGCGATGCTGGCCGGCCTGTTCAAGGCGCCGACCAAATATGCGCCGCACATCAACCTGCCGGCGGCGCGCGCGCGCGCCAACGTGGTGCTGTCCAACCTTGTCGATGCCGGCTTCATGACCGAAGGCCAGGTCCTGCAGGCCAGGCTGCATCCGGCCGATGTCGTCGACCGCGGCGAACAGAAAAGCCCTGACTATTACCTCGACTGGGCATTCGACGAGGTCAAGAAGATCGCCAAGCCGGGCCAGCACTCGCTCGTCGCCCACACCACCTTCGACGCCAACATCCAGAAGGCGGCGGAAGAATCGGTGGAGTTCCACCTGCGCCAGTTCGGCAAGGAGTATAACGTCACCGAGGGCGCGGTCGTGGTCATCGAGACCAACGGCGCCGTGCGCGCCATCGTCGGCGGCCGCGACTACGGCGCCAGCCAGTTCAACCGCGCCACCAAGGCGCTGCGCCAGACCGGCTCGTCATTCAAGCCCTATGTCTACGCAACGGCGATGGAACACGGCTTCACTCCCAACTCCATTATTTCCGGCGGCCCGATCAGTTGGGGCAGCTGGTCACCGCACAATTACAACGGCGGATCGGCGGGCAACGTCACCCTGATCATGGCAATGGCGAAATCGATCAACACCGTGCCGGTGCGGCTGGCCAAGGATCATCTCGGCATTGGCCCGATCAAGGCCATGGCCGAGGCGATGGGTGTGGAATCGCCGATCGAAGCACACAAGACGATGGTTCTCGGCACCTCGGGCATGACCGTGATGGACCAGGCGACGGGCTACAGCGTGTTCGCCGACAATGGCTTCGTCGGCTCCCGGCACGGCGTCAGCCAGCTCGTCACCCGCACCGGCGAGGTGGTCTATGATTTCGCCAAGGATGCGCCGCCGCCGCACCGGGTGCTGTCGGAGCAGGCACTGAAATCGATGAACACCATGCTGGCGGCAGTGCCGGTGATGGGCACCGCGCGGCGGGCTCAACTTCCCAACATCGTCGTCGCCGGCAAGACGGGCACGACGCAATCCTACCGCGACGCCTGGTTTGTCGGCTTCACCGGCAACTACACGGCGGCGGTGTGGATGGGCAATGACGACTTCACGCCGACCAAGAACATGACCGGCGGCTCGCTGCCGGCGATGGTGTGGCAGCGACTGATGGTCTACGCGCACCAGAATATCGACCTCAAGCCGATCCCCGGCATCGACAAACCTTTCGTCGACGAGGAGATAGCGGCCAAGGCCGAGGAAGCGCTGAAGAAGAGCGACGAACAGGCGGCGGCCAATGCGGCGGCCGAGCGGCCGCCGGTGCTGTCCAGCCGCACGACCCAGACGCTGCGGGACATGACCACGCTGTTCCAGTCGGCCCCCGTCCTCAGTACGCCGCAACCGCCGGAGACGCTGTCGGCGCTGTGATCTTTCCGACTGGGCAGGTCTTTCAACTGGTCCGGGGCGGCAAATCCATCGGCCCGCTTGCCACGAGGCCCCGCGCCGCGATATCCCCGAGCGGCAACTCTTCGTGTTCCCGGCCCCTCATGCTCAAGAATGCCTTCCTGACGCTGCTTTCGCTTGCCATAGCCATCGTCGGCGGTGGCAGCAGCGTCTGGTATGCGCTGAAAGTCCAGGATGGTGTCGGCGCCATCCGGATCGGCCAATGGACGGCCTTTCCCGATATCGGCACGCCGGCCGCCGATCCCTATTCCAAGGCCCGTGTGGCGCGCGAGGGCGTACTTGCGCTCGGCCGCGCCGAAGGGCTGTCCTTCGTCGCCGAGCGCGACACGGGCGGCGCCGAGCTCAAGCGCGAATGCACCTACACAATCGAGGGTGGTTTTCCGACGGCACGGTTCTGGACGCTTTATGCCGCCGACCAGTCGCTCGGCGTGGTCGAAACCGGCAAACCCCGGCTGGCGGCGCTGCAATCCTATGGGGTGGTGCGCCAGCCCGACAATTCGGTGATCATTTCCGCCGGCCATCACCCGATGCCGGGCAACTGGCTGCTGACAGACGGCTCCGGCAGGATGTATTTCGTGCTGACCTTCTACGACACGCCGATCGCCAGCAGCACCGGCCTGTCGGACGTCTCGCTGCCGCAAATCGTCAAGGTCGGCTGCAATGCGTAGTTTTTACGCTGCGATGCGCGGACTTCTGCATGCCGTCCTGCTCGGCCTGCTCGGCGCCGGCATCGTGCACATCGCCGTGCTGCTGCTGGTGCCCGAGTTTTCCGAACGCGATGCCTGGTCGCGGCTGTCCATGGCGTCGGACCTATACAAGATGACGCGGCTCGATGCCGAGGCCGGTGGCGCGCCCGTGGTGAAATCCGTCGACCCGCTGTTTTACGCGACGGCCTGCCGGTTCGATCTGGGCGAAGGCATGGTCCGCGTCAAGGCACCTGGACATGTCCCGTTCTGGTCGGTCTCGGTCTATGACCGCAGCGGCCACAACATCTATTCCTTCAACGACCACACAGCGACCGGCGGCGTTCTGGATGCCGTCGTGCTGACGCCGGCGCAAATGATCGACGTGCGCAAGGACCTTCCCGAGGATCTTCAGGGGGCGATCTTCGTCGAAGCGCCGATCGAGGAAGGCATCTTCGTCATCCGCGCCTTCGTGCCCGACAGCAGCTGGAAGCCAATCGTGTCGCACTTCTTCGAACAGAGTTCCTGCGAGTTGCAGGACTTCTAGTGATGCGGGACCGGCTTCGTCCCTGGCGAGCCCGGCTTGTCGGGATCGACCGGCCGCACTTCGCCGGCACACGGCCGCTCGTAGCGGATGCCGGGAAAGATGATCACCGCCGCCGGCATTTCGACGGTTTGCTTTACTCTGGTGTTTGGTGCCGTACGCGGCACGAAAGACAGTACCATGCCCATGGTTCGCGCATTCCTCTCGGTTTCCCCGGAGCACAACGCAACGCCTCCAAATGTCATTAAGGCCGGCAGAGGGTTAACGGAACGCTAACGGATCGCCGCTAACTTGATCTTTGTTCTTGGCGCTCGCGAAACCGGCACAGTCCCGGTCGAGCGCGGCCAAGCTTGTGTCGAGTACGGGCGTATCCTTCGTGTCATCTTCGGACTTCAGGCAAATCGCGGTGCGAAAAGACTCGGGAAAGGCCGAAAGGCTGTTCCGCGCCGCAGTGTCGGCGTTTTGCTCGCTCACCCGCCCTTCACGCCGTGAGATTGGCCAACTCGAAGACCTGACGCTGCCGCTGTTCGACAATGTGTCCGTCGAATCTCGCCGTTACGTGGCGGCCGCCCTTTCCGAATGCGAATACGCCCCCGCCGCCCTGGTGCGCCGCCTTTGCGAGGAACCGGTCGACATTGCCGCGCCGCTGCTCATCCGCTCACGCGCCGTCAGCGACATCGATCTCATCGCCCTGATCGGGCGACATGGCCTGCCGCATGCGCGTGCCATCGCGCGCCGCAAGAGCTTGAACCCGACCATTGCTGATCTGATCAGGGCCCTCGAGAGGCCAACCCTGGTGCGTGCGCCGGACCCGGATGCGAACGCCGCTGCAGCAGACAAGATCGCGCCAGCGAGCGCGGAAAGCGCCTCCGGCGAGCTGGCCCGGGAACAGGCACTCGGCATCGCGGCTGAGAATGCACGGCGCAGGCTGCGCTCGATGATGCGCACCGGCGACGAGGCGGCAGCGACGGGCGCCGATCCTTTCAAGGGCGCCGACACCTATGTGAAATTGCGCGAGACAGCTCTGACGGGAAACGCCGCGTTCTTCCAAACCGCGCTCGCCGATGCACTCGATATCGATTTCGAGATCGCGCGATCGCTCACCGCCAACCAGAATTATGCCTCACTGCTTGCCGCCTTACGCTCGCTCGACCTCAGCGAGGACAGGGCCTTCCTGATCGCGGTTGCCGTCTATCCCAGCCAGTTCCCGCATCCGCAGGCTATCCGGACTTTCCTCGACCGTTACCGGCTGCTGCATCGCGAAGCGGCCCAGGACAAGATGCGGTCGTGGCGGGCGGAAACCCTTTCAAGGGCGGTTCGCGGCGCAGCACCTGCCAACAGCGATACACGCACCGCCTCGAACAGCGACGATGCGGCTGATACCTCCGGCCTCAGGGCGTCTTCACGGAAATAAGCTCCTCGACAGGCACGGTGCCGGCCTCGATCTCGACCACCCAAATGTCGGGATCGAACTTTTTCTCCCTTTCCAGCCTGGCGTCGAGCACGGAGGCATCCTCGCCGGCTCCGAGCAGAGTGAAAAACCGGTCGTCGGGCTTGGCCGAATCATAGCTTGTCTGCGGCGCCGGCCCGAAGAGGGCAACCTCGCCCAGCCTGCCCCGCGCCAGGACGAAGACAGCGCCGGCCTCGGTCGCGCCGCGCTTGACCACGGCGGCAAATCCGCCGGCGCCGAAAACCCGGCGCAACAGGGCCGAGACCCACAGATCCGATGTGACACGCATGAGAAAACTCCGCGAATGCATGTCGCCCAAAAGGTGGGTTCCGGTTTTGGAACAACGGCATGCATGAGAACAAGGCAGGCGGGTTCTCTAAAGTAGTTTGCCGTTTCAAGGAAACGGCAAACTACTTTAGCCCTTGTTTGACGCGATTCCGGACGGAAAACCGTTTCACACTTTTCCTGGAATTGCTTTGTCGATATTTCCGCCGCTGGGCGAGCCGTCGTTCAGCCGTCAGTTGGTCAGGCCGATCTCGCGCATCTTGACGTAGACGATCTCATCGGGCTCGCCGGTCTGCGGCAGCCCGAACAGCGACTGGAATTCCTTGATCGCTGCCTTGGTGCGCGCGCCGACGACACCATCCAGCTGCATGTCGTCATTGCCGAACGCCTTGAGCCCGGCCTGGATCTTGACGATGCGGGCATCGGGCGCTTGCGTCGCGGCATTCGCCTGTCCGGAATTTGTCTGTCCCGAACCTGTCTGCAAAGACACCGGAACGGCGGCCGGCGTATCCGGACGCGGCTGCGGCCTGGGTACCACGGAAGCGGTTTTCGGCGTCGCGCCCAGTTGATCGAGCAGAAGCGCGTCGATCTCGCCGGACGTGTTGAGCCCAACCTTCTGCTGATAGTCCTGGATAGCCTTGCGGGTGTTGGGTCCGGAAATGCCGTCGACCGTTCCCGAATAGAAATCGAGATCCTTCAATATGCCTTGCACCTGCTCGACAACCGGATCGCCCTTGATCGGTGCCGGCGCGCCGGATGGCCGCACGATGTTGAACGTCGTTTCCGGCTCGTCGGGCGCCGCGTGCGGAAAACCCGCAATGCTGCGGGTCGCGAAGAATGCGCCGGCATGCGGGAAAGGCTGGTACCACAAGGCATTTGCGGAGACGTAGAACAGCGTCACCAGGAATGCCGTCGAGCCGCCCACCAGGACAGGGTTGCGCGAGATCATGCCGCCGACGGCGACAGCGCCGTCCTGAAAGGCGTTGCTGCGGCGCTTGACCGCCTTAGCCTGTTTTGCGGAGCGAGCCATTTCTGTCCCCTTTCGCCATCGCTACAGGCATGGTCAGCACGCCGGCCTTCTCCGCCTGATGTCCCTTCGGTCCGTTCACCGGCAGGCTGATGGTCACCGTGGTGCCCTCGCCCGGCATGCTTTCGATGGACATCGTGCCTTCGTGGAGCGCCACCAGACCCTTGACAAGTGAAAGGCCAAGACCAGTCCCCTCGAAACGGCGGGTATAGTCGTTCTGGATCTGCATGAAGGGCTTGCCGAGATTGGCGAAATCCTCCTCGGCGATGCCGATGCCGGTGTCCCTGACCCAGAAATGCAGGCGCGAACCGATCCGCTTGGCACCGACGACGACGTCGCCGCCGTCGGGGGTGAACTTGATCGCGTTGGAGACCAGGTTGATGAGCATCTGCTGCACGGCGCGCTGATCGGCATTGATGTCGCCGGCGTCCGGCGCGATCTGCGCCCGCAGATCGATGTTCTTGGCCTGCGCCTGCAGTTGCATCATCGACTGGCACATGTCGACCGCTTCCGCGAACCGGAACGGCTCGGGTTCGGTCGCGTAAACGCCCGATTCAATCCTGGACACGTCGAGTATCGAGGTTACGACGGCGAGCAGATGCTGGCCCGAATCCCGTACCAAGCCGACATATTCCTTCTGGCGCGGATCCTTGAAGGCGCCGAACATCTCGTGCAGCAGCATATCCGAGAAGCCGATGATGGCATTCAACGGCGTGCGCAGTTCGTGGCTGACCACCGCCAGGAAGCGCCCCTTCGCCACCTCGGCGGATGCGGCCGCCTCATTGGCCGCCGCGAGATCCTCGCGCAACCGGCTGATCTCGTCATTCTCGCGCAGGACGAGCGTAAAGACGCCACCCTGTTCCTCACCACGCACCAGATCAAGCGAGAACGGCCGGTAATTGTCGGCCGTCAGGCTATTGCCGTTCTGAGGCAGCCGGATGCGCAATTCGAGCCGGCGCGACAGCGCACCGTCGCGCATGTCGGCCATCGCGCTGAGATAGGAAACGCGATCCGACAGATGGACGCGATCGAAGAGGCCGTTTCCGGACAGCAGTTCGGGCGGCAGTTTCAAAAGCGTGCGGGCCTTTGGCGACGCGTCCAGTACCTCGCCATGACGGGCAACGCGCAAGACCACCGCATCGATGATGTCTTCGAGCCGGTCGGCAGTGTCGACCACAGCCGCGTCGGCGGTGTTTTGAAACGCCGATGCACGCGGCATCAGTGTCAGCGCCCACACCAACGGCACCAGCCAGTGCCACGCCGCGATCTGCGCTCCTGCGAAAGGAAATACGGTTCCAGCCAAAGGCTGAGCCAGGATGGCGACAGCGGCCGACACGGCTCCCCACAGTGCTGCACGTCGCGAGCCGCCGATCCACCAGGCTTCGAAAGGCAGCGCCAAGACAAGCATGGCGACAGGCGAACCCAACCCGCCCGCGGCGGCAATGAGACTGCCGAGCGAAATGCCGGCCAGCACCAGGGCGACCCGACTCGCCATCGCCATCTTGCCGGTCGCTGCCACCAGCAAGGCGACGAACCAGCACAGGCCAAAGGCGGCGAAGATGGCGGCCATGGTGACGGCAACGCCCATGCCTGAAGTGACCAGCGTGACCGCGGCGCCGGCGGCAAAGAAAGGAGCGGCGAGCATGACGCCGATGAAACGGCGCTGGCGCTCGCGGTCGCTCCGCCCAAGGATGGACGGATGGACCATACGTTCGCAACCGGCAGAAATCGCGCCAGGCAATTCAACGTATCTGGCCTTGATTGAACTCAACTCAACGCACTCGCACTTGTCGTGGACAGCTCTGCTTTGCAGATGGTTCTGGTTGGCTTTGAAACTCGCATCCAGCGTTTAAGGAATGGATAAGGCAGGGCCGACCAAGGCCCTGGCCTGCGGCAAATATCGGGATGCCGGCCGCCGAAAGCACGGGCAAATGCAGCCATAGTAAACGGAGAGTTATCCGGCGACGGCACCTATCGGACAGAGCGCACACGGCACTCGGACTTCCACATTCCAAGAAAAATACAGGAAAATCATGGGGATATATGGTTATTTGTTGTTAAGGAAAATCACTGGCAATTGAGACAAAACGATTGCAGAACGCTTCGTCTCGAATTTGCCTAAAATTTGAGGAAAATTCTCTCTTTGCCTGCAAGCCGTCCTTTGCGCCTGTGTGCCAAGATCCTGCCTACAAAAGAGGTCATGCCATATGGATGCATGATCCGGTCACGACGAGAGGGCAAGGGCATGGTCTTCCTCATAAGAATGGCTTTCTGGTTTTCGCTGGTGCTGCTGGCGCTGCCGCTGACTGTCGGCCCCGATGAATCGGGCCGCGAAAGCGTCGGGCCGATCCAGGCCTTGTTTGCGGCACGCGAAGCGGTTGGCGATATCGCCGGCATTTGCGAACGCAAGCCCGATGTCTGCGAGACCGGCAAGTCGGCAATGCACACCATCACCGCCCGCGCCAAGGAGACCGCCAAGATCGCGGCAGCGATAATGGACGACAAGTCCGCCGCCAGCCCCGACACATCCACGATGACCGGCAGCCTGCCCGAAGAAATCGTCTTGCCCGAGACCGTCAACCTGCCGCCTCAGAATTAAGCCGTTTCGACGGCGCACCGCGGGCTGTCTGCCCTCTCGACGCCCGCGGTGTCCTTGTTTTTTCCGTGACGCGGCGCCGCCGCGTGACTATATCCGGGCCATGACCACCACGATCCAGACGATCCGCGACGATTTTTCGTTCCTCGAGGAATGGGAAGACCGCTATCGCTATGTCATCGAACTCGGCGAGGCGCTGCCGCCATTTCCCGACGAGCAGCGCAGCGCCGCCAACAAGGTGCCGGGATGCGTGAGCCAGGTCTGGCTGACCACCGAACGCGGAGCTGGAGCCGACCCAGTCATCACCTTCACCGGCGATTCGGACGCTCATATCGTGCGTGGGCTGGTTGCGATCATGCTGGCGCTGTTTTCCGGCAGGACCGCCAGCGAAATCCAGCAGACCGATGCGGAAGCGACATTGAAAGAACTCGGCCTCGACGAACATCTGTCGCCGCAGCGCGCCAACGGCCTTCGCTCGATGGTCAAGCGCATCAAGCGCGACGCCGAGGCAGCGCTCAAGCAGACCGCCTGACACCTCCACACCCGATCCGCGCGTCGCGGCGCGCAAAAATCAAACGGCGCCCGAAGGCGCCGTTGATGTCGATCCGATCTGGCTTATTTTAACGCAATTCCCAAGGGAAAGCTCTATGCGCTGGAATTGCTCTGGCAGCGATTACCGCGCTTTGCGCTTGCGGCCGAGGCCCATCTTCTTGGCAAGCTGTGACCGGGCAGCCGCATAGTTGGGTGCAACCATCGGATAGGTCGGGTCAAGGTTCCACTTTTCGCGATACTGATCCGGTGTCAGGTCATAGTGGGTCATCAAATGACGCTTCAGCGACTTGAACTTCTTGCCGTCTTCAAGGCAGACGATGTAGTCGTCATGAACCGACCGCTTCGGGTTGACCGCCGGCTTCTGCTTGTCGGCAGGCGGCTGTTCGGCGGTTCCGCCCACACGCCCGAGCGCAGCATGGACATCGGATATCAGGTTCGGCAATTCGCCGACCGGCACGGGATTGTTGCTGACATAGGCGGCCACCACATCGGCGGTCAATTCGATCAGCGCATCGCTGTTTCTGGAAGGTGTTTCGACAATATCCATGGTCTTCGGGCCCCAACAAGAGTTACATCGATCTGCGCCCTTTTTTACAAGCAGGGCATCGCACGAATTTTGTGCAGGTAGAGTTTCTACGATTCGTGTCGCGGGCACATCAATGAGCGCGGAGACCAAGTAAGTCAATTCGGCCCTTACGCTATATTGAACGATATTGATCAATTATTCCACGATCAGCTTCAATCTTTCGTGCATTGTGTAATTTATCGATATTTCGCGCTCCCGCCGGCGGCGGCTGACGTAACGTCAGATCGCCGTTACATTCGTGGCAACTCACGAAACGGGTTTTAATGTTTGATCTTGCTTGGCTATCGCCCGAGCAATATTGGTTGTTCACATTTATCCACAAAACCATAGGTTGCCGTGGTCATACGTAAGCAATCATGCATGCCTGTCATCCAACCGATCGGCTGATTGCTGCCGCGTCAATCATTGCGGGGTGATGTATTTGCCATAGGCCCAGCCGGTGATGAAATTGCCGTTCTGGGCCGGATCATGCCAGACTTCGCACCAGCGATAGCGAATCTTCTGTTCCTGCTTCCATGCCGGCTGGTTGGCGATGTCGAGCAGGTTTATTCCGCCGGTGCATCGCCCGGTCATCTGCAGAACGGTCCCGTTCGGATATCCCGCCTGCTTCTGGGATGTGCCCGAAGGGTATTTGCGTAGATTGAGCGTATCGCCGAACGGCACATTGGCCACTTGCCAAGCCGCGAATACGGTCGCATGAGACTGGCCGGCAAAGGCCAGAGTTAGTGAAGCAACGGCGAAAGCCGCAGCAGTCCGAGACCAAATAGTCATCATCTCTCCTCCCGGCTCATCTCCTGGAGCCGACACAACCCATACGCTGTGGCTCTTGAACCTGCCCTGAGCGGCGTGTTCATTCGCCGTTCAAGATATTTCTCCATTTGAGATGGTCCATTCAAGATACTGGCCCATTCAAGATACTGGCAAAGCGAGACGCAATGACCAAGACATCCATATTTCCGATCGTCAGCCCGCCTACGCCCGAGAAGCGGCCGGTTTCCGACACGCATCACGGCATCACGCGAACCGACGACTATGCCTGGCTGCGGGCCGGCAACTGGCAGGAGATGTTCCGCGACCCGTCATTGCTCGATGCGGGAATCCGCGTAGAACTCGAGGCGGAGAACGCGTACCAGTCGAAGCTGATGGCCGACACGGTCGAACTGCAGAAGCAGCTTTTCAAGGAGATGAAGGGCCGTATCAAGGAAGACGATTCTTCCGTGCCGATGAAGGACGGACCCTATGCCTATGGCTCGTCCTTCAAGCTTGGTGGCGAGCAGCCGCGCTATTTCCGCATGCCACGCGACGGCGGCGCCGAGCATATCCTGCTCGATGGCGACGCGGAGGCCGCGGGCAAGGCCTATTTCCGTCTTGGCGGCGTCGACCATTCGGCCGACCACGCAAGGCTGCTTTGGGCATTCGACGACAAGGGCTCCGAATTCTACACGCTTCGCGTGCGTGACCTTGCCGACGGCAGGGAGCTTGCGGACCAGATCCCCGACACCGGCGGTTCAGGTGTCTGGAACGCTGGCAATGACGGCTTCTTCTATACACGTCTCGATCCCAACCACCGCCCGTCGAAGGTGCTGTTCCATGCGCTTGGCGACAGCCCGCAAAGCGACCGGCTGATCTATGAGGAAACCGATCCCGGCTTCTTCATGAATGTCGACGGCACCCGCAACAACGAGTGGATCATGATCGGCATCAACGATCACGAGACCTCGGAATACCGCCTGATGCGCGCCGACGATCCGTTTGCCGAGCCGAAACTGGTGTCGCCGCGCGAGATTGGCCTTCAGTACGAGTTGGAAGAAGGCGGCGATATCTTCTTCATCCTGACCAATGCCGACGGCGCCAAGGACTTCAAGATCATGACGGCACCGGCGGGCGATCCCGTGCGCGCCAACTGGCAGGAACTGGTGCCGCATGAGCCCGGTCGGCTGATCCTGTCGGTGATCGGCTTCAGGGACCACATGGTCCGGCTCGAACGCAAGGAAGGCCTGCCGCGCATCGTCGTGCGCGACCGGATCAGCGGCGAGGAGCATCTTCTGTCCCTCGACGAGGAGGCCTTCTCGCTCGGACTGTCGGGTTCCTATGAATACGACACCGAGATCATGCGCTTTTCCTACTCGTCGATGACGACGCCGGCCCAGGTGTTCGACTACAATATGCGCACCCGCGAGCGGGTGCTGCTGAAGACCCAGGAAGTGCCGTCCGGCCATGATGCGGACCACTATGTCACGCGGCGCCTGATGGCGCCGGCCAGCGACGGCGAACTGGTGCCGATCTCGCTTTTGCATCATCGCGACACGCCGCTGGACGGATCCGCGCCTTGCCTGCTTTACGGCTACGGCTCCTATGGCATCACCGTGCCGGCCGCCTTCAACACCAACTGGTTCTCGCTGGTCGACCGTGGCTTTGTCTTCGCCATCGCTCACGTTCGCGGCGGCAAGGACAAGGGCTATGGCTGGTACGATGACGGCAAGCGGGAGAACAAGATGAACACGTTCACCGATTTCATCGCCGTCGCGCGCCATCTGGTCACGGAGCGTTACACGGCGCATGACCGTGTCGTCGCGCAGGGCGGTTCGGCCGGCGGCATGCTGATGGGTGCCGTCGCCAACATGGCGCCGGATTGTTTTGGCGGCATCGTCGCCGAGGTTCCCTTCGTCGATGTGCTCACCACCATGCTCGATGCGACCCTGCCACTGACGCCGCCGGAATGGCCCGAATGGGGCAACCCGATCGCGTCCGCCGACGACTACCGGACCATTGCCGCCTACTCGCCCTATGACAATGTCGCTGATCACGACTATCCGCCGATCCTGGCGCTGGCCGGTCTCACCGATCCGCGCGTCACCTATTGGGAACCGGCCAAATGGGTGGCCCGGCTGCGCGACCGCAAGAGCGGGGACAATCCGGTTCTGTTCAAGATCAACATGGATTCCGGCCATGCCGGTGCTTCCGGCCGGTTTTCGCGGCTGGAAGAGATCGCCTACACCTATTCCTTCGCGCTGAAAGTGATGGGCAAGGCGCAGCTTACGGGAGCAACCAACAAATGATCGACCTCACCACCCTGATCGCCTACATCGCGGTTGTGCTCGGCTTCGTCTTCATTCCAGGCCCCGCCACCCTGCTGACGATCGCCCGGGCAACGAGTTCCGGAACCAAGGTCGGCATCGCGACGGGCGGCGGGATCGCTGCCGGCGACGTCTTTCACACCGTCATGGCCATGATCGGCATATCGGCGATCATCGCCGCGTCGGCGACGCTGTTCAGCGTGATAAAGTACATCGGCGCGGCCTACCTGATTTATCTCGGCATTCGCGCGATCATGGAGAAAACATCAGCCGTCCCGGCTGCCGGCGCGCTTGCGATCTCTGCCGGCAAGGCGTTTCGGCAGGCTGTCCTGACCGAAGTGCTCAACCCCAAGACCGCTCTGTTCTTCCTCGCTTTCCTGCCTCAGTTCGTGCGGCCTGAAAACGGGACGGTAATGCTTCAGATGACCGTGTTGGGGGTCATCTTCGTCGTACTGGGCCTTTTCAGCACGGTCGTCTTTGCCGTGAGCGCTGGCCGGCTCGGCACGTTCCTGCGCCGAAATCCGTCGGTGTTACGATGGCAGGGCAAAGTTGTCGGCGGCATCTACTGCGCTTTGGGCGTCCGTCTGGCGCTGCAGCAACGCTGACTCCAGACGATGATCGACGCGCCTTCCGAAGAGGCTGCGTAATCAGGACTTTTTAAGTTCCCGTTGCTCATTTTCACTCGCAATTGCGGTGACCGCGCGCTACCCAGTGCGCGGCTTTTCCCGGCCTGACAGCCTCCAATCGCGTAAAGGTCCATTATGCTGCTCGTCGACGTCTATCTCGACAAATCGCCTATCCAGGGAATCGGCGTCTTTGCCAAGAACCACATTCCTCGCGGCACTCTGATCTGGAAGCTGGACCCAAGGTTCGATCGGCTCATCGAGGTCGAGACTTATGAGCGCGTGGCCGGCCCGGTGAAGAGCTATCTCGATCGCTACTCCTATCCCGACCGCCGCGATCCGAACTACATCGTCTTCGAAGCCGACGACGCGCGCTATATGAACCATGCCGACGAGCCGAACTGCGACGTCTCCTCACCCGAGGAGAGCTTTGCGCTGCGCGACATCGCGCCTGGCGAAGAGCTGACCTGCAACTACAACCATTTCTTCGAAACGGGCTTCGATTTTCTCGGCGACCGCCACCTGTTATCCGCAGACCCGGTCTAGTTCGCCGTCTTCTTGCGGGCCGGATAGCCGTTTGGATGCGCCGGGATCGCCTTCAGATAGGCGGCGATGGCCGCACGGTCCTGCGGCGTCAGTTCGGCCATGTTCCGCTGGACGTCGACCATGGCGCCGCCGACCGAATCGAAATCGGGCGTGAAGCCGGTTTCGAGATAGTTGGCGATATCTGCCTCCGACCATTCGGCGAGACCGCCCTCGCCTGATGTGATGTTCGGCACGACGCCACTGCCTTCCGCGGCCACGGCGCCCGCCAGCCATTCGTTCTTCTTCGTGCCGCCCGCAAGATCGCGCGGCGTGTGGCATTCGCCGCAATGGCCTGGCCCTTCGACCAGATAGCGGCCTGATATCACCGGATCAGGCGTGCCTTCGGGGAAGGCAACAACCGGCTGGTCGCTGAGGTAGAGCAATTTCCACAGGCCGATGCCGCGGCGGATATCGAAGGGGAAATCGAGCGAATTGCCCGGCGCCTTGCCGGCGACGGCCGGCAACGTCTTCAAGAAGGCATAGAGATCGCCAATGTCGGCCGGATTCATGCGCGCGTAGGATGCATAGGGAAACGCCGGATAAAAATGCTCACCAGAAGGCGACACGCCCTTCAGCATGGCATTGGCGAGGTCCTCGACAGACCATGCGCCGATACCGTCCTTGGGATCTTGCGAAATGTTGGGCGGCACGAAGGTTCCGAAGGGCGTCTTGAGTTCGAGGCCCCCAACGAGCTGAAGCCGCGTGTCGCCCTGTGAGCCCGGCTTTGCATGGCAGGATGTGCAACCGCCGGCATAAAAGATGCGCTTGCCCCTGGCTGCGTCGCCAGGACCGAGCTTGGCCAAGGTTTCCCTGTCGAGCCTCACCGGCGCCGACAGGACCCACCCGGCAACTGCACCGACGCCGCCCAGAATGACGACGGCGCCGACAAGTTTCTTCAGCCATGCCATGGCTGGTGATCAGCCCTTCTTGATTCTGTAGCCTTGATGGCAGGTGCCGCAATCCGAGCCGATAGCGCCGACTTGCGCCTTCAGCGCGTCGGCATCGGCGGGAGCCGCAGCGACCGCAGCCTTGACGTCGGCGAGATATTTGTCCTCCGCTGCCTTGAAGCCAGCCATGTCTTCCCAGATCTTCGGCGAGGCCGTGGTGTCGCCGGTGTCGCTGCCGGCCGGGAACAGCGCATCGGCATCGAATTTGTCGGCATTCGCCTGCAGCGCCTGAAGTTGCGTCAACACAGCCGCCGCATCAAAGGGTTCCTCGCCCTTGACCACTTTCGACAGGCCGCCGACGATCTTTCCGCGTTCCTTCATCAGTGCCTGCCGATCGAGGATCGGGTCGGCAAAAGCCGCCGAGGCCGCGAGTGCGAGCATAGAGATGGCGATAACAAGCTTTCTCATTCAATTGGCTCCATGATGAAGGCATTTCGGGACAGGACGTTAACGGATGCATCAGGGGGAAAATTCCCTTCCCCCTGATGATTTTTGCCAGACCTTTGTTGTTACGGGAATCTCGACGCAGAAAAAGAAAAGCCCCGCTCGATGAACTGCCCCCCGAAAGTTGGGCATCAACCTTCGGGGGAGCAGTTCATCGCGCGGGGCTTCTCTACGATCGATCAGGACATCAAACGCGCTGTGTTCAAGCGGACTCGAACGACGCGGTTTGAGTCTTTGTTTTCGTGCATGTCGTTATCCCAAAACCGCTGCGCACTTTTGGGCAACATGCATCAGGCCTTTTCGTACAATTCGAGGACATGGTCCCAGTTGATCAGGCTATCGACGAACGCCTCGAGATATTTCGGCCGGGCGTTGCGATAGTCGATGTAATAGGAGTGCTCCCAGACATCGACGCCAAGGATCGGCGACGCGCCATGAACGAGCGGGTTCTCGCCGTTCGGCGTCTTCGAGATCGCCAGCTTGCCATCCTTGACCGAGACCCAGGCCCAGCCGGAACCGAACTGAGTCGTGCCGGCGGCAATGAAGTCGGCCTTGAACTTGTCATAGCCACCAAGATCGCTATCGACTGCCTTCTGCAAGGCGCCCGGCAGCTTGTTGCCGCCGCCGCCTTTCTTCATCCACTTCCAGAAATGGATATGGTTGTAGTGCTGGGCAGCATTGTTGAAGAGGCCGGCATTCTTGCCGAACGACTGCTTGACCACCTCTTCGACCGACAGATCACCCAAGCCGGCCTCGGCGGCGAGCTTGTTTCCGTTATCGACATACGCCTTGTGGTGCTTGTCGTGGTGATATTCCAGCGTCTCTTTCGACATGTAAGGCTGCAAGGCCTCATAGTCGTAAGGCAGAGCGGGCAATTCAAAGGCCATGGATAGTACTCCCTCGTGGAAAAATCCGGTGTCGATACCGGAGTAAGATAGGTCTGGAATGGATTGGGACAACTCCGGATGAAGCGTCGGTCGCCTTTTTATCCGCTCAAGCAGGGGAAGTCGAATGCGCCCAAGCCCAATAGAGTTCGCGCGCCTTTTTGGCCACCGGCCCGGGTTGCAGATTGCGATCCTCGATACGCGTGACCGGCACCACCTTGGAATGGTTCCCGGTCGAAAAAATTTCGTCCGCTTCGAGGAAATCTCGCACCGACAGCGTCTTTTCCGTGGTCCTGAAGCCATATTCGCCGAGCAGCGTTATCGTGCGCGAGCGGGTGATGCCGGACAGGAAGGTGCCGTTCGGCGCAGGCGTAAAGACGTGACCGTCCTTGACCAGGAAGATGTTCGAGGTTCCGGTCTCGGCGACGTTGCCCAGCATGTCGAGCACCATTGCGTTGTCGAAGCCGCGCATCTTGGCTTCGAGAATGGCCCGACCGTTGTTGGGGTAAAGGCAGCCGGCCTTGGCGTTGGTCGGCATGGTTTCGATGGTCGGACGCCGGAACGGCGACACGGTCACCGAAAAGCCAGTCGCCGGAATCATCGGTGATTCATAGAGGCAAAGGCAGAAGCGGGTCGAGGCGGGATCGGCCGGCACGCCCATATAGCCGCCATGCTCGGCCCAGTACATCGGCCTGATATAGACCGCCGTCTTGCCGTCGAACTTCTTCAACCCATCCCATGTCAGCCCGACGATCTTGTCGGCGCTCATGTTCGGCTTCAGGCCGAGCGCGATCGCCGAGGAATTCACCCTGGCGGCATGGAGGTCGAGATCCGGCGCCACGCCTTCGAACCAGCGGCCACCGTCGAACACGCTAGTGCCGAGCCACATGGCGTGGCTGCGCGGCCCCAGAATGGCGACGTTGCCCTCGTGCCAATCACCATCGACGAAAGTCCATGTCGCGGATTGCGCCGCAGCCGCCAGTGTCATCGTGTCGTCCCGCCTCAATCGGTCTCGTGTGACGGCCATTGGAAGATGCTTTGGCGGGCGCCGTCAACCGGCATCATGGAGTTTTGTTGAGGCCAGTGCCGGGGCGCAATGCAATCAAAGCTTGCACCTTGTCGCACCTGCCCTCAAAACTGTTGTCATGCAATACGCCGCCTATGTCTTCGACGCCTATGGCACGCTGTTCGACGTGCATGCCGCCGTGCGCCGTCATGCAGACCGGATCGGGCCGGACGGCCAATTGTTGTCCGAGATCTGGCGCGCCAAGCAGCTCGAATATTCCTGGGTGCGCACGCTGATGGGCGCCTATGCCGATTTCTGGCAACTGACCGAACAGGCGCTCGATTTCGCCTTGCGCAAGGTTCCCTCGGCCGACCCCGGTCTCAAGGCGATATTGCTGGATGCCTACTGGCGGCTGGATTGCTATCCGGAAGTGCCGGCCGTGCTCAAGGCGCTCAAGGCTTCGGGAGCGAGGCTGGCGATTCTGTCAAACGGTTCGCCCGAAATGCTGCAGGCAGCGGTCAAATCCGCCGCGCTCGACCAGGTTCTGGATGACATCTATTCCGTCGACAGGGTGCGGCGCTTCAAGACCGATCCGGCTGTCTACGATATGGTCGCCACCGGCTGGCGCCTCTACCCCGGCGCGGTTTCCTTCCAGTCCTCCAACCGCTGGGACATTGCAGGCGCCACCAAATTCGGCTTTCGCACGGTGTGGATCAACCGTTCCAACCAGCCCGAAGAATACCAGGATTTCCCACCGGCCCTTATCCTGCCGTCGCTCGAAGCCCTTGTGCCCGGCAGCTAGGAGACCTGTGTCTCTGGCGCCACAGTAGCGGCTCGGTCACAGCTTCGCCTTTGTTTGCCCACGTTCGGGCCAGAATCGGAACCGCCTATCGCCCCAGGTGTTGTCAGGCACCCCGCGGAACTGTCGGCGAATTCACGCTTTGTTGCGATTTGAGACTTAAAGAAGGCAACCATGTCCATAACCGAAATCGAATCTTTTCGCCTGAGCCGTCGCGGCTTTCTCAACGCCGCAGCCCTGGGCGCCGCTTCGATCGCGGTTTCCGCATGCGCCACTACCGGGCCGGGCCCGGTCGAGCCGCCGCCGCCAGCCTATGTCGAACCGCCCCTGACCGATTATGTGACGATGTACGCGGCAGTCAGCGACGGCGGCTTCGATTTGCCGGCCATCCCCGTCGACAAGATCGATCCGCAGTTCCTGCGTCAGATCGTTCCCGACCCGACGGGACAGAAGCCGGGAACCATAGTCGTCGATACCACCGGCCACTTCCTTTATCTGGTTCGTCCAGGCGGTCAGGCGATACGCTACGGCGTCGGCCTTGGCCGCGCCGGTTTCGAATGGTCCGGCGACGCCGTCGTTCAGTGGAAGCAGAAATGGCCAAAGTGGACGCCGCCGGACGAAATGATAGCCCGCCAGCCGGAATTGAAGCCCTACAGCGCCGACAATGGCGGCATGCCCGGCGGCCTGAAGAACCCGCTCGGCGCACGCGCGCTCTATCTGTTCCAGGGCAATGTCGACACGCTCTATCGTCTGCACGGCTCGCCTGAATGGCGGTCGATCGGCAAGTCGGTATCGTCAGGCTGCGTGCGTCTGATGAACCAGGACATTATCGACCTCTATGATCGCGTGCCCTCGAAGACGCCGGTCGTCGTGACCAGCGACGCCAGCCAACCCATGGTGGCGACGGCCAACCGACAGGCGATCCCGATCGACGCCGGAGTGCCGGACGGTTCGGTGCTACTTGGACCGGTCAAGGCGATTACCAATTCGATCTTCTGAGCAGGCGAAGGGGCGGCGGTTACGACGCTCCTTCACCGGATTGTCTCTCTGAAACGGAACCGATTCTGCATCGGCGGAGACCGGTCTGTCGCGTGGCGGCCCACTGCGATATTCTGTGGTGATGAAACTCAGCCAGAGCATACGGTTCTGCACGTCCGAGGACGGTACCCGCATCGCTGTCGCATCATGCGGGGAAGGCAAGGTGATCGTTCGGGCGGCGCACTGGCTGAGCCATGTCGATTATGATCTCGAAAGCCCGGTTTGGCGGCCATGGCTCCAGGCCCTTTCGGCCCACAACCAGTTTGTGCGCTACGATCCACGCGGTTGCGGTCTGTCGGATCGCCATGTCGCCGACCTCTCGATCGAAGCGTGGCACGCAGACCTGGACGCCGTGACGGCGACCATCGAGCAGCCAAGTTTCGTTCTGCTCGGTCTTTCGCAAGGCGGCGCTCTCAGCATCGCCTATGCGCTGCGGCATCCTGAGCGGGTGTCGCATCTGGTGCTGCTGAATGCCTACGGCCAGGGTGCGAGAGTTCGAGCGCAGACCGAGGCCGAGCGGTTGGAAGCCGAAACACTCGTCAATTTCGTGCGCATTGGCTGGGGACGCGAAAATCCTGCGTTCTGCCAGTTCTTCACCAACCTTTTCATTCCCAACGGGACACAAGAACAGCACCGCTGGTGGGGCGATCTTGAGCGCGTGACGGCAAGCGCCGACGTAGCCGCCCGCCTGCTCTGGCAGATGCAGGGGATCGACGTCCTCGACCTCGCGGTGAAACTCCGCGTCCCGACGTTGATCGCGCACAGCCGCGGGGACATGCGCGTGCCGTTCGATGAAGGCTGCAAGCTTGCCGCAGCGATCCCTGGAGCGCGCTTCCTGCCGCTTGAAAGCAAGAATCATGTTCTCCTGCCGACCGAGCCAGCCTGGAAGGTGTTCCAGGATGAACTCGATGCCTTCCTCGGACATGAGCGGCCCAGGCAGCCGCGCGCAATCCGAGAGGCCGGCCTGACACCTGCCGAGGCGGCGCTTCTGGATCTGGTCAAACAGGGGCTGGACAACCGCGCGATCGCGCAGCGCTTGAGCAAGAGCGTGAAGACCGTGCGCAATCAACTGTCGATGATTTTCAGCAAGCTCGGCGTCCACAGCCGATCGCAGGCAATCGTGATGACGCTGTCCGACAGAGAGCGAGCGCCCCAGCCCGATTGAGTTCCTCGCAGACCACAAATAAGGGACTTCTGTCCCTATTTGCATTCGCTTTCACTTCCCCCACGGGACTGCTGCATCATGCCCATCATCAGAGGGGGTCTCATCCTCGGAATCGGCGGAGCGACAAGCCGTCGTCCGAAGATCAGGAGGAACCCGACATGACGCAACTCAATGAAACCAGGCTCAATGAATTGGTAGGCCGCGTTCTGGGCGACCTTGGTGGTGCGGTCAGCGTGCCGTTGGTTCGGATCGGAGATGCGCTGGGTCTCTACAAAACGCTCAAGGAAATCGGCCCTGCGAAGGCCAACGAACTTGCCGATGCTGCAGGATGCGCGCGTCGCTACGTTCGCGAATGGCTGTCGGCGCAGGCGGCGTCCGGCTACGTGCACTATGAACATGGACGGTTTTCGCTGACGCCCGAGCAGTCATTCGTATTTGCCGAACCCGACAGCCCGGTCCATCTGATTGGCGGTTTCGACACCGCGGCTGCTATGGTCGAGAACCAGCCAAAAGTGGAATCGGCTTTCAGGACCGGGCGAGGCGTTGCCTGGGGCGATCAGGCAGGGTGTCTGTTTTGCGCCGTGTCACGTCTGTTTCGGCCGGGTTATGTCAATGCCCTGGTGAAGGACTGGCTGCCGGCGCTTGACGGTGTCGTCGCCACGTTGAAGGCAGGGGCATCGGTGGCCGACGTTGGGTGTGGGCACGGTCTGTCGACGATCCTGATGGCGCAGGCCTTCCCCGCCTCCCGCTTCATAGGTTACGACTTCCATCCGGCCTCGATTGCCGCCGCGACCGCGCATGCCCGGTCGTACGGACTGACGAACCTGAATTTCGAGGTCGGCCGGGCGCAAGATTTTGGCGGGCGTGGCTTCGATCTGATCACCTGCTTCGACTGCCTGCACGATATGGGCGACCCAAAGGCCGCGGCGGTGCATATTCGCAAATCGCTAAAAGAGGGCGGCACCTGGATGATCGTCGAACCCATGGCGGGAGATACTCTGGAGGAAAATATCAATCCGGTCGGACGGCTGTACTACTCGGCCTCGACGATGATCTGCGTTCCCACATCACTGGCACAGGAGACGGGCCTCGCGCTCGGAGCTCAAGCAGGAGAGAACCGGCTGACGGAAGTGATCCGGTCGGGTGGGTTCTCTCGTGTCCGGCGGGCTGCCCAGACCCCACTCAACATGGTGCTCGAAGCGACCTGACGCAGAAAAGGTCGGTTCGGGCCCTCCTCGAACCGGCCAACCAACGTCTGTCCGCCAAAACCGGCTCAATGCCGCCTATCCGATGCGGCTTCAAGCCACGGGCATTTCGCCAAAGCGGATGCCTCTGCCTCAGATCCGAAGCTCACCGCCCCCTGGAAAGACTGCCCAATATCCCGCGCACGATTGCCCTTCCGACCGACGAGCCGACCGAGCGCACCACCGACTTGATCGCCGCCTCGGCCACCGTCTGGCGGTTGGACGGGCGCGGTGCAGATGTGCGCCTGCCACCCGATTGCGGCGCGGGATCGTCATTGCCGAAGCCCGGAATGGTCCAGCGCGAGCCGCCGCTGCCGGCCTGCTGGGCCTGCTCTTCGGCATCCTGCGCGTCCTTGGCCTTTTTTTGCAGCATTTCGAAAGCCGATTCGCGGTCGACGGCCTGATCGTACTGGCCGGCGACCGGGCTTTCCTGGATCAGCTTTTGCCGCTCAGCGGCAGTTATGGGTCCAAGCCGCGAGGATGGCGGGCGGATAAGCGTCCGCTGCACCATGGACGGAACACCCTTGGCCTCCAGCGTCGAGACCAGCGCTTCGCCTGTGGCAAGCTGGGTAATGGCGGTCATGCAGTCAAAATCGGGATTTGGCCGGAACGTCTCGGCTGCCGTCCGGACTGCCTGCTGCTCACGCGGCGTATAGGCGCGCAGCGCGTGCTGGACGCGATTGCCGAGCTGGGCCAGGACTTTTTCAGGGATATCCAAAGGGTTCTGCGTGACGAAATAGACGCCGACGCCTTTCGAGCGGATCAGTCGGACCACTTGTTCGACGCGATCGATCAGCACCTTGGGTGCTTCGTCGAACAGAAGATGCGCCTCGTCGAAAAAGAACACCAGCTTCGGCTTGTCGGGGTCGCCGACTTCCGGCAGCACCTCGAACAGTTCCGACATCAGCCATAGCAGGAAGGTCGCGTAGAGCCGCGGATTCATCATCAGCTTGTCGGCGGCAAGCACGCTGATGGCCCCGCGTCCGTCGCGGGTGGTGCGCATGATATCGGCGATACGCAGTGCCGGTTCGCCGAAGAAGTTCGCCGCGCCCTGCTGCTCCAGGACGAGCAGCGTGCGCTGGATCGCCCCGACCGATGGCTTCGTCACGTTGCCGTAGCGTGAGCCGATCTCGTCGGCACGCTCGGCGATGTTGGCCAAGAGCGCCTGCAGGTCCTTCATGTCGAGCAGCAGCAGGCCTTCCTCGTCAGCCAGGCGGAAGGCGATGTTCATGATGCCTTCCTGCGCCTCGGTCAGGTTCATCAGGCGCGATAGCAACAACGGCCCCATTTCCGAGACCGTGGCGCGGATCGGATGACCCTGTTCGCCGAACAAGTCCCAGAAGATGACGGGGAATTCCTGGAAGTCATAAGGATCGAGCTTGACCTGTTCGGCCCGCTTGACGAGGAAATCCTGTGCCGTGCCCATCATCGCGATGCCCGACAGATCCCCCTTGATGTCGGCGCAGAACACAGGCACGCCGGCGTTGGAAAATCCTTCGGCCAGGATCTGCAAGGTGACTGTCTTGCCGGTACCGGTGGCGCCCGTCACCAGGCCATGACGATTCCCATATTGCAGCAACAGCTGCTCGGCACGCTGATAGCTGTCGTCGGGCTTGCGGCTGGCGCCGATGAAAATACTGCTGTCGTCAGCCATATGCACGGTCTCCGCAAACTGATGTGTCTAAAGCCAGTGGCCTTGCCGCAGGTATAGTGAGGCCATTGGACAGCGACAATGCCATTCGTCCAAATCGGGGCCATTCGTCCAAATCGGGGCCATTCGTCCAAATCCGGGCCATTCGTCCAAATCACCCCATTCTTTCAAATCGGGTTTTTGGAGCTTGCGGATTTTGCCGCTGTTTGGCAATCGTCGTCCTCGCGGACTGACCTATATCTGATGGATCGAATCCGGTCTCTGGAAGCGCATTGCATTGCGATATCGGACCGGGGACCGTAGACTGGACCGCTCCCGGCCGGTGCGGCCGCATGAAACGAGGAGGACGGATGGGCGCCGGAGCCTTGATCCAGGACGTGGAACCCGAAAACATCGAGCGCCAGCGATGGCTCGCCTTGGCGGAAAAGGCTTTGGCAGGCGCTTCCTTCGAGGAAAGGCTGGTCTCGCACAGCGACGACAACATCCGTATCGAACCGCTCTACGACCGCAGCACCGCGGCGGAACCGATCGTGCGCGCAAACCCGAAATCGCCATGGATCGTCAGCCAGCGAATCGACGATCCCGACACCAACCGCGCCAGAAGCCAAGCGCTGGAGGATGTGGCACAGGGTGCCACGGGATTGTCGCTGGTCTTCGAGGGGGCGCCGAACGCGTTCGGATACGGCTTGCCGAGAACGGCGGAGGCGTTGGAGGCGGTGCTGGACGGCATACCGCTCAACCGCATCCAGGTTCGCATCGACGCCCATCCCTGGAGCCGCGCCGTGGCCGACTGGCTGGTCGCTTTCCTGAGCAAGCGGCGGTCGGACCCGGCAAAGCTCAACCTCTCCTTCGGCATCGATCCAGCGGCGATCTTCGCGGGAACCGGTCGGCTGCGCATGTCGATCGAGGCGCTGCAGGCCTCCATGCCGCAGTCGCTGGCGCATTTCTTCGCGATGGGCGTTCCGGGCGTGCTGCTGGAAGCTGACGGGCGCGTGTTCCACAATGCCGGCGCCACGGAAGCGCAGGAGCTTGGCATCATGCTGGCTTCGGCTGTCTCCTACCTCAGAATGTTCGAGACGGCGCGGCAGCCGCTTGTCTATGCCGCACCTCATATCGGTTTTGCACTCAGCGTCGACCAGGACCAGTTGCTGTCGATAGCCAAGATGCGGGCGCTGCGCAGGCTCTGGGCGCGGGTGCAGGAGGCTTGTTCGATCCCGACATCCACGGCCAGTATCCATGCCGAGACCTCGTTTCGCATGATGACGGCGATGGACCCGGAGACCAACATCCTGCGCACCACCATTGCATGCTTTGCTGCGGCGTGCGGCGGCGCCGATTCGATCTCCATCCTGCCGCACACGATCGCGCATGGTCTGCCGGCGGGTTTTGCACGTCGTGTTGCCCGCAACACGCAGCTGATCATGGCCAATGAAAGCCATATCGATCATGTCGCCGATCCCGCCTATGGTTCCGGCGCTGTCGAGGCGCTGACCATGGAATTGTGCGAGCTGGCCTGGGCGGAATTGCAGACGATCGAAGCCGAGGGCGGTGTCCTGTCCAGCCTTCAGGACGGACACATCCAGAAGCGCGTCCACGCAGCGGCGGAGCAGCGCAATGCAGCCTACCGCACAGGTGAACGGGCCATCATCGGCACCACGCTCTATCCATCAAAAGACGAACGCCCGGTCGAGACGCTGGCGGCGGAACGGCGACCGGCCTTCACCGAAGGCGTTGCCGTCTGCGAGCCGCTGTTTCCAGTCCGCATCGACCAATCGATCGGAGCCGGCTCTTGATCCCGGACTTCGGCCAGATCGGCTGGATCCCGCCACGCCGCACGCCTGTCGAGGTCAAAGGCCAGCGGACCACGCCGGAAGGGCTCATTGCCAAGCATCTGTACAATCAAAGCGATCTCAAGGGGCTGCCGCATCTCGACACCTATCCCGGCCTGCCGCCCTTCGTGCGCGGCCCCTACCCGACCATGTATGTCCAGCAGCCCTGGACGATCCGGCAATATGCCGGTTTCTCGACGGCCGAAGATTCCAACGCTTTTTACCGACGCAACCTTGCCGCCGGCCAGAAAGGGCTGTCGGTCGCCTTCGATCTCGCCACGCATCGCGGCTATGACAGCGATCATCCGCGCGTTGCCGGCGATGTCGGCATGGCGGGCGTCGCCATCGATTCCATCCTCGACATGCGGCAGCTCTTCGACGGCATTCCGCTCGACGAGATGACGGTATCGATGACGATGAACGGCGCGGTGCTGCCGATCATGGCGCTTTACATCGTCGCTGCGGAAGAACAAGGCGTTGCGCAGAAGGATCTCGCCGGGACCATTCAGAACGACATTTTGAAGGAATTCATGGTCCGCAACACCTACATCTATCCGCCGAAACCTTCGATGCGGATCGTGTCGGACATCTTCTCATACACATCGAAGAACATGCCGAAGTTCAATTCGATATCGATCTCCGGCTATCACATGCAGGAGGCCGGCGCGACGGCCGACCTTGAGCTCGCCTACACGATCGCCGATGGCATCGAGTATGCCCGCGCCGGCGTCGCGGCGGGCCTCGACATCGACCGCTTTGCGCCTCGCCTGTCCTTCTTCTGGGCCATCGGCATGAATTTCTTCATGGAAGTCGCCAAGCTGCGGGCTGCGCGCCTGTTGTGGGCGACCCTGATGCAGAAGAATTTTTCGCCCAAGGACGAGCGCTCGCTGTCGCTGCGCACCCATTGCCAGACTTCTGGCTGGTCGCTGACGGCGCAGGATCCCTACAACAACATCATCCGCACCATGATCGAGGCGATGGCTGCAACGCAGGGCCATACCCAGTCGCTGCACACCAATTCCTTCGACGAGGCGATGGCGCTGCCGACCGACCATTCGGCGCGGATCGCCCGCAACACGCAGCTCATCCTGCAAAAGGAATCCGGCACCACGCGCATCATCGACCCGTGGGGCGGTTCGGCCTATCTCGAACGGCTGACGCATGATCTGGCGGCGCGCGCCCTTGCCCATATCGAGGAGGTCGAGGCGCTCGGCGGCATGGCCGCGGCGACCGAACAGGGCATACCCAAGCTGCGCATCGAGGAAGCCGCCGCACGCACGCAGGCGCGCATCGATTCCGGCGAGCAGATGCTGGTCGGCGTCAATGCCCATCGGCCCGAGACCGACATCGAGGTCGACGTGCTGAAGATCGACAATGCCGAAGTCAGGGCGCGGCAATTGTCGAAGCTGCAACGGCTGAAGGGCACGCGCGACGTCGCCGCCGTCGAAAGCGCGCTCGATGCGCTGACCCGCGCTGCGCAGGGCAACGAAAACCTGCTGGAGTTCGCCATCCTAGCCGCGCGCGCCAATGCCACGGTCGGTGAGATTTCATTCGCGTTGGAAAGAGCCTTTGGGCGCCACGTCGCCACGGTGCAGACCATTTCGGGGGTCTATCGCAAGGCGCTTGGCGATCATCCCGTGGTCGAGGGTCTGCAGGACAAGCTTGACGCCTTCGAGAAGAAGACCGGCGGCAAGCCGCGCATCCTGGTCGCCAAGATGGGTCAGGACGGCCACGACCGTGGCCAGAAGGTCATCGCCACGGCCTTCGCCGATCTCGGCTTCGACGTCACCGTCGGCGCGATGTTCCAGACACCCGATGAGATCGCCAGGCTGGCGGTCGCACAGGACGTCCACATCGTCGGCGCCTCGTCGCTGGCGGCGGGACATCTGACGCTGATCCCCGAACTGCGCGACGCGCTGAAAAAGCTCGGCCGCGGCGACATGCTGATCGTCGCCGGCGGCGTCATCCCGCCGCAGGACTACGACGCGGTGCGGCAGGCGGGAGCTGCCGAGATCTTCCCGCCGGGCACGGTCATACCGGAAGCAGCGGATCGCCTGCTGGACCGGCTGCTGGCCTAGACTTGTTATAATATCTGTTGCAACTTCTCGCCGGTCGAGTTATAATCTGCGTTGCAACAGGATATCTGTCATGAACACGACCATTCGCAAGATCGGCAATTCCGAGGGTGTGATCCTGCCCAAGGAGTTGCTCGATCGTCTGAACATGAAGGCAGGCGACAGCATCGTCATCGTTCAGGAAGGTGAAGAGCTTCGTTTGCGTCGCACCGAAGACAGCGCCGAGGAATTCGAGCGTAAGATGAAGATCGCACGCGAGCGGATGAAAAAGTACGAGGTTGCCTACCGTGCGCTCGCGAAATGACCGAGCATCATTTGAGGGAGTTCGTGGAGTCGCTTCACGCTGAGCAGTTGCGCCTGCACGGCGGGGCGGCAGGCATACGTGATGAAGGCATGCTGGAGTCGGCGCTCTCCCGTCCACAGCAGCGAGAGATTTATGGCGATCCGGATCTTTGCGAACTGGCGGCGGCATACCTGTTCGGCATCGCCAAAAATCATCCGTTCGTTGACGGCAACAAACGTACTGCCTTTGCAGCGGCCGATCTGTTTCTTTATTTCAACGGATTGAGCGTCGAGGCCGACCAGCAGGACGTCATTCAACTGGTCTTGATGGTCGCTGCTGGCGAGATCGATGAAACTGGAGCCGCGGCTTTCTTCCGCGACCATGTCGTCAAGCTCGAGGATTAGCTCTCGGACAGCTTGACGATTTCCCATTCCTTGCCGTTGACGCTGGCCAAGTCGCCGACCTTCTTGCCGAACAGGGCCATGGCCATCGGCGAAACATGCGAAATGCTACCCTTGGCCGGATCGGCTTCGTCCTCGCCGACAATTTTCCAGTGCACCTTCCTGCCGTCGTCGCCTTCGATCGTGACGCCCATGCCGAAGCGCACCACGTCGCTGCCCGGCTCCGGTGCGGAGAGTTCGGCGCTTTCACGCCGGGCGGTCCAATAGCGCAGGTCGCGCGACACGACCGCGATGCGCTCGCGGTCGGCTTTGCGCTCGGCCTTCGCCAGTATGTCGCGCAGATCGGCAAGATTCTCGTCGATCATCGCCAGGCCGCGTTCCGTCACCAGATTGCGATGGTGGCTGACTGGCCGTTCACCTACACCGGCAATGGCATTTTCGCTGTCTTCCTCGCGGGTGAAAGCTCTGCTCATTTCCTGAACTTAGGCCCGCAGAGGCTGCTCGACAAGCCATTGTCGCGCGCTCGGCAGGAGAGACAGAACGGCTGGCACGATTCCTGCGATAAGCAGGCTTGAACGCTGGGATTCTGTGCCGATGTTGAACAGACGAACGCTGCTGACCGGGACCGCCGGCTTTGCCGTCATGGGGCTTGCGCTTGGCAAGGCGGTGGCCGCAAACCTGACTGGCATCGAGAAAGCCTCGATCCGCGGCTCGATCAATGCCACCGACCTCGGCGTGCAGCCCGGCACATCAGACGATCAGAGCAAGGCCTTCGCCAAACTCCTGCGTGACGCAAACAGCCGCGACATGCCGATATTCCTGCCGCCCGGCACCTATGTCGTCTCCAATCTTTCGCTGCCCGGCCGCGTGCGTCTTTCCGGCGTGCCGGGCGCGACGCGCATCGTTTACGGCGGTGACGGCCACCTGTTCATGGCCGAACAGGCCGACCATATCGAACTTAGCGGTCTGGTCTTCGATGGTTCGAACCGCACGATGGGCGATTACACGCAAGGGCTGCTCGATCTGCGCCGTATCGCGCACCTCGCCATCGACAATTGCCAGATCACCGGCAGCGGCAAGAACGGACTGGCGCTGGAACATGCGGCGGGCGGGGTCGAGCGCAGCGAGATATCGGGTGCCGCCGATGCCGGCATTTACTCGGTCGAGGCTGGCGGGCTGTCTATCACGGGCAACACCGTCTCCGATTGCGCCAATGGCGGCATCCTCGTGCACCGCTGGCAGGCGGCGGAAGACGGCACCATGGTCACCGGCAACCGCGTCCAACGGATCCAGGCACGCGGCGGCGGAACCGGGCAGAACGGCAACGGCATCAATGCCTTTCGCGCCGGCAATGTCGTCATCTCGGGCAACATCGTCTCGGACTGCGCCTTCTCGGCGATCCGGGCCAACAGCGCCAGCAACCTGCAGATATCGGGCAACACCTGCTCGCGCTCGGGCGAAACGGCGGTCTATTCCGAATTCTCGTTCGAAGGCGCCATCATCAGCAACAACATCGTCGACGGTGCCGCCAACGGCATCTCGATCGTCAATTTCAACGAAGGCGGCCGCATGGGCGTCTGCTCGGGCAACATTGTGCGCAATCTGTCGACCAGCGGCCCCTACCCCGCCGACTCGCCAGGGTTTGGCGTTGGCATCGGCGTCGAAGCCGACACAACCGTTTCCAACAACGTCATCGAGAACACGCCGCTCTATGGCATGCAGATCGGCTGGGGCCCGTACCTGCGCAATGTCGTCGCCACCGGCAACATCATTCGCAAGGCCGGAACCGGGATCGTCGTATCCGTGGTCGAGGGCGCCGGTACGGCCATCATTTCAGACAATGTCATCGACGGTGCGCTGAACGGCGCCATTGTCGGCCAGCGCTGGGCCGAACCGGCGACTGGCGATCTCACGTCATCGGACAATACCGGCTATGCGCATCTGACCGTCGAGCGCAATCACGTCAGTTGAGGGCTGCTGTCGGCCTCAGCGCCCCGACCTTGGCACCGTTGCGGTTTTCGATGGGCGTGTTTGCCAATTCGCTCAGCTTGAACGCCAAGGCCTCGTCGGCGCGCAACAGTTTGGCAAGGACGGCGGCAGCCATGGCTTCACCGGCGCGGCCGGCGCCATCGTCGCATTTGAGCGCGATGCCGAGACCGAGCTCCGGAATTGCGGCACAATGGACGCCCTCGGCGCCGCCTTTGGTGAAAATCCGCCCTGGTGCGGCCTGCATCAGCGCGACGTCTTCGCGGCCGCTGCCGGCAACCAAGAAGGGCTCGGCCATGCAGGCGGAAAGCAGCCGCTTTGCAGCCTTGGCTCGCTCTGGGCCAAAACCTGATGTCGTGGCCATGCGGGCAAAGCCGAGCGCGAAGCTCCTGAGCGGCACCGCATAGGTTGGGATCGAACAGCCATCGATGGCTCGCTGGTCCTCACCATGGACAGCGCCCGTGACCGACTGCATGGCATCGCGCACCATCTCCTGCAGGCCGTGTCCCGGCTTGACATAGCCGCGATGTGCAATGCCGGCGTGGACGCAGCTGCAGAGGAAGCCGGAATGCTTGCCGGAACAATTGTTGTGCAATGCGTTCGGCGAGCCGCCGCCGCGGGCGAGTGCAATCTCAGCATCATGATTGGACGGCCAATGCGTGCCGCATTCGAGAGCCGAACCGTCCAGCCCGGCCTTGGCCAGCATGGATCGCGCCAGTTCGACATGGGCCGGCTCGCCCGAATGGGACGCACAGGCAAGCGCCAGTTCGCGGTTGCCGAAACCATAGGCATCGGCCGCCCCGCTTTCGACCAGCGGCAATGCCTGGATCGCCTTGACCGCCGAGCGCGGAAACACCGGCTTGGCCGTGTCGCCGATCTCCCAGACAGGCTTGCCGTCGCCATCGAAGACCGCGACTGAGCCGCGATGCGCGCTCTCGACGACCGCGCCGCGCAACACTTCGATCAGAACCGGATTTGTCATGAACCCTCCCGTAAATGCGGGCGGTTTATCTGATCCGGTCGAGAATGGAAACGTAGTTGGCCACCGCCGCACCGCCCATGTTGAAGATGCCGCCAAGTTTTGCGCCCGGCACCTGGATGCCGCCGGCCTCGCCGACAAGCTGCATGGCGGTCAAGACATGCATGGACACGCCCGTGGCGCCGATCGGATGGCCCTTGGCCTTCAGCCCGCCGGATGGATTGACCGGCAGGCGACCATCCCTAGCCGTTGTGCCGTCCAGCGCCAGCTTGGCCCCCTCTCCCGGCTTGGCAAGGCCCATCGCCTCATATTCAATCAGTTCGGCAATGGTGAAGCAGTCATGCGTTTCGACGAAGGAGAGATCGTCGAGCGTCACGCCGGCGTTCTTGAGCGCCCGGGTCCAGGCCTGTTCGCAGCCTTCGAAGGTCAGGATGTCGCGCTTCGACATCGGCAGGAAATCCTGCACATGCTCGTTGGCGCGGAAGGCAACGGCACGGCGCATCTTCAGTGCCGTCGCGGTGTCGGCGAGGATAAGGGCGGCAGCGCCATCGGAGACCAGCGAGCAATCGGTGCGCTTCAGCGGGCCGGCAACGAACGGGTTCTTCTCGCTCTCCTGGCGGCAGAACTCATAGCCGAAATCCTTGCGCATCTGCGCATAGGGATTATCGACGCCGTTCTTGTGGTTCTTGGCGGCAATCATGGCCAGCGCATCCGACTGGTCGCCGTAGCGCTGAAAATAGGCCTGCGCGATCTTGCCGAAGACGCCAGCGAAACCCGCCGGTGTCTCGCCGTCCTCGGGCAGATAGGACGCCTTGAGCAGGTTTTTGCCGATCTCCGGCCCCGGCGTTGTCGTCATCTGCTCCGCGCCGACCACCAGCACGATGCGAGCGGCATTCGCGTCGATGGCACGGATGCCCTGGCGGACCGCCGCCGATCCGGTGGCGCAAGCGTTCTCGACGCGCGTCGCCGGCTTGAAGCGCAGCCGGTCGTCGGCCTGCAGCACCAGGCTGGCGGTAAAATCCTGTGCCGAAAAGCCGGCATTGAAGTGGCCGAGCACGATCTCGTCGACCTCGTCGGGACCGATGCCGGCATGGTCGAGCGCGTCCGTAGCGACCTTGACGATGAGGTTCTCGAGCGTTTCGCCCTCGAGCTTGCCGAAGCGCGAATGCGCCCAGCCAACGATGCATGCGGTCATGGCGGTCTCCATCCTTGGCGCCAGCCTAGCATGTGGGCCACGGCGCATTTCGCCTCTATTGTTCAAATATAAACAATCCTGCTCGCCTCGTGAAGGGCTGGGAGCAGACAATCGCTTGGTACAGGCGACGCCAGTGCTGATTTTTTTGTTGATTGACCCGTCAATAAAAAATAATCCTACTCGAAAGGGATCATTGCAAGATGCCGAAAATCGGAATGGAACCGCTGCGCCGCAAGGCGCTTATCGACGCGACGATCTCGGCGATCGGCGAGCGCGGCTCGCTCGACGTGACCATGTCCGAAATCGCCGGGCGCGCAGGGGTTTCGTCGGCCCTTGCCCATCACTATTTCGGCGCCAAGGACGAGCTGCTGCTGGCAACGATGCGCCACATCCTGGCCGAACTGACCGCCGACACGTTGCGCGCCCTTGGTTCGGCCAATACCGCGCGCGAGCGCGTCTCGGCGGTGGTCGCCGTCAACTTCTCCGACATCCAGTTCCAGCCGGAAACCATCGCCGCCTGGCTCGCCTTCTATGTCGAGGCGCAGAAATCATCGGCGTTGCGCCGACTGCTCAGGGTCTATGCGCGGCGACTGCATTCGAACCTGATGAGCGGGCTTGTCGGCATCTTGCCCAGAGCCGAAGCCGACCGCGCCGCCGAAGCGACAGCGGCGATGATCGACGGGCTCTACATCAGGCGGGCGCTGAAAGACGGCGTGCCCGATGCCGCGACCGCGATCGCGCTGGTCGAGGACTATCTCGAAACAAAACTCGGCGAGCGGCGCAAAAGTGACAATTAAGCGAAATTTTCTGATCGTCATGGTCGACCAGCTCAACGGAACCCTGTTTCCGGACGGCCCGGCGGAGTTTCTGCACACACCGCATCTGAAAGCGTTGGCCGCGCGTTCGGCGCGCTTTGCCAACAACTACACGGCCTCGCCGCTCTGCGCGCCAGGGCGTGCTTCGTTCATGAGCGGACAGTTGCCGTCGCGCACCGGCGTCTATGACAATGCGGCCGAATTCGCCTCATCGATCCCCACCTTTGCCCATCATCTGCGCGCCGCCGGCTACTACACCTGCCTGTCGGGCAAAATGCATTTCGTCGGGCCGGACCAGTTGCACGGTTTCGAGGAGCGGCTGACGACCGACATCTACCCTGCCGATTTCGGCTGGACGCCGGACTACCGCAAGCCCGGCGAGCGTATCGACTGGTGGTATCACAATCTGGGCTCGGTGACCGGCGCCGGCGTTGCCGAGATCACCAACCAGATGGAGTATGACGACGAGGTCGTGTTCCTGGCCACACAGAAGCTCTATCAGCTTTCGCGCGAACAGGACGATGCGAGCCATCGGCCCTGGTGCCTCACCGTCTCGCTGTCGCACCCGCACGATCCCTATGTCGCGCGCAAGCAATATTGGGATCTCTATGAGTATTGCCAGGCGCTGGATCCGGAAACCGGGTTCATCGCGCATGACGAGCAGGATGCGCATTCGCAGCGGCTGTACCACGCCAGCGACTATCCTTCTTTCGAGATCACGCCGGAACAGGTGCGTCGTTCGCGGCAGGGCTATTTCGCCAACATCTCCTATGTCGACGACAAGCTGGGCGAGATCCTGGATGTTCTCGAGCGCACCCGCATGGCCGACGACACAATCATCCTGTTCTGCTCGGACCACGGCGACATGCTCGGCGAGCGCGGCCTGTGGTTCAAGATGAGCTTCTTCGAGGGCTCGGCGCGGGTGCCGCTGATGATTGCGGGCAAGGGTGTGCCGGCCGGGCTGATCGAAACGCCGGTTTCCAATCTCGACGTGGCACCGACGCTTTGCGACCTCGCCGGCATCGACATCGCCGCGATCGCGCCGTGGACCGACGGCCAGTCGCTGCTGCCGCTCACCGAGGGCATTGAGCGCACCGCGCCGGTGTTGATGGAGTATGCCGCCGAAGGGTCCAACGCGCCTTTGGTGGCGATCCGCGACGGCAGATACAAATTCGTCCATTGCGAACTCGATCCGCCGCAACTGTTCGATCTCGAAGCCGATCCGCTCGAACGGGACAATCTGGCCGACGACGCGGCCAATGCGGACCTAGTGGCGGTATTCATGGACAAGGTCCAGGCGCGCTGGGACATGGCCGGCTTCGACGCCGCTGTCCGCGAAAGCCAGGCGCGCCGCTGGGTCGTCTATCCGGCGCTGCGCAACGGCGCCTATTACCCCTGGGATTTCCAGCCGCTGCAAAAAGCGTCCGAGCGTTACATGCGCAATCACATGAACCTAGACAATCTCGAAGAGAGCAAAAGGTATCCGCGAGGCGAATGATGTCAGACCTTCTCGTCCCCTCCCTCGACCATCTCAAGCAGGCCTATGCCGTCACATCCCGGGCGACGCAGATCACGCCGCTGCTGGAATCGACGGCACTGGCCCGCGAGACGGGTGCGGCCCGCGTCTTCATCAAGCCGGAATCGCTGCAATGGGCCGGCTCGTTCAAGGTGCGCGGTGCCTATTGGCGGCTGAAGCAGCTTTCAGCTGACGAAGCGAAGAAGGGCGTCGTCGCCTACTCCTCCGGCAATTTCGCGCAAGGGCTGGCGGCCGCCGGCCAAGCGCTTGCCATTCCGGTCACCATCGTCATGCCGATCGACGCACCGGCCGCCAAGCGCGACGCCACGGCAGGCTATGGCGCTCGTGTCGTGCTGACCGACCACGGCGAGCGCGCACGTGAGGAAGTCGCGGCCGCCAAGGCACGCGAGATCGCCGAGACCGAGGGGCTGGCGCTGCTGCATCCATTCGACGATCCGGAGATCGTCGCCGGCCAGGCGGGCGCCGGCCTCGAAGCGCTCGACCAACTCGAAGCCAAAGGTGCCAGCGCTGATCTTTTGTTCTGCTCGGTCGGCGGCGGCGGACTGATCGGCGGCGTTTCGCTTGCCTTCCACTATCTGTCGCCCGCCACTGAGATCATCGGCGTCGAACCGGAAGGTTTCAACGGCATGGGCTCGTCGCTGGCGCATGGCGCCATCGAGACGATGCCAATCGGGCCGAAATCGATCTGCGACGGACTGATGTCGCGACGGCCAGGCGACGCGCCGTTTGCCGCGGTCAAGACCGCGGGTGTTCGCGGCATCACCGTCGACGACGCGTCTGTCCGCCGGGCGATGCGGATCGCGTTCGAGCGCATGAAGCTGGTGCTCGAACCGTCCGGCGCCGCCTCGCTGGCGGCACTGCTCGGCGGCGAGGTGGATGTGGCGGGCAAAACCGTCCTGGTTGTGGCTACCGGCGGCAATGTCTCGCTCGCCGATTTTATGGCGCATATGAACCATGCTTGAAGCGGATTTCGTCATCATCGGCTCCGGCTCGGCCGGCTCGGCCATGGCCTACCGCCTGTCGGAGGACGGCAAGCATTCGGTCATCGTCATCGAATTCGGCGGGACCGATATCGGGCCGCTGATCCAGATGCCGTCGGCACTGTCGATCCCGCTCAACATGAGCCTCTACGACTGGGGCTTTGCCAGCGAGCCGGAGCCGCATCTCGGCGGCCGCGTGCTGGCGACGCCGCGCGGCAAGGTCATCGGCGGCTCGTCTTCGATCAACGGCATGGTCTATGTGCGCGGCCATGCCCGCGACTTCGACCATTGGGCCGAAGAGGGTGCGGCCGGCTGGAGCTTCGCCGACGTGCTCCCCTATTTCAAGCGCATGGAGGACTCGGATGGCGGCGAGGATGGCTGGCGGGGTCACGGCGGTCCGCTGCATGTGCAGCGCGGCTCGCGCCGCAATCCGCTCTACGGCGCCTTCGTCGAGGCCGGACGCCAGGCCGGGTTCGAGCTGACCGACGACTACAATGGTTCCAAGCAGGAAGGGTTTGGGCCGATGGAGCAGACCATCAGCGGCGGCCGCCGCTGGTCGGCGGCATCAGCCTATCTGAAGCCGGCGCTGAAGCGCAAAAATGTGAGTCTGGTCAAGGGCTTTGCGCGGCGGGTGATCATCGAGAATCAACGCGCCATCGGCGTCGAGATCGAAGCTCACAAAAAGATTCAGGTCGTTAAGGCGCGACGTGAGGTGATCGTCGCCGCCTCGTCGATCAATTCGCCCAAGATCCTGATGCTGTCCGGCATCGGCCCGGCCGAGCATTTGCGCGAAAACGGCATTGCCGTGGTGGCCGACAGACCCGGCGTCGGCCGCAACCTGCAGGACCATATGGAGCTCTACATCCAGCAGGAATCATTGCTGCCGATCACGCTCAATTCGGTGCTGAATCCGTTCTCGAAAGCGCTCATCGGCGCGCAGTGGCTGTTCCTCAAGACCGGGCTTGGCGCCACCAACCATTTCGAAGCGGCGGCCTTCGTGCGCTCGCGCGCCGGCGTCGACTACCCCGATATCCAGTACCATTTCATCCCTGCGGCTGTCCGTTATGACGGCAAGGCGGCGGCCAAGTCGCACGGCTTCCAGGCGCATGTCGGGCCGATGCGCTCGAAGTCGCGCGGCTCTGTGACGCTGCGCTCGCCGGACCCGAAATCGAAGCCGGTGATCCACTTCAACTACATGTCGCATCCCGACGACTGGGCGGAGTTCCGCCACTGCATCCGGCTGACGCGCGAGATCTTCGGCCAGTCGGCGTTCGACCCCTATCGGGGCAAGGAAATATCGCCTGGCAGCCACGTGCAGTCGGACGACGATCTCGACATCTTCATCAGGGATCACGCAGAGAGCGCCTACCATCCTTGCGGCACCTGCAAGATGGGCCGCGCCGACGACATGATGAGTGTCGTCGATCCGGAGTGCCGGGTCATCGGCGTCGAAGGATTGCGGGTCGCCGATTCCTCGATCTTCCCGCGCGTCACCAACGGCAATCTCAATGCACCCTCGATCATGACCGGCGAAAAGGCTTCCGACCACATCCTTGGCCGCACGCCGCTGGCGCCGTCCAACCAGGAACCATGGATCAATCCGCGCTGGCAGGTCGCGGATCGATAGGGCATTGTCGAACGGACTTGGTAGCGAATACATCTGGAGAAAACCATGCGCGCCCAGCCCACGGCATCGCACTATGTCAATGGACGCTACATCGAGGACGAAGGCGGCGCGCCGCTGCCGGTCATCTATCCGGCAACCGGTGAGACCATCGCCATGCTACGTTCGGCGACGCCGAACGTGCTGGAGCTCGCCGTCGAGGCAGCGCGGGCGGCGCAGCCCGCTTGGGCGCGGCTGAAACCGGTCGAGCGCGGGCGCATCCTGCGCCGCGCCGCCGACATATTGCGCGCCCGAAATGCCGACCTCGCCCGCATCGAGACGTTGGACACCGGCAAGGCGATCCAGGAAACGCTGGTGGCGGACGCGCCTTCCGCCGCGGACTGCCTTGAATATTTCGGCGGCGCCGTCGCCGCCTACAATGGCGAGTCGGTCGATCTCGGCGGACCCTTCGCCTACACAAGGCGCGAAGCGCTCGGCGTCTGTGTCGGCATCGGCGCCTGGAACTATCCGATCCAGATCGCCGGCTGGAAATCGGCACCGGCACTCGCCATGGGCAATGCCATGGTGTTCAAGCCATCGGAAAACACGCCGCTTTCAGCACTCGCACTGGCGGAGATCTACAGCGAGGCCGGGCTGCCCGACGGCTTGTTCAACGTCGTGCAGGGCTATGGCGATGTCGGCGCCGGGCTTGTCGGCCACGATGTCGTCGCCAAGGTGTCGGTGACCGGTTCGGTGCTGACCGGCCGCAAGGTGCTGTCGCTGGCCGGCTCAAAAATGAAGCACGCGACGATGGAGCTCGGCGGCAAGTCGCCGCTGATCGTGTTCGACGATGCCGACATCGAGAACGCCATTGGCGGCGCCATGCTCGGCAATTTCTATTCGACCGGCCAGATCTGCTCCAACGGCACGCGGGTCTTCGTGCAAAACGGCATTCACGACCGCTTCGTCGAACGCCTTGTCGAGCGGACCAAAAAAATCCGCATCGGCGACCCGCTCGACCCCGAAACCCAGATGGGTCCGCTGGTCTCCAAGGCGCAGCATGACAAGGTGGTCGGCTATATCGAAATCGGCAAGCAGGACGGAGCAACGCTTGCCTGCGGCGGCAACGTGCCGTCGCTGCAGGGTTTCCAAGGCGGATTCTTTGTCGAGCCGACGGTGTTCACCGGCGTCGCCGACACAATGCGCATCGCCCGCGAAGAGATTTTCGGGCCTGTCATGAGCGTGCTGAAGTTCGACGATGAGGACGAGGTGATCGACCGCGCCAACGACACCGAATTCGGCCTTGCCGCCGGCGTCTTCACGCGCGACCTGCCGCGCGCCCACCGCGTCATCGCCGAGTTGCAGGCTGGCACCTGCTGGATCAACGCCTACAATCTGACGCCGGTGGAAATCCCGTTCGGCGGCTTCAAGCAGTCAGGCATCGGACGTGAGAATTCACTGGCGGCACTGGCACTCTATTCGCAGCTGAAGTCGGTGTATGTCGAGACTGGGGATGTAGCGAGCCCGTATTGAGAGGCCGGCCTCTCAATACGGGCTCATCCCTTCTCCACCGTCCCATCAAGATACTGCGTCAGCGCGCAGACCAGATGATAGAAGATGCTGGCAGGAACGTCCGATGCCAGCGAGCGGCCGCGCTCGTCGATGCGATCGATCCACAGGCCGAGCGGCGCCGGGTCGATGTGCCAGCGGAACAGCCGGCCGACGCGCGCTTCGATTTCCGGCTTGAGATCGGGGCCGCCAGAGCCATCCAGCGCGATCGCCGCCTTCACGGCTTCGGCCTGCGGCCAACTGCGGGATATCAGGTCGAGCGGCAGGCCTTGCCTGGAGACGGCGCCATAGGCAAGCCCGGTGGCGCGGTTGAGGCCATTGGCAGTGGCCGACGCGTAAAGTTTTCGGGCAAAGCCGCTCAACTCGGCCTGGCCGCTACGCCCGGCGAAATCTACCAGCAAAGAGGCCCATTCGAAATGGTGGCCGGGCTCGGTCCATGACCCTTTCTCGCCGGTGGAGGGTTTCCATTCGGCATCGAAATACTCGCCAAGCGTCCAGCTTTCCGGATCGAAGAAATGACTGCGGAAGAGGTCGATGATACGTGCCGCGCGCCGCAGATGGGCGCGCTCGCCGGTCGCCTGGTGCCAGGCGAGAAAGGCCTCGAGCAGGTGCATATGCGGGTTGGAGCGGCGCTCGCCTTTGCCGTCCGATGTCTCAAGAAAGCCGGTCATGCGGCTGTCTTCGAGATGCGCATCGAGAAAGGCGAAGGTTTCCTCGCCGAGGCGCAAGGCGTCGGGATTGCCTGACATATGCGCATGCGCCAGTGCCAGGAGCACGCAGGAATGATCGTAGGCATCCTCGGTGGCGTCGGCGACCGAACCGTCGACATTCAGCGTGCGAACCCAGCCGCCTTTGTCGGTGCGGCCCTTGCCGGCCATGAAGGCGATGCCGTGGCTGATCAACCGATCGGCCGGGCCGTCCCAGCCGCGCGCCCGGGCGACGGCGAAAGCATAGACCTGTCTTGCCATGGTGCGCATGCGCTTGGGCTTCATCAACGGCGAGGCGTCCAGGCCGAGCGCTTCGTGAAAGCCGCCATGGCGTTCGTCGACCCCCGATGTCGACCACAGCGGCAAGGTCTCCTGAAACAGCCAGTGATGCACGCGCCGGCGCCAGGCGCCGCTTTCGATGACGCGGTCATGCGCCGGCGTGAACCTGGTTTCCAGGCGACCCGATTTTTCGAGCTGCTCGACGATCTTCTTGACGTGTTGGCTGTGGCTGACCGGGGCGACGAAGGTGGCATCCGATGTCGAAACGATGGCGATATCCTTCATGCCGATCGCCGACAGCAGGCGGCCGTCGCTGCGAATGTAGGAATTCTCGCAATCGATGGCGACGACATCGCCGATGATGACATTGCCCCGGTCGTCTGCGGGGCCGACATCGAGCAGCGACTGCCACGAGCCGAGATCGTTCCAGCGGAAGCCCGCCGGCACCATGGCGATGTCTTTTGCCCGCTCCATGATGGCGTAGTCGATCGAGTTCGACGGAATGGCGGCGTAGAGTTCCAGCGGCATGTAAAGGCCCGACAGATCCGATGTCGCCGCCTTGTAGGCTGCTTCGGTGGCCTGCCAGATATCCGGCTGGAACGCTATGAAGGCGTCACGCATGGTGCTGGCGCGAAACAGGAAGATGCCGGTGTTCCAGTAGAAATTTCCGGCCTTGAGATAGCTCTGCGCAGTCGCAATATCCGGCTTTTCGACGAAGCGCGACACGTCGAAGGTGCCGCCGCTTTCGGCCGCGACCTCGATATAGCCATAGCCGGTCTCTGGTTGCGTCGGCTTGATGCCGAACACCACCAGCCTGCCGACGCGCGCAGCCTCGGTGCCGGCTTCGACGCTCTGCCAAAACTGGCGCGGGGTCGATATCTCATGGTCAGACGGCACCACCAGCACCAGGCTGTCGCCGAACTCGGACAGTGTGCGCAGCGTCGCCAGTGCGACGGCGGCGGCTGTGTTGCGCCCGGTCGGCTCGAACAGCGGACCGCCGCCGGCGAGGTCGAGACCAGCAAGATCGGCGTGAACGCGATCAGCATGGCGCTCCGCGGCGATCAGGAAGATCGGCGTTCCGCCTTCCAGCCGGGCGGTCAGCCGACGCAAGGTCTTGGCCAGCATCGAGCCGTCGCCGGACAGATCGTGGAACTGCTTGGGGTTGTCCTCGCGCGACAGCGGCCACAGCCGCGAGCCGACGCCACCGCTCATGACAAAACTGACGATCCGCTCGGTCATTCAACTACCATTCAAAAGGTCTGGTTGTAGGCGCCCACCTCGGAGCTGCGGCGCAGCACGGCGTCGACAGCCTCGAACATCTCCCGTCGACGCTGCGACGACACCGGGCTTTCGACCACCACGACCAGTTCCGGTTTGTTCGACGAGGCGCGCACCAGCCCCCAGGTGCCGTCATCGGCGACGACGCGCACGCCGTTGACGGTGATGAGGTCTGCGATCTTCTGCCCAGCGAAAACCCTTCCATCCCGCTTCATGGCCTGAAAGTCGGCAACCACCCGTTCGACCACACCATACTTCACCTCGTCCGCGCAGTGCGGCGACATGGTCGGCGTGCCAAAGGTCAGCGGCAGCGCGCGATAAAGATCGGCCATCGAACTGCCCGGGCTGCGATCCAGCATCTGGCAGATGGCGATGGCGGTGACCAGGCCGTCGTCATATCCGCGCCCGATCGGCGGATTGAAAAAGAAATGACCCGACTTTTCGAAACCGGCGACAGCACCGAGTTCGGCGACGCGGCGCTTGATGTAGGAATGGCCGGTTTTCCAATAGTCAGTGACGGCGCCATTGGCGCGCAGCATTGCGTCGGTATGGAACAGGCCGGTCGATTTGACGTCGACGACGAAGGTCGAGTTGGGATGCTGGCTGGAAATATCCCTTGCCAGCATCACACCGACCTTGTCGGCAAAAATTTCATTGCCTTCATTGTCGACGACACCGCAGCGGTCGCCATCGCCGTCGAAGCCAAGGCCCATGTCGGCGCCTGATGCCAGCACCTTGTCCCGGATGGCATGCAGCATCCGCATGTCCTCGGGATTGGGATTGTAGCGCGGAAATGTATGGTCGAGCTCGACGTCGAGCGCGATGACCTCGCAGCCGATGCGCTGCAACGCTTGCGGCGCGAAGGCGCCGGCGGTGCCATTGCCGCAGGCTGCGACCACTTTCAGTTTTCGGGCGATGCGCTTGTCGCGGGTCAGATCGTCGAGATAGGTCGCGCGAAAGTCACGGATGAAATCGTAGGAGCCGCCGCCGATAAGGTCAAAATCGCCGGACAGCACGATTGCTTTCAGCGCGCTCATCTCACCCGGGCCGAAGGTCAGCGGCCGCGCCGCACCCATCTTGACGCCGGTCCAGCCATTTTCGTTGTGCGAAGCGGTGACCATGGCGACCGAGGGCGTATCCAAAGCGAACTGAGCGAAATACGCCATCGGCGACAACGCCAGTCCGATGTCCCTCACCCGTGCGCCTGCAGCCATCAAACCGGACACCAGGGCCAGTTTGATCGACAGCGAATAGGAGCGGAAATCATGCCCGGTAATGATATCGGGACCGGCGCCGAGACGGCGGATCAGCGTACCAAGCCCCATGCCGAGCGCCTGGACGCCGATCAGATTGAGTTCCGGTCGTTGCGCGGAGCCGGGATGGCCGAACCACCAGCGCGCATCATATTCGCGAAAGCCGGATGGCTTGATCAGCGCTGTGGTTTCGAATTCGAAACTGTTGGGCCGGGCGTCGCCAACGATGCTGAAGGACAAGACTGGAAACTCCGAATGGCCGAAATTACGAATTGTCGAGGGCTGCGGCTTAGCACACAAGGCTTTAAGCCATGTTTATTCCGGAAGGGAATCCGGGCCTTTCGGGCAATGCTCGACGAAAGCCGACGAAATGCGACAGAAGTGCCGCCGTGCCGCTTGCAGGAACCAAGTGTGGCGGCTATAAGCCCGCGGTCTGGTCACGGAGTGTAGCGCAGCCTGGTAGCGCACCTCGTTCGGGACGAGGGGGTCGCAGGTTCAAATCCTGCCACTCCGACCAGAGAAAACAAAGAGTTAGCGCATCCCGACTTCGGCGCTCCGCCTGCCCCTCAAGCGAGATTACTCGCGTCCCCCGCCAGTCGGATGGGCGAATTTCTATTCGCCGTGCCTCTGTGACCCGGCCGACAGCGATGCCCGTTGCACTGGACAGTAACCAGTCAACCGGCCGCCTGATGCCTTCATGCGTGCGCTCGCGGACAGTTTCGGGTAAACATCCCGACTGGTATGCGCGTCCCCCTCAGCGGAGGCCAAAAAAGCTCAAGATCGCTATCACGATGACCACAGCTCCAACGAGCCAAATGATATTGTTCATTATCTCTCTCCTGTTGCCTGGGAAGCCCGCGCCTCTGGCAGAGAACGCGGGCCGACCAGCCTTTGCCGACTGATCCGCAGCAGACACCAAATCGTGATCCCGGCTGCGGGAAATAAACCATCAGGCACGCCTAATGTTCCGCCGTTTGACGAGATCCAGCGATGACCAGTGAACGTTCGGGTCGATGCCGGACGACCGGAACCAAAGCGATCAGGGGCAGTTTATCCAATGAAGGGCTAATTAAGAAAATGGAGAAACTGCAATGAAAACAATGATCATGTGCGCGTTGGCGCTTTCCCTTGGACTGCCCGTTGTGGCTTCGGCAGCCGAAGCCGATGTGGTTGTTAGAACCCATCATCGACATCACGAAAGCGTCAAGATCATCAACGAAGACGGTCAGCGCTTGCACCACCGCCGCCATGGTACCGTAGCGTTCTATGACCATGGGCGCCGGCATCATCACCGCGATACTGTTGTCGTGACAGGTTCCGTCTCCACCCATCGTCACCACCATCGGCACCATCCCGTTGTGATCGAAAACGACGGGTACTGATCGCAGATCTCCGGCCCGATTCTTGATGAGTCGGGCCACGAAAGGCCTTTTGGCACGCATTCCTGGGTCATGCTTTGGCGGCGCCGTCGGCAAGACCATTGCGGCCCACGACCAGACTTAGGTCCGACCCTCCCCGACCGAAGTCCAGGGTTGGAAACGTTTGCCCCTTGCCCCAAATTCGAGTGGCGGGCAAAAAATGATCAATGAACTATGAGCAGCAGCATGTCGAACCGTGAGACCAAGAAATCCTATGCCCTGAGCATGCGCATGACAGAGATCAAAGCCAGGATGCAGGAAGCCCAGATTACCGAAGACGAGATGAAGACCTTCCAGAAGGTCGCAGCCATCATGGAGGGCGGCGAGGGCCCAATCGAGGTTGACGATCTGATTGCCGCGTCATTCCTCACCGAGACGACGCTGAACAGCCAGAAGCGTTAAGCGACCATGCCGACGATTTGCAGACTTTTTGATTCCCCCGTCGATGCGGCGCGGGTCGCCAGCGACTTGGTGGCAGCCGGAATTCCTCGCGTACAGATCGCGATCATCGGGCCTTACAATGACGAGGCGGGATCTCTTCGGGTTTCCGCTTTGGGATCGTTATTTGGCGCTGCCGCCGGCGGGTTGGTCTGCCTGAGTGCCGTTGCGGCCTATGGCATCAATCCTGTTGCTGCGGGCGTATTGCCAACAGCGGTGGCTGGCGCGGTCTGTGGCGGCGTTGCCGGTCTGTTTGGAACATTCGCCACGGCCGCCATAAAGGCGGATGATCAGGAGGTTGCCGAAGGGGTCGTTCTGGTGACGGCGCATGTCGATGAAAATGACGCCGACATCGCTCAGACAGTGCTCGGCGGTTGCCCCCCGTCGAGGTTCGTGGCCGAGGCAGCGTAGGAAAGGCCGCCCCGACGTCGCCGGAACCGGTACTCTCCGTTTGCCAGCGATTGAGCCCAACACTCGGCAGATAGCAATTCCAGTGACTGAGATGTTCCTGCGTCGGCCGCAAAGGCCGGGCCCAGTGGGAGGTTTCTTCGAGGCCACATATTTTGACGAAAAGGTCTGTCGGTCTTAGGGTCGTGAACTTGATGGAGTCAGTGAACGGCGGGCCGAGTGCGACATGAATTTGAATTCAACCACAGCCTCGCCCTTGATTCTCGTGATGACGCTGGTTCTCGTCGCTGGCTGTTCATCGCTCGGCAGAACCGTCGATCCAGCGAAATACGATTCGATGACGTGCACCGACCTCAACAGGGCGATGGGAGACGTCGCCCGTGACATCTCGCAAACGGCAATCACGCGCGGCAAGGTCGCCAACACCAATGTTCCACGCTGGCTGCTCGGCGGCTCACGCGTGAAGACCGCGGTGGCCAACCGTGAAACAGCCAGGATCGACCGGCTCAAGCAGCAACAGGATGCCATTGCCGCTGTGCGAGCACGCAAGTGCCCGAGCTCCACAAATTGAGCGGACAGCCAGTGTATCGGTGCGAAGCCTGGTTCAGGCGCTCAGGCGAAATCGCGTCATGTCGATCGCGGCGGCCATCAGCGTCTGTGTGTAAGCGTGCCGCGGATCGCTGAAGATCGCCTCGGTCGGCCCCTCCTCGACGATCTTGCCCTGTTTCATGACGATGATGTAGTCGGCCATGGCGCGCACGACCGACAGATCGTGGCTGATGAAGAGATAGGACAATTCGTGGTCCGCCTGCAGCTTGCGCAACAGTTCGACGATCTGTTTCTGCACAGAGCGATCGAGCGCCGAGGTCGGCTCATCCAATACCACCAGCCTGGGCTTCAGGATCATGGCGCGAGCAATGGCGATGCGCTGCCGCTGGCCGCCGGAGAATTCGTGCGGGTAGCGATTGCGTGCGTTGGGGTCGAGGCCGACCTCGCGCAAGGCGTCGACCGCGCGTTGATCACGCTGCTTGCCCGAGAGATCAGGCTCATGCACCAGAAGTCCTTCGGTGATGACCTGGCCGACGGTCATGCGCGGCGACAGCGAGCCGAACGGGTCCTGGAAGACAAGCTGCATCTGGCGCCGCAGCGGCCGCATCGCCTGCCTGTCGGCTTGGGAAATGTCGCGATCGCCGAAACGGATAAGCCCGTCGCTCGGCAACAGCCGCAGCAAGGCGCGGCCGAGCGTCGACTTGCCCGAGCCGGATTCACCAACGATGCCGATGGTCTGGTTGCGCTGCAGCCGGATCGAGATGTGATCGACGGCACGCAGCATCAGCGGTTCACCAGCAAGAAACCCGCCGCCAATCCTGAACGTCACTTCGACATTTCTGCCTTCAAGCAGCACCGGAGCATTGGCGGGCGGCGGCGCCTTGCTGCCGGTCGGCTCGGACGCCAGCAGCATTTTCGTGTAGGCATGCTGGGGATTGACGAAGATGGCCTCCGCCTCCCCCTCCTCGACAACCTCGCCCTGGCGCATGACATAGACCCGGTCGGCAAAGCGGCGGACGATGCCAAGATCGTGGGTGATGAAGACGATCGCCATGCCGAGCTTGCGCTGCAATTCGGCCAGAAGCATCAGGATCTGCGCCTGGATGGTCACGTCGAGCGCCGTCGTCGGCTCGTCGGCGATCAATATGTCAGGGTCGTTGGCGAGCGCCATCGCGATCATCACACGCTGGCGCTGGCCACCGGACATTTCATGCGGATAGGATTTCATCCGCCGCTCGGGATCGGGAATATGCACCAGCCGCAGCAGCTTGAGCGCCTCTTCCCGCGCGTCGGGGGCATTCAGGCCCCGGTGCCGGCGGATCGGCTCGATCAACTGATTGCCAATCGAATAGAGCGGATCGAGCGAAGTCATCGGCTCCTGAAAGATCATGCTGATCTTGCGGCCACGAACCTGGTTGAGCTCGGATTTGCTAAGCGTCAGAAGATTGCGGCCGCGATAATCGACGCTGCCTGTCGCTTCCCCATTCGATGCCAGCAGGCTCATCGCCGCCATCATCGTCTGGCTTTTGCCGGACCCGGATTCGCCAACCACGGCAACGGTCTCGCCAGATTTGACATGGATGTTGATGCCCTTGACTGCTTCGACGGCGCCGTCAAGCGTGCGGAAGCGGACACGCAGATCCTTGACGCTGAGGATCGTTTCGGAAGCAGCCATCTCGGCGATCCCCATCTTAGCGATCCCTTGGGTCAAGTGCGTCGCGCAGGCCGTCGCCGACGAAATTCAGCGCGAACAGCGTCGAGACGAGGAAGAAGGCGGGGAACAGGAGCAGCCAGTTGGCGGTGCCGATGTTCTTGGCGCCGACCGAGATCAGCACGCCCCAGCTGGTCATCGGCTCCTGCACGCCGAGCCCCAGGAATGACAGGAAACTCTCCAGGATGATGACCTGCGGCACCAGCAGCGTCATGTAGATGACCACCGGGCCGAGCAGATTGGGAATGACGTGGCGCAGCAGGATACCGCGCTGGCCGACACCCATGGCTTCCGCCGCCTGGACATACTCCTGCCGGCGGATCGACAGCGCCTGGCCGCGCACGATCCGCGCCATGTCGAGCCACAGCACGGCGCCGACCGCCAGGAACATCAGCACGAAGTTGCGGCCGAAGAACACCACCAGCATGATGACGAAGAAGATGAAGGGCAAGGAATAGAGCACGTCGACGATGCGCATCATCACCTCGTCGATTTTGCCGCCGGCAAAGCCGGCAGCGGCCCCGTAGACCACGCCGATGACCACCGCCACGACACCCGCGAGCAGGCCGATGGCCAGCGATATGCGCCCGGCCATCAGCGTGCGCGACAATAGGTCCCGGCCGGTGTTGTCGGTGCCGAACAGGAAATATTGCTGCTTGATCGAGGCGCTCATCGTCGCTTCAAGACCGTCGGGCGACTTGCTCTCGATCTTGGTGCCGTCAAAGGCATCGGAACGGTCGAGATAACGGATGTTGCGATCGTCGATCGGCCTGGTCGACTTGACGGTGACGAAGACCTGGTTGCCTTCCTGCCGCCACTCCTTGATCTCGACCCGCATGCGCTTGATCGCTTCGGTAAGCGCCGTCTCGACCATGTCGGCCTTCGGATAGGCTGACAGGCTTGGCGGCATGCGCACATAGTCGGCATAGATGGTAGTGTATTGATGTGGCACGAACCACGGCCCGAATACGCTGACGACACCGATCAGGGCAAGGTAGTACAGGCTGAACATGGCGGCGCGATTGGCCTTGAGACGCGCCCAGGCATCCCCCCAGAGTGAACGGCCGATGACGGCGGGGGCGGCTGTGGCTGCGATGTCAGTCATAGCGCACCCTCGGATCGACGACCGCGTACATGACGTCGACGATCAGGTTGAAGACAATGGTAAAGATGGCGATCACCACCACCGTTCCCATCACCAGCGTGTAGTCACGATTGAGCGCGGCATCGACGAAATAGCGGCCAACGCCTGGAATGGAGAAGATCGTCTCGACAATGACCGAGCCGGTCAGCAATGCCGCCGCCGCCGGACCGGTGAAGGAGACGATCGGCAGGATGGCGCCGCGCAGCGCGTGCTTGACCACCACCGACCAATCGGACAGGCCGAGCGCGCGCGCCGTGCGGATGTGATGGGACCGCAAGGATTCGATCATCGAGCCACGCATCAGCCGGGCGACGATGGCGATCTGCGGCAGAGCGAGCGTCAACACCGGACCGACCTTGTTGATGAAAGCGCCATCGCCCCACCCACCGATCGGCAGCAGCCTCCAGGTCAGCCCGAACAGGAGTTGGATCACCGGCGCGATGACGAAGGTTGGGATGGTGCTGCCGGCCGTCGCCAGCGCGATCACCGTATAGTCGCCAAGCTTGTTCTGGTTAAGCGCCGCAATGGTGCCGAGCACACAACCGAGCAGCAGCGCCAGGACGAGCGCCGAGGCGCCGAGCTGAACCGATATAGGCAGGCCCTTGGCGAAGAGTTCGGTGACGGTGAAGTCCGGCATGTTGTAGCTCGGGCCGAAATTGCCGCGCAGCAGATTGCCGAGATAATGGACGAATTGCAGCCAGAGCGGGTCGTTGAGGCCGAACTGGGCTTCGAGATTGGCCTTGATCTCGGGGCTCAGCCCCCGCTCTTGGTTGAATGGGCCGCCCGGCGCGACGCGCATCAGGAAAAACGCCATGGTCACGATGACGAACAGCGTCGGGATGGCGGTCAGAAGCCGCCGTAATACGTATCGCAGCATCGGTGCCCCGCTTGATCCAGAGCAACGCGCGTCCAGCCGGACGGTTGCGCTCTAGCCTTCAAATCTTCGCACCGACATACCGAAAATCGATTCCGGTTTCCGGACCGATGCGATGGCCAACCAGCACCGCCGCGCATTGAGTTGCGCGGCGGCCCGGCTAAGGATCAGTCCTTACTGATGAAGCGGGACGGATGGATATCCATCACATTGTCGTCGAAGCCATGCAGCTTCGAGGAAACGATGTCGTGGAAGCTGTAGTAGAGAAGCGGAATGTTACCGACGTCATCGACAAGGATGCGCTCGGCCTCAGCGAGGTCCTTCATGCGCTCTTCCGGCTTACCGCCGGCAGCCGCCGCCTTGTCCATGGCCGCTTCATATGCCGGGCTGACATAGCTCGAATAGTTGTTACCGCTGGCCTTGCGGGTGATGCCGAGGAAGGTCTCCGGATCCTTGTAGTCGGCGATCCAGGCGGCACGCGCCACGTCGTAGTCGCCCTTCTGCTCGAGGAAGGAGTAGTGGGTCTTGGTGTCGGTGTTGACGAGCGAGACGTCGACGCCGAGCGGCTTCAACTGTTCCTGGATGGCGACGGCCGTGTTCTTGTGGTTTTCCGACGTGTTGTAGCGGATCTCCATCTTCAAGGGATGCTCGGGCGTATAGCCGAGTTTCTCGAGGGTCTTCTTGGCAGCGTCCTCGCGGTCGATCTGCGACATGTCGGCGTATTTGGCCGTTGCCGGCGAGTAGCCCGCGATGCCCGGAGGCACCATCGAATAGCCAGGCAGCATCGAGTTCTGCCAGACCTTCTCGGCGAGGAAGTCGCGGTCGATCGCCATCGAGATGGCGTTGCGCAGTTCGACATTGTCCCACGGCGCCTTGTCGGTCTTGATCGCATAATAATAGGTGCCGAGATAAGGTCCGACGCGGACCTGGTCGCCGAACTTGGTCTTGAGGTCAGCGAGCTGTTCGGTCGGCAGGTCGCCGTAGCTGTCGAGTTCGCCGGCCTCGAAGCGCTTCATCGCCGATGAGCGGTCTTCGGTCGGGATATAGTTGACGACGTCCATCTTGACGGTCGCGGCGTCCCAGAATTTCGGATTCTTGACCAGCTTCATGTGGTCGTTGGGAATCCACTCGGCCAGCGTATAGGCGCCGTTCGAAACGAGATTACCCGCCTTGATCCAGTCGGCGCCGAGCTTGTCGATCGAAGCCTTGTTGACCGGATAGGTGGCCTGATGGGTCAGCATCTCCAGGAAGTAAGGCGTCGGCGCCTTCAGCGTGACTTCGAGGGTATTTGCATCAATCGCTTTGACACCCATATCCTCCGGCTTGCCCTTCTTGGTGTTGACGTCCTCCGCACCCTTCACCGGGTACAGCATCGAGGCGTATTCGGCAGCGGTGGCCGGGTCTTCCAGCCGACGAAACGAATAGACGAAGTCGTCCGCCGTCACCGGGCTGCCATCCGACCAGAGGCCATCCTTGCGCAGCTTGAAGGTGTAGACAGTGCCGTCGTCGGACACTGTCCAGCTTTCGGCCGCGCCCGGAATGAGGTTCGTCTTCTGGTCATGCATGACCAGGCCCTGGAACAGGTCGCGTATGATATCGGCTTCGTAGACTGTCGAGGTCTTGTGCGGATCGACCGTCTCCGCTTCGGCGGCGCTGCCTCTGTTATAGACGGTCTCGGCGAAAGCCGGCGTGTAGAACGTGCCGGCGGCCAGCGCCATGGTCGTGGCGAGCACCGTCGCCTTCAGCATGTTTTTCAGCATGAAGTTCTCCCTGTCGGCGCTGCCGTTGGCGCGCCTATTAAGTGTTGACGCCCTGGAGCCGATATCTGACCCCTTGAGCGCGCCGCTGGTTCCCGTCCTGCGGCTCGTGCCCAGACACTAACGCGGAGAATTTTTATTTCAACAGACTCTCTGGGTCACCCAAAGTAAGGCGGACGAAAGCTATGGCGTGGCCGCTGAAACACCAGTCGAAACCAGAAGCTTGACTTGGTTTCTTCACCTCGACGCCATTTTTCACCGCGAATCGGAGCCATGCCAGTTTGCCGGAATGTCTTAATGCGTTCTTAAGCAACCACAGGTTACATTATGATTGCCTTCTATACAGTTCGATCTCAGACGCGTGGCGGCTATGAGCAACGGAGCAAGTAAATTGCCCAAGGTCTTTCAATTGGTACGAAAATTTCAAGAGGAACGTGGAACTTCTGCGGTTGAATTTGCCTTACTCTCGCCGATCTTCATTCTTCTTCTACTCGGAATGGTTGCATACGGTATATATTTCGGCGCCGCCAACTCGATCCAGCAGATAGCGGCGGATGCGGCCCGCACGGCCATTGCCGGGCTGAACCAGACCGAGCGCCAGACGCTCGTGGCCAGCTTCGTCACCAACAATGCCGGCGGATATCCCTTCGTGGATGTCAGCAAGTTGACCTACCAGGCCAACGACAGCGCGGCCGATGGAAGCCAGTTCGTGGTGGCCATCCAGTACGATGCCCGCAACCTGCCGATCTGGAACCTTTTCCCGGGCATAGCCATGCCCGGGACCACCATCAAGCGCCAGTCAACGATTAGGGTCGGGGGCATTTAAATGCTGCTGCATGCGTGCAATGGGATCGGTCGGCTTGCCCGGTTGATGCTGAGTGACAGGAAAGCGAACTTCACCGTCATGGCGGCATTGAGCGCGCCGGTGGCGCTGGCGCTGGCCGCGGTGGCCATCGACGAAGCCTCGATCTACACCGAGCGCCGCGAAGCACAGGCAATGGTGGATCTGGCGGCGATCACCGCCGCCTCGAACATGACCAAAGTCAACACAGCGGTTGTCACCACGCTGACCGACAACGGCATGCCAGGGGTTGTCGTTCAAAGCTCGGGACAGACGATCGAGCCGGCGGCCGGCAAAACCGTCGTGACGGTCACACCCGGGCGATATGTGGCATCCGGCGCCAATGTGGGCCAGCGTTTCCAGGCCAGCGTAACACCCTACAATGCCGTCCGCGTCACCCTGAAGAAGATCCCTGCCCGCTATTTCGCGAGTTCGCTGATCCCCACTCCCGTCATCGGCACCCAAGCCACCGCCAGCATGACGCCGCAGGCGACGTTCTCGGTCGGATCGAGGCTCGCCAGCCTCAATGGCGGCATCCTCAACGCGCTTCTCGGCGGACTTCTCGGCAGCAACATCTCGCTCAGCGTCATGGACTACAACGCGCTGATCTCGGCGGATGTGAGCGTGCTCTCCTTCGTCGACGGCGTTGCCACACAGCTGAACCTGACCGGCGTGTCGTATTCGGATGTGCTGGCATCGAAGGCGACCGTCGGCCAGATCGCCACGGCCATGGCCAATGTGCCCGGGCTTGGCAACACGGCCAAGGTCGCCCTGCAGACGATCGCGTCCAAGTCGACCAGCACGGTCAAGATCCCGCTCAGTCATCTGGTCGATCTCGGCTCCGTCGGCAAATTGGGCCTCGGGCAAAGGCCCGCCGGCCTCGGCGTCGATGCCAGCGCCTTGGGAATGCTGACGGCCGCTGCCGGACTGGCAAACGGTTCGAAGCAGGTCGACGTCGCCCTCGGCGCCACCATTCCCGGGGTGCTGTCGACCACGCTCGCCATCGCCATCGGCGAACCGCCGCAATCCTCGCCATGGCTGGCGGTTGGAGAAGCCGGCACCGTGGTGCGCACCGCGCAAACGCGCATCAAGCTGCTGGTCACGGTCGGCGTCGGCAATCCAAACCTGGGCGGCGGCATCAGCCTGCTGTCGGTCAAGCTGCCGCTGAATGTCGAAGTGGCCTACGCCGAGGCCAAGCTGACCGACATCAGCTGCCCGACCGGCCCCGACAGCCTGAAGGTTACCATTGCCGCGAAGCCCGGCGTCGCCGCGGTGAACCTTGCCGCCAGCGACGCCGATAACAGCCCCACCGCTTTCGCCGATTTCAGCAACCCGCAGTCGTTCTCCGACGCCAACATAGCGAATGTCAGCCTCAATCTGTTGCTGCTAAAAATCCCGCTAATACTGGTGAAGGGGTCGGCGGGTGCCGATATCACCAACGTCAGCCCGACCAACCTGGTCTTCAACAAAACCGAGATCGCCGCCAAAACCATCAAGACGACGCCGACACGGGACCTGACTCAGACGCTGACAACATCACTGGTCGACAAGTTGTCACTCTCCGTCAACGCGCTGGGTATCCTCGGGCTTGACGTAACCGCCCTGCTCGGCGCAGTGAAACCTGCGGTGACGACGCTCTTGAAAACCGTGACCGCACCAGTCGACACATTGCTTTACAATCTGCTCGATACGCTCGGCGTGCATCTCGGCGAAGCCGATGTCCGGGTCACCGGCGCGACATGCGGACGTGCGGTGCTGGTGCAGTAACGGTCCGGGTATCAGTCGAGCCTGCCAACAAAGGCTCCGAGCGCTGGCAGCAAAAGCTCGGTCTCGACGACCGCGGCATTGCCATCCAGCTGTACAACCGCTCCGATGTCCCCCCGCAACTGCCAATTGGCCGATCCCTCGGCGAAATTAAAGACACAGAGCAGTCTTTCGCCGCCGCCCTCGCGAATGAAAGCGAGCACGTCACCCTCGGCGTCGAGAAAGCGGATCGAGCCTGATACCAGCGCCTCATGCTCTCCGCGCAAGGCCAGCGTGGTCCGATAGGACTTCAGCACCGAGGCCGTGTCGGCATTCTGGACGTCGACCGCGTGGGTGCGATGGCTGGCCGGTATCGGCAGCCACGGCTTGGCCGTGGAGAAGCCTGCATTGTCGGCGCCGGCCTCCCAGACCATCGGCGTGCGACACCCATCCCTGCCCTTGACGCCTGGCCAGAAGCGGATGCCGACGGGATCGCGCAGATCCTCATAGGCCAGTTCCGCCTCCTCCAGGCCCAGTTCCTCGCCCTCATAGAGGCAGATCGAGCCGCGCAGGCAGGCGAGCAGCATGATCGAGAATCTTGCGACCGCGTCGGGATCGCTATCCGGCCTTGTCCAGCGGCTGACATGGCGCACGACGTCATGGTTGGAGAATGCCCAGCAGACCCAGCCGTCGGAGACGGCCGCCTCGAAGGCTGCGACGCAGCCACGCACATGCGCGGCCGAGAACTGCGGACCGAGCAGGTCGAAGGTGTAACACATATGCAGCTTGTCGCCGCCGGAGGTGTAGGCGGCGAGCGTCTGCAGCGAACGGCCTTCATCGCCGATTTCGCCGACCGCGGCGCGGTTGTCGTATTCGTTGAGCAGCGCCCTCAAGCGGCGCAGGAACGCCAGGTTTTCCGGCTGCGTCTTGTCGAACAGATGCTCCTGGTAGAGGTAGGTGTTGGTCTCGCCGTTGGTGCCGGCGACGCTCGACGCCAGCGGCGGATTGCTGCGCAGCCAGCGGTCGTGGACATAGTAATTGACCGTATCGAGCCGGAAGCCGTCGACGCCGCGCTCCAGCCAGAACCGCACCGTGTCGAGAAGCGCGTCCTGGACCTCCGGGTTGTGGAAATTCAGGTCGGGCTGCGAGGCAAGGAAATTGTGCATGTAATACTGCCGGCGGGTCGAATCCCATTCCCAGGCCGGGCCACCGAAGACGGAGAGCCAGTTGTTGGGCGCGCCGCCATCGGGCTTGGTATCGGCCCAGATGTACCAGTCGGCCTTGGGGTTATCGCGGCTGGCGCGGCTTTCGACAAACCAGTCGTGCTTGTCGGACGAATGCGACAGCACCTGGTCGATGACGATCTTCAGGCCGAGACGATGCGCCTCGGCGACCAGCGCATCGAAGTCCTCGAGCGTGCCGAACATCGGATCGACATCGCAGTAATCCGACACGTCGTAGCCCATATCGGCCATCGGCGACTTGAAGAAAGGCGACAGCCAGACTGCGTCGACACCAAGCGAAGCGACATGAGCGAGCCTCGACGTAATGCCGGCGAGATCGCCGCTGCCGTCGCTGGTCGTGTCCTGGAAGGAGCGCGGATAGATCTGGTAGATGACGCAACCGCGCCACCATCCGGTCTTGTCACCTGCCGCCATTGCGCTTCTCCCCTGTGCCGGCCTGCGCTCGTTCGATCATGAAGATCACCGCCCGTCCCGATATCGGTCGCGAGCTGTCCGCTGGCTCGGCGGTTTCGAGGGCTGGCACCCAGCAAAATCCTTCACGCTCAGGCAAGGTGAACATGCAGGCCCTACGATCGCCGTTGACGAGCACCGCGAGACGGCGCTCGTCGTCGCTGGCGCCACCCAGGATCATGACAAGACGGTGCCGCTGCGGATCTTGCCAGCTTTGTCCATCGAGCGGCGTGCCCGTTTCGGTCAGCCATGCGACGTCCGGCGTCCCCGAACCTGCCTGCGGCTGGCCAGTTAGGAAGCTTGTATCGAAGAGCGCCGGCATCGACCGGCGCAGCCTCGAGAGTTCCACCGTGTAGCGCTCCAGCGCCTGGTCACGGCCGGCCCAGACGAGCCAGGTGATCTCGTTGTCCTGCGCATAGGCGTTGTTGTTGCCTTGCTGGGTGCGGCCGAATTCGTCGCCCGCGGTCAGCATGATGGTGCCGCGTGAGGCAAACAGCGTGGCGAGCAGCGCGCGCTGATCGTTCAGGCGAGCAGTTGGTACGGCCGGATCGTCCGCATCCCCTTCGGCGCCGTTGTTCCAGGACAGGTTTTCATTGTGGCCGTCGCGGTTCTGCTCGCCATTGGCTTCGTTGTGCTTGCGCTCGTAGCGCACGATATCGGCGAGCGTCATGCCGTCATGGGCGGCGATGAAATTGACGGTCCGACTGGCGTTTTGCCTGTTCGTTGCGAACACATCGGACGAACCGGCAAGCCGGGTCGCCAGCGCACCGACCATGCCGGCGTCGCCGCGCCAGAAGCGTCTGACATCGTCGCGATACTTGTCGTTCCATTCGAGGAAGGGCGGCGGGAAATTACCGAGCTGATAGCCGTCGGAACCGATGTCCCACGGCTCGGCGATCAACACCCGATCGGCCAGCAGCGGGTCGTCGCGCATCGCTCTCAGCAACGACGCCTCGGCATCGAATGTTCCTTCGACCCTGCCCAAAATGGGCGCCAGGTCGAAGCGGAAGCCGTCGACGCCGGCATCCCTGACGAAATGGCGAAGCGTGTCGAGGACCATCTCCTGGACGACAGGATGGTCGCAAGCGACCGTGTTGCCGGTGCCGGTATCGTTGGCCAGCCCGCCGTCTGATGAGTGCCGGTAGTAGGCCTGGTTGTCCAGACCGCGCAGCGACAACGTCGGGCCAAGCCAGTCGCTCTCGCCGGTGTGGTTGAAGACGAGGTCGAGGATGACGCCGATGCCAGCCTCGCGCAGCACGGCGACCGTGTTTCGCAACTCCATGATGCCGCCCGGCGCCAAACGCGGATCGAGGGCCATGAAAGTCACGGGATTGTAGCCCCAGGCATTGCGCAGCCCGAGCGGCGGCAAATGTCGCTCATCGATCGACGCGGTCACCGGCATCAGTTCGACCGCGCCAACCCCGAGTTTTTTCAGATGCTCGATAACCGCCGGGTGAGCAAGTGCGGCGACTGTTCCGCGCAATTTTTCGGGAATGTCCGGATGCAGCATGGTGAAGGCGCGCACCGGCACTTCGTAAATAAGGCCGCCCGGCTGGAATAGCGGCGGGGCAGCCTGCACCGGCTTCGGCAGCGCAGCGGCAATCGCCTTCGGCATCAGCGGTGCGGTATCGGCGCCCTCGCCCCGGCGCTGGGCCAGCCGCCAGTCATAGACATAGGACCTGTCGATCTCGACGGCGTAAGGATCGGTCAGGAGCTTGGCAGGGTCGAACCACAGCCCGCGCTCCGGCGCGTAGTCGCCATCGGCGCGAAAGCCGTAGCGGATGCCCTGGCCAAGGCCCGCAACGAACAGCGCATGGACGCCCTCACCTTCCGGCTGCAGTTCGAGCCGTTCGATTTCCCGATTGCCCTGCTCGTCGAAGATCGAGAGCCAGAGCCGACGGGCGGCCTGCGACCAAGCGGCAAAGCGGATGCCTTCGCGGGTGACGGTGGCGCCGAGCTGGGTCACTGGAAAATACCGCCAAGGTTAGCGCGAGGCACCCCCCTCTGCCCTGCCGGGCATCTCCCCCTCAAGGGGGGAGATCGGACCGTCGCATCGCTTTCGCCAACGGCCAACGCAGCATGAGGAACGAGGCGCTGAAACTGCCGATCTCCCCCCTTGAGGGGGAGATGGCCGGCAGGCCAGAGGGGGGTGCAGTGCCATACGCCCGTCATTATCTAACCTGGCGCTCTGCGAGAGCTATGGGCGCGTGCAGCGCCATCCTCAAGTAATCACACTTGGCTCGGCGCGGCCGGTATGGCTGTGAATCCCGGCAATATCATCGGCCGCGGCTATCAGATCGGCAAGGGCGGCCTGGGTGTCGAGGTCGTGCCTCGACTTGTCCGACTCGTAGCGCTCGATATAGACGCGCAGCGTGGCACCTGACGTGCCGGTGCCGGACAGCCGAAAGACCACCCGCGAACCACCTTCAAACAGCACCCTGATGCCCTGATGCTCGCTGATCGAACCGTCGACGGGATCGTGATAGGCAAAGTCCTCGGCGCTGGCGATTGTCATGCCGCGCACGCTGGCACCCGGCAGCGCGCCGAGCTTGGCGCGCAGTTCGTCGACCAATGCGGTGGCGCGGCCGCTCTCAACCTCTTCATAATCGTGCCGCGAATAGTAGTTGCGACCGTAGGTCGCCCAGTGCTCGGCGACGATCTGCTTGCAGCTTTCGCCCCGCGCGGCAAGGATGTTGAGCCACAAAAGCACCGCCCAAAGGCCGTCCTTTTCGCGGACGTGGTTGGAACCGGTGCCGGCACTTTCCTCGCCGCAGATCGTCGCCATGTCGGCGTCGAGCAGATTGCCGAAGAACTTCCAGCCTGTCGGCGTCTCATAGAGGGCGATGCCGAGTTTTTCGGCGACGCGGTCGGCAGCGCCACTGGTCGGCATCGAGCGGGCGATGCCCTTCAGCCCGCCCTTGTAGCCGGGCGCCAGGCGGGCGTTGGCGGCAAGCATGGCAACCGAGTCCGACGGGGTGACGAAAATGCCCTTGCCGATGATCAGATTGCGGTCGCCGTCGCCATCCGAGGCAGCGCCGAAATCCGGCGCGTCTGGTCCCATCATCTCGTCATAGAGGTGCTTGGCATGGACGAGGTTCGGGTCCGGGTGATGGCCGCCGAAATCCGGCAGCGGCTTGAAATTGCGGCAGGTGCCGATGGGCGCGCCGAGCCGGTTTTCCAGGATCTCCTTGGCGTAGGGGCCGGTCACCGCGTGCATGGCGTCGAAGCGCATGCGGAAGCCGGATTTGAACAGTTTGCGCAAGGCATCGAAATCGAACAGGCTTTCCATCAGTTCGGCATAGTCGGCGACCGGGTCGATGATCTCGACCGTCATGCCGGCGGCCTTGACCGTGCCTGTTGTGTCGATGTCGATCGGATCGATGTCGGCGATCTTGAAGCTCGAAATCGCCCTGGTCTTTTCGAAGATCACGTCGGTCAGCTTTTCCGGCGCCGGGCCGCCATTGCCGGCATTGTACTTGATGCCGAAATCCTCATGCGGACCGCCCGGATTGTGGCTGGCCGACAGGATGATGCCGCCAAAGGTCTTGTATTTGCGGATGACATGCGAGGCGGCCGGCGTCGACAGGATACCGCCCTGCCCGACCATCACCTTGCCGAAGCCGTTGGCGGCTGCCATGGCGATGGCCTTCTGGATGACCTCGCGGTTGTAGAAGCGGCCATCGCCGCCGATCACCAGGGTCTTGCCCTTGAAACCGTCGAGCGCGTCGAAGATCGACTGGATGAAATTCTCGGCATAGTGCTCCTGCTGAAAGACAGGCACCTTCTTGCGCAGGCCCGACGTGCCGGGCTTCTGGTCGGAATAAGGCTTGGTGGGGACGGTGCGTATCATGCTTCAGGCAACCCTTTTCGAAAGCAGAGAGCGATAGAGTTCGACATATTTTTCCGCGCTCTTGTCCCATGACACATCGGCCTTCAGGCCCTGGCGCTGCAACGATTCCCAGACCGCCGGACTGGCATGTGCGTCGACGAGGCGGCGGATGGCGTGCAGCAAGGCACCGCCATTGTTGGGCGCGAACTGGAAGCCGGTGGCGACGCCGGCCGAAACGGCAGCCTCATTGGCGTCGATTACCGTGTCGGCAAGGCCGCCGGTGCGGGCAACCACGGGTACGCAGCCATAGCGCAGGCCGTAAAGCTGCGTCAGCCCGCACGGTTCGAAGCGCGAGGGAATGACGATGGCGTCGCAGCCGCCTTGCATGATGTGCGACAGCCCCTCGTCGTAGCCGACAACGACCCCAATGCGGCCGCGATGCCGGGCGGCGGCGGCGAGCAGCGCGCCTTCGAGGCCGGCATCGCCCGAGCCGAGGATGGCCAGGCGCGCGCCGGTCGCAACAATGCCGTCGACCGCTGTCGCCAAGGTATCCATGCCCTTTTGCCAGGTCAGGCGGCTGACGACGCAGACGATCGGGCTGTCGTCGCGCTCAAGGCTGAAGCGGTCTTCCACGGCAACCCTGTTGGGCGCGCGCGCCTTCAGCGTGCTAGCCGTATAGGTGGACACCAGGTGCTTGTCGGTTTCCGGATCCCAGATGTCGGTGTCGATGCCGTTGACTATGCCATAGAGATCGCTGGAGCGCATGTTGATGAGGCCGTCGAGGCCCATGCCGAATTCCGCCGAGCGGATCTCCTGCGCGTAGGTCGGACTGACCGTGGTGATCGCCCAGGCGGCCTGCAGGCCGGCCTTGAGGAAGCCGACACCGCCATAATATTCGACGCCGTCGAGCGCCATCGCCGCTGCCGGCAGGCCGAGTTCGCCAAAGATGGCGGCGCCGAACTGGCCCTGGAAAGCGAGGTTGTGGACAGTCATCATCGATGGCACGCCGACCGCCTTGCCGTAGCGCATATAGGCCAGCGTCATCGCCGACTGCCAGTCATGGGCGTGGACGATGTCGGGCTGGTAGCCCGAGATGGCGCCACCGGCAATGTCGCCGCCGACCTGGCTCAACGCCGCGAAACGCCGCCAATTGTCTGGCCAGTCCACGCCGGTGGCGTTGCCGTAGGGACCGCCGGGACGGTCGAACAAATGCGGCGCATCGAGCACGAACAGTTCGAGCCCGGCGAGTTGGACTGAATGGACGGAGGCCTTGCCGCCCTGCAGCAAGGGATATTGCAGAACCGCCCGCTTCTTCTTGAAGGCGGCCATGACGGTCGGAAACCCTGGGATGAGCGTGCGCACGGTCACGCCCTTGGCGGCAAGCGCGATGGGCAGCGCGCCGGTCACGTCGGCAAGCCCTCCGGTCTTGATCAGCGGAAAGATCTCGGGCGTGACCGACAGAACCTGCATGCGTTAGAGCCCCAGCTTGTCGATCATGTCCTGGGTGACCAGGCAGATGCCTTTCTCCGAGACCCGAAAGCGCTTGGCATCGAGGACGGGATCTTCGCCGACCACCAGGCCTTCCGGTATCCTAACACCATGGTCGATGACCACGCGCTTCAACTTTGCGTTCCGGCCGACATGAACGTCGGGCAGCATGACGACTTCTTCCAGCGTCGAAAAGGAATTGATGCGCGCGCCGGTGAAGATCAGGCTTCTTTTGAGCGACGCACCCGAGACGATGCAGTCGCCCGAGACAAGCGAGGACACGGCCGAACCGCGGCGGCCATCCTCGTCATGCACGAACTTTGCCGGCGGCTTCAATTCGGCATAGGTCCAGATCGGCCAGTCGCGGTCGTAGAGGTCGAGTTCAGGCGTGATGTCGGTCAGGTCGATATTGGCTTCCCAATAGGCATCGACCGTTCCGACGTCGCGCCAGTAGGCCTCGTTCTCGGCGGTCGAGCGGACGCAGGATTTGGCGAAGCGATGCGCGATCGCCTTACCGTGCTGGACGATATAGGGGATGATGTCCTTGCCGAAGTCGCGACTTGAGCCCGGCTCGGCCGCATCGCGGCGCAATTGCTCCATCAGGAATTTGGTCTTGAACACGTAGATGCCCATCGAAGCCAGCGCGAATTCCGGCTTATCGGGAATGCCGGGCGGATCGGCGGGTTTTTCGACGAAGGCGATGATGTTGTCCTTGGCATCGACATGCATGACGCCGAAGCCGGTGGCTTCCATGCGCGGCACTTCGAGGCAGCCGACGGTGACATCGGCATTGGCGTCGACGTGCTGGCGAAGCATCATCTCGTAGTCCATCTTGTAGATGTGGTCGCCGGCCAAGATCACCATGTATTCGGGCCCGTAGGCCTCGATGATGTCGATGTTCTGATAAACGGCGTCGGCGGTGCCTTCATACCACTGCGTTTCCGAGACGCGCTGGCTGGCCGGCAGGATGTCGAAACTCTCGTTTCGCTCGGGCCGCAGGAAGTTCCAGCCGCGCTGCAGATGACGGATCAGCGAATGCGCCTTGTACTGGGTGGCAACGCCAAGGCGGCGAATGCCGGAATTCAGAGCATTGGAGAGCGCGAAGTCGATAATGCGCGTCTTGCCGCCGAAATATACGGCCGGCTTGGCACGCCGGTCGGTCAGTTCCCTGAGGCGGCTCCCACGGCCGCCGGCCAATACATAGGCCATGGCATCGCGCGCCAGCGGCTGGGTCCGTTTCAAGTCTGCCATTTCTACCCTCCCAAGTTACTCGATATCGACATGGCTCAGTCGGCAACGAGTTCAAGCATGATCGTCGACAGCGGCGGCAAAAGCATCGTCGCGGAGATGCTTCCTCCCTCCGCCCGTGCCTCGACCATGCCGCCATTGCCCTTGCCGGACCCGCCATATTCGGAAGCGTCGGTGTTGATGATTTCGCGCCATTTGCCTGATATCGGCAACGGCACGCGATAATTGTCACGCGGCACCGGCGTGAAATTGGAAATGACGGCCACCGGGCTGCCGCCCGGTGCACTGCGCAGCCAGGCAAAAACCGAATTCTGGCTGTCATCGACGATCAGCCAGGAAAACCCTTCCGGCTCACAATCACGGCCATGCAGTGCCGGGCGCGAACGGTAGAGATAGTTGAGATCGCGCACCGTCTGCCAGACGCCGCGATGCGGCCGGAATTCAAGCAGGTTCCAGTCGAGCGCGCGCGCCTCGCTCCATTCGCGGCGCTGCGCGAACTCCTGCCCCATGAAAAGCAGCTTCTTGCCGGGATAGCCCCACATGAAAGCGTAGTAGGCGCGCAGCGTCGCAAACTTCTGCCAATCGTCGCCGGCCATCTTGCCAAGCAACGTGCCTTTGCCGTGCACGACCTCGTCATGCGAGAGCGGCAGCACGAAATTCTCGGAGAAGGCGTAGGTCAGGCCGAAGGTGAGGTCGTTGTGGTGGTGCTTTCGGAAGATCGGTTCCTTGGAGAAATACTCCAGCGTGTCGTGCATGAAGCCCATATTCCACTTGAAGCCGAAGCCCAGCCCGCCTTCATGCACCGGTGCCGAGACCTTCGGCCAAGAGGTCGATTCCTCGGCGATGGTCATCACGCCCGGATGGTGGCCGTAGACCTCCTTGTTCATCTTCTGCAGGAAGCTGACCGCCTCAAGGTTCTCGCGGCCGCCTTTCTCGTTGGGGATCCATTCGCCGGCCTTGCGCGAATAGTCGAGGTACAGCATCGAGGCGACCGCATCGACGCGAAGTCCGTCGACATGGTATTTCTCGGCCCAGAACAACGCATTGTTGACCAGGAACGACACCACCTCGCGGCGGCCGAAATTGTAGATCGCGGTGTTCCAGTCGGGATGAAACCCCTTGCGCGGATCGGCATGTTCATAGAGCGCGGTGCCATCGAAATTGGCCAGGCCGTGCTCATCGACCGGGAAATGCGCCGGCACCCAGTCGAGAATAACGCCGACGCCGGCACGGTGGGCGCCGTCGACGAAGCGGGCAAAGCCGTCCGGATCGCCAAAGCGGGCCGATGGCGCGTAGAGCCCGGTCGTCTGGTAGCCCCAGGACGGGTCATAGGGATGTTCAGAGATCGGCATGAATTCGATATGGGTGAAGCCGGTCTCGACCACATAGGGGATGAGCCGGTCGGCCAGTTCGTCCCATGACAGGAACGTACCGTCGTCGCGAAGCTGCCAGGAGCCGGCATGAACCTCGTAGATCGAAATGGCTTCGCGCCGGTGATCGGCATTGCGCCAGAAATTGCGATGCGCCTCATCGCCCCACTCATGCGCCGGCGGCACAGCAACGACCGAAGCGGTGGCCGGACGCAGTTCGGATTTGAAGGCGAACGGATCGGCCTTCAGCGGCAGCCTGACGCCGTCGGGGCCGATGATCTCGTATTTGTAGGGCCGGCCAGCACCGATATCGGGAATGAACACCTCCCAGATGCCGGTGTCGCGGCGGTCGCGCATCGAGTGCCGGCGGCCGTCCCATTCGTTGAAATCGCCGACCACAGAGACACGCCGCGCATTGGGAGCCCAGACGGCGAAATGCACGCCCGTGGCGCCTTCGTGCTCGATGACATGGGCGCCGAGCTTGTCGAACAGCCTGAGATGCGATCCCTCGGCGATGTAGTAGTCGTCCATCGGCCCGAGCACCGGACCGAACGAATAGGGATCGGTCAGCCACCAGTCGCCGCCGGCGTTGCGCGCGTGATAGCGAAGCGGTTGCCGCTTCTTGATCGAGAGCTTGCCTTCGAAAAAGCCGCCATCGTCGCGCCTGGACAATTCACCCGCGATGGTGCCGGTCAGCGTATAAGCGGTGACGAATTCGGCATTCGGAACAAAGCAGCGGGCCACAAAACCCTTCCCAGCCTCCTGAACACCGAGAACGGCAAACGGATCGCCATGCGTGCCGGCAACAATCGCCGCAACATCGCTGGCTGCCGCCAGTCCGTCCGGCCCGCTTGTCGCAGCGGTCGCGCGCAGCTTCTTCATCAGGCAGTGTCCCTCCCCGGCACCGAGTGTTTGTTTCTAGTGGTGTGATCCGACTTTCAAGTTCACACCACCGGGACCACATTGTTTGCGGCCTCATGCAATCACATCAGGCAGGCACGTTCCAGATTTCTTTCGCATATTGGCGGATCGTGCGATCGGAGGAGAACCAGCCGACACGCGCCACATTGCGGATTGCCCTGGCGTACCAGTCGGGACTGTTGCGCCAGACCGCATCGACCTCGCGCTGGGCGGTGGCATAGGCATCGAAATCGGCGGCGACCATGAACCAGTCGCTGTTGTAGAGACCGTTGACGAGGTCGCGGTAACGCTCCGGATCGTCCGGCGAGAAGACGCCTGACGAAACAGCCGCGACCGCTTGCGCCAGCTCGGGCGATCCTTCGATGACGGCGCGCGGATCGTAGCCGTTGTTGCGCCGCTCGGCGACCTCGGCGGTGGTCAGGCCGAAGATGAAGATGTTGTCGTCGCCGACGCATTCCTTGATCTCGACATTGGCGCCGTCGAGCGTGCCGATGGTCAGCGCGCCGTTCAGTGCGAACTTCATGTTGCCGGTGCCCGACGCTTCCATGCCGGCGGTCGAGATCTGCTCGGACAAGTCAGCGGCCGGCATCATGATCTCGGCAAGGCTGACATTGTAATTCGGCACGAACACTACCTTCAGCAGACCGCGCACGGCCGGATCGCGGTTGATGACTTTTGCGACATCGTTGGCGAGTTTGATGATCAGCTTGGCATTGTGGTAGCTGGGCGCCGCTTTGCCGCCGAAGAATTTCACGCGCGGCATCCAGTCGCGCTCGGGGTGCGAGCGGATCTGGTCATAGAGGGCGATCGCCTCGAGGATGTTCAGAAGCTGGCGCTTGTATTCGTGGATGCGTTTGATCTGGATGTCGAAAAGCGCCGAAGGATCGACCTTGATGCCGAGCCGGTCGGCGACGAGGTTGGCCAATCGCGCCTTGTTGGCGCGCTTGACGGCGGCGAACTTGTCGCGAAAGACGGCATCGCCGGCGAAACCGTCGAGATCCTTAATGGCGTCGATGTCATCGAGAAAACGGTCGCCGATCGCCTCGCGGGCGAGCGACGTCAGTCCGGGATTGCATTGGATCAGCCAGCGCCGCGGCGTGATGCCGTTGGTCTTGTTGTTGATACGATTGGGGTAGAGCTTGTGCAGGTCGGCGAACACCGTCTCCTTCATCAGGTCGGTGTGAAGAGCCGAAACGCCGTTGATGGAATGCGAGCCGACAAAGGCCAGATTGCCCATGCGCACCCGGCGGTCGCCATTTTCCTGGATCAGCGAGATGCGGCCAATCTGCTCGTCCGAGAACTGGTTGGAAGCACGCGCCTCCAGAAGCACTTCAGCGTTGATGGCATAGACGATCTGCATGTGGCGCGGCAAAAGCCGCTCGAACAGCGGCACCGGCCAGCTTTCCAGCGCCTCGGGCAGCAGTGTGTGGTTGGTGTAGCCGAAGGTGCGCTGGGTGATATCCCAGGCCTGGTCGAAGTCCATGCCGTGGACGTCCATCAACAGGCGCATCAACTCCGGCACGGCGATGGCGGGATGGGTGTCGTTCAAGTGGATCGCAGCCTTGTCGGGCAGCGACTTCAGGTCGCCATATTGGCTCAGATGGCGCTGCACGATGTCCTGCAGCGAGGCGGTGGAGAAGAAATACTCCTGCCGAAGCCGCAGTTCCTGCCCGGCCTTGTGGGAATCGGCGGGATAGAGCACGCGCGACAAGGCATCGGCCTTGTTGCTTTCGGCTAGCGCGCCGATGTGGTCACCGGCATTGAATTTGTCTAGCAGGATCGGATCGACCGGCATCCCCGACCAGAGCCGCAGCGTGTTGACGCGGTTGGCCCGCCAGCCGACGACGGGCGTGTCATAGGCGACGGCCAGCACATGCTCGGTCGGTTTCCAGACATGGCGTTCGAGGCGCCCGTCCTTGGAGGTGATCGATTCCACCGAACCGCCGAAACCAACCTCGAAGGAGCGTTCGCGACGTTCGAATTCCCACGGGTTACCGTGATCAAGCCAGGTCTCTGGCAGTTCGACCTGCCAGCCGTCGTGAATCTCCTGCCGGAACATGCCATTGGCATAGCGGATGCCGTAGCCATGCGCCGGAATGTCGACGGTCGCCATGCTTTCCATGAAGCAGGCCGCGAGCCGGCCGAGGCCGCCATTGCCGAGCGCCGCATCGGGCTCGAGTGCTGCAATCAAGTCGAGGTCGACACCCAGCGACGACAGCGCCTCGCGCATGTTGTCCATCAGGCCCAGATTGGAGAAGGCATCACGCATCAGGCGGCCGATGAGGAATTCCAGCGACAGATAATAGACGCGCTTTTCCTTCTGGTCGTAAGCCTCTCTCGTCGCCTGCATCCAGTGATCGACGATCCGGTCGCGCACGACCTTGATCGAGGCGGTCAGCCAGTCGTACTGGGTCGCAACGGTGGTGTCCTTGCCGACCCTGTATTTGAGGGCCACCAAGACTTCACGTGCGAGTGTCTTTGGATCAGGATTTTCGAGCAGTGGCGGAAGGGGTTCGGATGTCATCGCGCTCGTCATGATGCCTCTCGTGCGGTTGCCATGATCATACCGGCTTTCATCGCTCCTCCCAGCCCATGCTAGCTGATACCGCCATATATTCAATCGATTTAAACAGGTTCGATCCGGCTTGCCCCCTGCGGCAATTTGGCAATTCTGAAGTGTGACGCGTCAAGACGGCCCGCGCGACGCGCTTCAAATTCCTGTTCCGTGCTTGCCGCTGTTGCCATGCACCAGCCACTTTGGGCGACATGTATCAAGCCGCCAGCGCCGCCTCCGGCGGGGCCTTGGCTCCTGTCATGAAGGCGACGGCATCGGACATCGTATATTGCTTGGGGTCGATGACGGCGAGGCGACGGCCCAGCCGATGGATGTGAATGCGATCGGCCACTTCGAAGACATGCGGCATGTTGTGCGAGATCAGCACGATCGGCAGGCCGCGCTTCTTGACGTCGAGGATCAACTCGAGCACGCGGCGGCTTTCCTTGACGCCAAGCGCGGCCGTCGGTTCGTCCATGACCACCACCCGACTGCCGAAGGCGGCCGCACGCGCCACGGCAACGCCCTGCCTTTGGCCGCCCGAGAGCGTCTCCACAGCCTGGCTGATGTTCTGGATGGTCATCAGGCCAAGTTCGGTAAGCTTGTCGCGGGCGCGCTTTTCCATCGCCGGGCGATCGAGCATGCGAAGCCAATCGCCTAGAAAACCCGGTTTACGGATTTCGCGGCCAAGGAACATGTTGTCGGCGATCGACAGCGCCGGCGACAGCGCCAGGTTCTGGTAGACGGTCTCGATGCCGGCTTCGCGGGCCTCCATCGGCGATTTGAAGGAGACGGGTTTTCCTTCAAGCCGGATCTCGCCTTCATCGGGCACGGCAGCGCCGGAAATCGCCTTGATGAGCGACGATTTGCCGGCGCCATTGTCACCGATGACCGCAAGGATTTCGCCGGGGTAGAGGTCGAAGTCGGCGTTGTCGAGGGCGGTGACGCGGCCGTAGCGCTTGACCAGGCCACGCGCGGTGAGAATGGGTTCCTGGGTCGTGGTCATGCCGAAACCTTTCTGATCCATTGGTCGACTGCCACGGCGCCGATTATCAGCACACCGGTGAGCAGCACCTTCCATTGCGGATCGGCGCCCAGCATGTTGAGGCCCATGGAAACGACGCCGACGATCATCGCGCCGAACAGCGTGCCCAGGATCGAGCCGCGTCCGCCGAACAGGGAAATACCGCCGATCACCGTCGCGGTGATCGCCTGGAGATTGTAGTCGGTGACGGCGGCCGACGGCGAGATCGAGCCGTTGCGGCCGATGGAGACCCAGGCAGCGAAAGCGGCGATCAGCCCGGCAAGGGTGTAGACCGTCATCAGCACCTTCTTGGTCTGGATGCCCGACAGCTTCGCCGCCTCCTGATCATCGCCAACGGCGTAGACATGGCGGCCCCATGCCGTGTGATTGAGCACGTACCAGAGGATCATCACGAGCACGACCGTGGCAATGACGCCGAGCGTCAGCACCGCCGTGCCGACCTTGAAGCTCAATGCAAACAGATGCAGCAGCGGCGCCTGGGTGTCGACATCGGTGTCGCGGATCGTCTCGTTGGCCGAATAGATGAAGTTCGTGGCCATGACGATGTTCCAGGTGCCAAGCGTCACGATGAAGGGCGGCAGCTTCATGTAGGCGACAAGCACCCCGTTGAGCAGCCCGCAGGCCGCGCCGGCGGCAAGCCCGATCGCCACTGCGAGCGCGCTCGGCATACCGTAGCTGACAGCGCAATTGCCCATGATCACCGCTGAAATTACCATGATCACGCCGATCGACAGGTCGATGCCGGCGGTCAGGATGACCAATGTCTGCGCAGCACCCAGAATGCCGATGATGGCGATCTGCTGCAGGATCAGCGTCAGTGTGTAGGACGAAAAGAACCGCCCTCCGATGGTGATGCCGAAGACGATGATCGCCAGAACCAGCACGATCAGCGGCACCGCGGCCGGCGTCGAATGCAGGAAATGCTGGATGCGCTTGACGGCCGATTTGTGCTCGTCAAAAGCGGCAACGCTTGTATCGCTGCTCGAGAGAACCTTCTCGAATTCCTGAGCTTGAGCCATGTTTACTCCCCGTAGGCTTCAGCCAAACGCCGACGCCAGTCCACGCCTTTCCGGTCTGCTGCCGGGATTGTTCGCGGTCACGCGAGCCATCGTCCACCCGAAGCGGCCGGGGATCAAGCCCCGGCCGCTCAGGTTCCCTGGATGCCTGTCAGACCGGGATCAGCCCCAGCACTTGGCGAGGCCTTCCTTGGTGTCGATGGACTTCACGCCGGTGGCCGGCTTGTCGGTCACCAGGTTGACGCCGGTGTCGAAGAAGTTCTTGCCTTCGGTCGGCTTCGGCTTGGTTCCGTCCTTGGCGAAGGCGGCGATCGCCTCGATGCCGAGCGCTGCCATCTGCAGCGGATATTGCTGCGACGTGGCGCCGATGACACCTTCGGCCACCGACTTCACGCCGGGGCAGCCGCCGTCGACGGAGACGATCAGCACCTGGCTTTCGAGGCCGACAGCCTTGAGCGCCTGGTAGGCGCCGACAGCAGCAGGCTCGTTGATGGTGTGGATGACGTTGATGGTGTTGTCCTTCTGCAGGAGGTTCTCCATCGCCTTGCGGCCGCCCTCTTCGTTGCCGTTGGTGACGTCGTGGCCGACGATGCGCGCATCGTCCTCATCGCCGATCTTGTTGGGATCCTTCACGTCGATGCCGTAGCCCATCATGAAGCCCTGGTCGCGAAGCACGTCGACGGTCGGCTGCGAAGGCGTCAGGTCGAGGAAGCCGATCTTGGCGTCCTTGGCCTTGTCGCCGAGCGTGGCGGCTGCCCAGGCACCGATCAGCTTGCCGGCTTCGAGATTGTCCGTTGCAAAGGTCGCGTCGGCGGCGTCGATCGGATCGAGCGGCGTGTCGAGCGCGATCACCAGCAGGCCCGCATCGCGCGCCTTCTTCACGGTAGGCACGATGCCCTTGGTGTCGGATGCAGTGATCAGGATACCCTTGGCGCCGTCGGCGATGCAACTCTCGATCGCCGCGACCTGGCTCTCGCTGTCGCCGTCGATCTTGCCGGCATAGGTCTTGAGGTCGACGCCGAGTTCCTTGGCCTTCGCGGTGGCGCCCTCCTTCATCTTGACGAAGAAGGGATTGGTGTCAGTCTTGGTGATCAGGCAGGCACCGACACCAGCCGCGGATGCGGACGACGCAGACGCCATCAGCCCCAGAGCCGCGGCGGCAAACACGGTCGATTTCAACAGTTTTGTATTGGTCACGATTTCCTCCCAGTGGAACTATCCGGATGCCGGCCAACCGGCACCTGCAGCGCGTCCAACGAAATTCTCCCAGCGTGGACGCCGTCTCAACAGACACCAGGCCGAAGCCTCTGTCAATAATTAAATCACTCTTATTTATTATTGACAGCCTTGCTTCATTCACCCATTCTGGCCCAAAAGCATTGAGGGGAAACGACGGGAGGAACAGGGTGGAAACCGCCATTGCGAGGCACGGTTCGCCCGAGGTGAGTGACAGCCTCATTCACCGCGGCACCAACCAGAGCGGCATGCGCGACCACAACGAGCGGTTGGTGCTGTCGCTGGTGCGCCAGCACGGCAGTCTGGCGAAATCCGACATCGCCCGCATGACCGGGCTTTCGGCGCAGACGGTTTCGGTCATCATGCGCGAGCTGGAGGAAGAAAGCCTTCTGCTGCGCCAGGCGCCGTTGCGCGGCAAGATCGGCCAGCCCTCCATCCCGATGGCGCTCAATCCCGAAGGCGCTTTCTTCATTGGCCTGAAGATCGGCCGCCGCAGCGCTGAACTGGTATTGATAGATTTCCTTGGCCATGTCCGTTCGATGCTGCAGCATTCCTATCGCTACCCGGCGCCGCGCGAGACGGTGGACTTCGTCGCCAACGGCATGCGGCAGATGCGCGGCGAGCTGACGCCCGCGCAAGACAAGCGCATCGCCGGGCTCGGCATCGCCATGCCGTTCGAATTGTGGAACTGGGCCGATACCGCCGGCGCCCCGCGCGATGTCATGGACGAATGGCGTCACCGCGACATCAGGGCCGACATCCAGGCGCAATGCGATTTTCCGGTCTATTTGCAGAACGATGCCACGTCGGCCTGCGGCGCCGAACTCGTCTTCGGCCAGGCTGGCGCCGCGCGCGACTTCGTCTATTTTTATATCGGTGCCTTTGCCGGTGGCGGCATTGTGCTGAACGGCCGGCTTTTTGGCGGCCCGACCGGCAATGCCGGAGCGCTCGGCTCCATGCCGGTGCCCGGGCCGGACGGCAAGCCGACCCAACTGATCGATGTCGCTTCCATCGCCATGCTCGAAAAGGCGCTCAATGCGCGCGGCATCGAGGCTTCGCATCTGTGGACCTCGCCGGAAGACTGGGGCGAGATCGGACCCGAGCTCGACGACTGGATCGCCAGCGCCTCGCAAGCGCTCGCCTACGCCATCGTCGCCGCATCCTCGATCATCGATTTCGAAGCGGCGGTGATCGACGGCTGGATGCCGAAGGCGGTGCGTCGCCGGCTGGTCGACGCCATCATCGCGGCAATCGCCACGATCGATGGCGAAGGCTTGAAGCTGCCCGCCATTCGCGAGGGAACCGTCGGCATCCATGCCCGGGCGCTCGGCGGCGCCAGCCTGCCACTTTCCGAACGCTTCCTGATCGGCTCGACGACGATTTCCAGGAGCGCCTGATGCTGATCGGAATTCCGGCGCTGCTCGGTCCGGAGCTTCTGGCGATCCTGCGCGGCATGGGGCATGGCGACGAAATCGCCCTTGTCGACGGAAACTATCCGGCGGAACAGCAGGCAACCCGGCTGGTGCGCGCCGATGGCCACCCTCTTATCCCCGTACTCGACGCGATATTGAGTGTCCTGCCTGTCGATGACGCCGTGCCGGAGGCGCTGTTTCGCGCCTCGGTCAAGGGCGATCCCTCGCTTGCCGATCCCGTCCATCATGAGATCGAGGCGATCTGCGCCAAACGGGCGCCAGGCCGCAAGGTGGTTGCGCTGGCCGGCGCCGACTTCTATGCACGGGTCAAATCGGCGCACGCCATCGTCGCGACAAGCGAGCCGCGGCTCTACGCCAACATCATCATCCGCAAGGGTGTGATCCATCCGCCGGAGACCAGGAAGCCATGATCCTCTGCTGCGGCGAAGCCCTGATCGACATGCTGCCGCGCACGACGACAGCGGGTGAGCCGGCCTTCGCGCCTTATGTCGGCGGCGCGGTGTTCAACACGGCGATCGCGCTTGGCCGGCTCGGCGCGCCGGCAGGCTTCTTTTCGGGCCTATCGTCGGATCTGTTCGGCGGCCAATTCCGGGATGCGCTGGGGGCAAGCAAGGTCAGCTCCACCTATGCGCACACCTCACCACGGCCAACGACGCTGGCCTTCGTCAAGCTCACCAACGGCCAGGCGACCTACACTTTCTATGACGAGAACACCGCCGGCCGCATGCTGACCGTCGACGACCTACCGCAGCTTGGCAGCGAGATCGAAGCCATGCTGTTCGGTGCCATCAGCCTGATTTCGGAGCCCGCCGGCAGTGCCTATGAGGAATTCATGCGGCGCGAGCATGAAAGTCGAGTCATGATGCTCGATCCCAACATCCGGCCGAACTTCATCCCGGACAAGGCCAAGCACCTCAGGCGCATCCGCGCCATGATGGCGATGGCCGACATCGTGAAACTGTCGGACGAAGATCTGAACTGGTTCGGCGAAGCCGGCTCGCACGAGGATGTCATCCGCAACTGGCTGGATCGAGGCCCGAAGCTGATCGTCGTCACCCATGGCAGCGAAGGCGCCGTCGGCTATACCAGGGAACATGCCGTCACCGTCATGCCGGAAAAGGTCGAGGTGGTCGACACGGTCGGTGCCGGCGATACCTTCAACGCCGGCATCCTCGCCTCCTTGCATGAGCAGGGCCTGCTGACCAAGGCGGCGATTTCCGGCTTGTCGAAAGACGCCATCCACAAGGCGCTGGCGCTCGGCGCGAAGGCGGCGGCAGTGACCGTGTCGCGGGCCGGCGCCAATCCACCCTGGCGACATGAAATCGCCTGAGCAACGCTCAACATAAGCTGAGCCCAATCGATCACTTTATGTTTCGCAGGGGCTCTTTCCAGGGCTATGAGGGCGGGATGGCGCCCGACGAAGCCCGGATTTCCGGCATCTGGCTGACATTCGCCGGGAAATACTGGTAACGGACTGCGACACTTGGGCAATTTAGCGCTCCGCCTGCCCGGCTTTCTCGGCAAGCGCAACTCTGGTACCAGCGGCCGATTATCTGGCTAACCCGTTTTGAGGCCGACATGCAGTTCATCGATCTTGGCGCGCAGCGCGAACGAATCCGCGACCGGCTGAAGGCCGCGATCGACCGTGTCGTCGACGAAGGCCGTTATATTCTTGGCCCGCAAGTCACCGAATTCGAGAATAAGCTTGCCGCCTATATCGGCACCAAGCATGTCGTGGCCTGCGCCAACGGCACCGACGCGCTGCTGTTGCCGCTGTTTGCGGCCGGCATCGGCCCGGGTGACGCGGTGTTCGTGCCGAGCTTCACTTTCGCCGCCACCGCCGAAGTGGTGGCGCTGGCCAAGGCCGAGCCGGTGTTCGTCGATGTCGACCCGCATAGCTACAACATCGACATTGCCAGCCTCGAAGCGGCCATCGCCATGATCAAGAAGCAAGGCCGGCTGAAGCCGAAGGCAATCATTCCCGTCGATCTGTTCGGCCTTGCCGCCGACTACGAGGCGATCATGGCGATCGCCAACCGCGAAGGGCTGATGGTGATCGAGGATGCCGCCCAGTCGATGGGCGGTTCGCTCGACGGCAAGATGTGCGGTGCTTTCGGCCATGTCGGATCGACCAGCTTCTATCCGGCCAAGCCGCTTGGCTGCTACGGCGATGGCGGCGCGATGTTCACCAATGATGATGCGCTGGCCGAGCAGCTCAGATCCTTCGCCTTCCACGGCAAGGGCGAAACGCAATATGACAATGTCCGCGTCGGCATCAATTCGCGGCTCGACACGATACAGGCGGCGATCCTGATCGAGAAGCTGGCCATCCTCGAAGACGAGATGGTTGCGCGCCAGGTGGTGGCAAAGCGCTATGCCGACGGGCTTGGCGACATCGTCACCGCCGCCCGCAATCTGGACGGCAGCCGTTCGGCCTGGGCGCAATACGCCATCGAGACTGCCAAGCGCGACGGGCTGAGGGCGCATCTCGGCGAAAAGGGCATTCCGTCTGTCATTTACTACGTGAAGCCGCTGCATGCCCAGGTCGCTTATCGCGACTACCCACGCACGCCGAGCGGCCTTGCCGTTTCGGAAGACCTGCCGAAGCGCATACTCTGTCTGCCGATGCACCCTTATCTCAGCGAAGCCGACCAGGACCGCATCATCGAGACGATCCGCAACTATATCGGCTCGAATTCGGCGCAGGCCGCGGCGGAGTAAGCTGCCGAGCCTTTCTCAGCCGGGGCCCGCCGCCCTGCCGCTGGCAATGAAATGCGGATTGGCAAAATCCTCGTCGTCGCTTTGCCTGCGCTTGCCATAAATCAGAGGTTGGCCGTCGAGCGTGCGCGTCATGCCGCCGGCGGCGCGCAGGATGGCGTCGCCCGCCGCTGTGTCCCATTCCATGGTGCGGCCGAAGCGCGGATAGACATCGGCCTCGGCACTGGCGAGAAGGCAGAATTTCAAGGACGAACCGACCGAAACGATTTCGGCGGCACCCAGGTCGCGAATATAGGCCTCGGTTTCCGGTGTGTTGTGAGACCGACTGGCGACGACGGCCAGCGGCGTCGCGGCCGTTCTCGCCGCGATCGACCGGCGGCCGACGATCTGGTAATCGCCGTCGATTTCGAGTGATTCCGCCCTGCCCGGCTGGCCGGAAAAGAAGCGCCCCGTACAGGGCGCAAAGACGACGCCGACTTCCGGCACTCCATCGCGAACCAGCGCTATGTTGACGGTGAAATCGGTGCGGCGGTTAACGAACTCCTTGGTCCCATCGAGCGGATCGATCAGAAAAAAAGCCCCGTCCAGGTCGGGCGGCACGATCCCGGCGGAAGCTTCTTCCTCGGCCACGCAGGGGATATCGGGAAATGCGGCACGCAGTCCGGCGAGAATGATCTTTTCGCTCTCGCGGTCCGCCTCGGTCACCGGCGAGGCGTCGGACTTGCGGTCAACCGCACAGCCGGCGTGGAACACGCGCATCACCTCGCGCCCGGCCGACAAAGCCAGGCGCTCGAAGATTTCGAGCATCAGCCTGTCGTCAGATGCCGCCGCCGCTATCGTATTGGTCTTCGGCAATGTCGCGCTCGTTCAGCCAGTGTTCCAGGGCGTCGACCATCTCTTCGGCCGACTTGCCGAGTGTCCGCAGATGGATCTCCGGGGTTTCCGGCGCTTCATAAGGGGAATCGACGCCGGTGAAATTCTTGATCTCGCCATTCAGCGCGCGCGCATAGAGGCCCTTCGGATCACGCCTGGCGCATTCCTCGAAGGGCGTATCGACGAACACCTCGACGAATTCTCCGTCGGCCATCAATTCACGTGCCATGCGCCGCTCGGCGCTGAACGGCGAAATGAACGAAACAATGACGATCAACCCGGCATCGGCCATCAAACGCGCCACTTCCGCAACGCGGCGGATGTTCTCAACGCGATCGGCGTCGGTGAAGCCAAGATCGCGATTGAGACCGTGACGGACGTTGTCGCCGTCCAGGATATAGGTATGACGGCCGGTGGCGAACAGCTTCTTTTCGAACAGGTTGGCGATGGTCGACTTGCCGGATCCCGACAGCCCAGTGAACCAGAACACGGCGGGCCGCTGGTTCTTCATGTCGGCGCGCACGCGCTTGCCCACATCGAGCGACTGCCAATGAATGTTTTCGGCACGGCGCAACGAGTGCAGGATCATGCCGGCGCCGACCGTGGCGTTGGAGATGCGGTCGATCAAGATGAAGGCGCCGGTAGTGCGGTTTTCGGCGAAGGGATCGAAGGCGATCGGCGTCCGCGTCGAGATGTTGCAGATGCCGACTTCGTTCATTTCGAGCGACTTGGCCGCTTCATGGGCAAAGTCATTGACGTTGATCCGATATTTCAGGTCGGTGACGGTGGCGCTGGTCTGGTCGGTCTCGGTGCGCAGGATGTAAGAGCGGCCTGGTAGCAACGCATGCTCGTCGAACCAGACGATGTTGGCGGCGAACTGGTCGGCGACTTGCGGCCGTGCGGCAGGCGAAACCAGCATGTTGCCGCGCGAGATTTCGACTTCGTCATCGAGGACGAGCGTGACGGCCTGGCCGACGGCCGCCTGGGCGAGATCGCCGCCATACGAGACGATCCGCTTGACGCGCGAGGATTTGCCGGACTTGGCGACAACGACCTCGTCGCCGGGCGCAACCGAGCCGGAGGCGACCGTGCCGGCAAAGCCGCGAAAGTCGAGATTGGGACGATTGACATACTGGACCGGGAAACGGAACGGCAGTTCGACCATCGCTTCGTCGACCGACACGGTTTCGAGATGCTCGATCAGCGTCGGGCCGGAATACCATTCCATGCTTTCCGACCGGCGGCTGACATTGTCGCCATAACGGGCCGACATTGGGATCGGCACAATGGTCTGGAAGCCGAGATCGCGTGAGAATTGCCCGTAGTCTTCGACGATCCGGTCGAAAACCGCCTGATCGAAATCGACAAGATCGATCTTGTTGACGGCCAGCACGACGTGGCGGATGCCGAGCAGCGAGGCGATGATCGAATGCCGCCTTGTCTGGCGAAGCACCCCCTGCCGGGCATCGATCAGCACGATTGCCAGGTCGGCGGTCGAGGCGCCGGTGGCCATGTTGCGGGTGTATTGCTCGTGGCCAGGTGTGTCGGCAACGATGAATTTGCGTTTCGGTGTGGCGAAGAAGCGGTAAGCGACGTCGATGGTGATGCCTTGCTCGCGCTCGGCCTCCAGACCGTCGACCAGCAGCGCGAAATCGATGTCGTCGCCCGTCGTGCCATGCTTGCGCGAATCGCGTTCGAGCGCGGCGAGTTGATCCTCGAAAATCTGCTTGGTGTCGGACAGCAGGCGCCCGATCAGCGTCGACTTGCCGTCATCGACCGAGCCGCAGGTCAGGAAGCGCAGCAGCGACTTTTTCTCCTGCGCAGCCAGATAGTCGCGAACGTCGTCGGTGGGAGCGAGGCTCTTTGCCATGATGTGGCGCATGGTCAAAAGTACCCCTCGCGCTTCTTCTTTTCCATCGAGCCGGCTTCATCGCGGTCGATCAGGCGACCCTGCCGTTCGGACGTGCGTGCCGTCAGCATTTCGCCGACGATGGCTTCCAGCGTGTCGGCATCCGATTCGATGGCGCCGGTCAGCGGATAGCAACCCAGCGTGCGGAACCGCACCAGCCTGTTCTCCACTGTCTCGCCGGGGCGCAGTTTCATGCGGTCGTCGTCCCGCAGGATCAGCATGCCGTCGCGTTCCACCACCGGCCGTTCCTTCGCGAAATAGAGCGGCACGATCGGGATACTTTCCTGCAGGATGTACTGCCAGATATCGAGTTCGGTCCAGTTCGACAGCGGAAAGACGCGGATCGATTCACCCGATGCGATGCGGGTGTTGAATATCTTCCACATTTCGGGGCGCTGGTTCTTCGGATCCCACACATGCTGAGCGTTGCGGAACGAAAAGATGCGCTCCTTGGCGCGCGATTTCTCCTCGTCGCGACGAGCGCCGCCAAAGGCCGCATCGAAACCGTATTTGTCGAGCGCCTGGCGCAGCGCCACGGTCTTCATGACATGGGTGTGGGTGTTCGAACCATGGTCGAACGGATTGATGTTGTCGCGCACGCCGTCTTCGTTGACATGAACCAGGAGATCGAAGCCGAGTTTCTGCGCCATCTGATCGCGAAAGGCGATCATCTCGCGGAACTTCCACGTCGTGTCGACGTGAAGAAAGGGGAACGGCGGCTTGGCGGGATAAAACGCCTTCATCGCCAGATGCATCAACACGGATGAATCCTTGCCGACCGAATAGAGCATGACCGGCTTGGCAAAAGCGGCCGCAACCTCACGGAATATATGGATGGACTCGGCTTCAAGCCGCTGAAGATGCGTAAGCGCTGTTGTCATGGGCCGTGGGCGTTCTTTCGTATCTTCCAACAGAAGACCTTGCCTCAAATCATCGAGCTCTTCGCGCCCGGTTCGAGCCTTGTTTCCGGACAATCTTTCTCGTGCCGGCGTTCTAGCAGATCGCCATTGTCAAGAACAATGCAAGACTGGCCCGGCCGCACATGGTTCGAGAATGAATTTTCCACAGATGCCGGCAAACCCGGAAATTCCTGCCCGCAAGCTCAACGGCCCAGAAAACGCGGGGAAAATATTGCTTGAATGGACCAGTGTGCGGCTTTCAAGTGACTTCCTCTGGTCGGCCCGCGCCTGCCGCCGATTTTCGGTGGCAATCTGCCCTATACACTATCGAAAATGGGGGGCAGCCGCTATACCAGCCTCGGGAAGCGGGCAAGTGCATCATGAGGCATGGGCAATTTCGAGGCGAGCGCATTCAACTTCGCTAAACAGATCCGCCGCATGAAACTTGCCGAAGACAGCGAGCCCGAAAATTGACCCGGCTTTCATCCCTGAGACAGCAATTCACGCCTTCGCGGATCAACAACTACTTCTCCATCCTTTGCTTCTTTTTTCCACCGGTTCTGGGATCGGTGGTCAGCTTCGTATTCAATGGCGGAGGCCTTTCGTCAGTCCTGCTGATTGCTTTACGGAAAAGGCGCTTCAACGCCGACCGGCCCATGATCTGGATGACGGTCGCGATCTATGCCTACTGCGCCTCCAATCTCCTGGCTTCCATCGTCAACAATTCGTTCGCCCGGGATGCGCCGCATCTTATCCCGCTGGTGACCTTCCTGTTTTTCCCCGTGTCCTATTCGACCTGGAGCATCACGCAGAAAACCACGCTTGCCCGCATCATCGTGCTTTCCAGCATGGCCGCCTGCTTTGTCGCGCTGCTCATAGCCGTCATCCAGCAATATTGGATTGGCGTCAGGGCCGAGGGGGGAGCTGGAAATCCGATCGTGTTCGCAACCGTCGTCTGCCTTGCCGTGGTCATGTGTGTGGCTGGCGCCTTGTCCGGTATTGAGCAAGCCCGGACACCCCTCTTCTACGCGGCACTGGCCGGGACGATCGCCGTCATCTATTCCGGCTCGCGTATCGTCTGGCTGGCACTGCTGATCACCGGTATCGCCGTCATGCTGATCAACCGGCACAGGCTCAGAGGCAGGAATGCCGTTCGCCTGCTGCTGCTGCTGGCGGCGGTCGGCGTCGTGATCGCCGCTTCCAGCTTCCAGGCGATATCCGGGCGGGTCGACTTTTTGCGCTCCGATTGGGGTGCGCTTGGAGCCAGCGGCAACTACGACACCTCGCTGGGAATACGTGTTGCGCTTTGGGAGATCGGACTCAAAGCATTCCATGACATGCCACTGTTCGGGCACGGTGTGGGTGCAACCCAGCTTCTGATCAAGCAGGGCTTTCATGAGCAGTTCGCGATGGACACAGGCTTCAACCATTTTCACAACGGCTTCCTGACCGCCTTGGTGCAAGCGGGAATTCTGGGCGCCGTGACGCTGGCGGCGATCTTTATCGTTGCCGCTGGAAATGCCGTCCGGGTCTTGCGAAACAGCAGCGATCCGAGCGAGCGGTTCGGCGCGACCATGATTGTCGTCGTGGTGATCACCTATCTGACGGCCGGAATGACAGGCATCCTGATCGGCCATGACATTCTGGACTCGGTGCTGATGGTCTTCCTGGTGAGCGGAACATATCTCGCCTCCGGCCGCCAGGTTCCGTTGTTGGAAGAGCAGGCACCTGCGCCAGTGATGGAAGAGCGAGTAGTCAGCAAAGAGCTGTTTCGGGCAAGCCCATGAAGGTTCTGGTCACGGGAGCGACAGGTTTCATCGGGCGTCTTGTCGTGCGCCACCTTCGCGAAGCCGGTGCCGAGCTTCGCCTCGCCTCCCGCCATCCCGAGAGGCTGGGTTCGGAAAACGAGACTGTGCCGATGCCCGGTTTCGACGCGCCGGCCGCCGCCTTCCTGGAACTGACCCGGGATATGACTGACGTGGTCCATTGCGCCGGCCTCAACAATGATCAGGGAAATGCAACCGAAGCCGATTACAGGGCGGTCAATGTGGAATTGAGCGCGCGGCTGGCGCATGCAGCGGCGGCACAGGCCAGCGGACGCTTCATCCATCTCTCCTCGATCCGAGCGGTGATCGGCGCGCACGTCAGCGCAACGATCTACGAGGACACGCTTCCTGCCCCACAATGCGCCTATGGACGCTCGAAGCGCGAAGGCGAGATCAAGGTTTTGGACGCTTACGCGTTACACGGCCGCTCGGACGCCGCCGTGTTGCGCCTGCCTCCGGTTTATGGAAGCGGCATGAGGGGAAATCTGGCGACGCTGATGCGCCTGGCCGATACGGCACTGCCGCTGCCGACCGGCGCCTTGACGGGAATCCGCTCGCTGATGTCTGCCGGGGCCGCAGTGCGAGCGGTGTCGCACCTGCTGAGCCATTCGGGGTCACTTTGCCCGATCTATGTCGGCGCCGATGTACCGCCGGTCGCAGTCACCGCCATCATCGCCGCCTTTCGCAGGGGTTTCGGACGGCCGATGCGCCTGATGACCGTGCCGGCAGGCCTGATGCGGCCGGCCGCTGCCATGCTGGGCAAGCAGGCATTTTGGGACAGCATGACCGCGACACAGATATGCGATCCTGCCCTGCTGATATCGCAAGGATGGGTGCCTGAAACCGGCACGCTGGAGCGGCTGGCCGAGCTAGCGCGGCTCAATAAATCTCGACTTCCTGTTTGACCATGACCTTTCCCAAAAACCGGCTTCCAGTTTTGGGATCATGCTCCGCTCAGCTTCGATAGAGCGTCCCAGCCAGGATCCGAAGGTCGAGCCAGAACGACGCCGTCCCGAGATAGGCAGCATCCGTTTCAGCCAAAAGCTCCGGGTTCGACATGTCGATGCCCCTGATCTGGGCCAGGCCGGTTATGCCCGGCAGCGCCGCCAAAACCCCCAGCCGCCTGCGACACTCGATCAACTCCGTTTGGGTCGGCAGGCAGGGGCGCGGCCCGACCAGGCTCATTTCGCCCTTCAGGACGTTCCAGAATTGTGGCAGCTCGTCGAGCTTGAACTTCCGTAAGACCTTCCCGACCGATGTCACGGAATCCACCGGCGCCTCATGCGAGGGCAGTGACGGCGTCCCGACATACATCGTGCGCAACTTGTGGCAGCGAAAAAGCCGACCGTCACGGCCGACCCGCACCTGTGAAAAAATAGCCGGGCCCGGCGACGATGCCCGAACGGCAAGGACGGTGAGCGCCAAGACAGGAGATGTGGCCACCAGCAGCAGAGCCGCACCGGCAATATCGAAGATTTGCTTGGCTGCCTTCATGAACGGCCGATAGTACTCCCTGCCGAAGTCCCGAGGCAACGCCGCAGGCAAATGCCGTCAATCCGGTCGAAGTAGCATGAGCCGATCTTTTGACCAAGCGTGCCACGCACTCGTGCCAATGTTCAGATGCGCCCCAGGACGAAAGCGAGATAGAGCCCCAGGTTTCCGGAAACGGTCTGCCGATAGACGCCGCTTTGGCGCAAGCCCGCCAAGCGCCGGAAAAGACCGCCGTTACGCCCGCGGGTGAAAAGGTCGAGGCATGCCGTCGCGTCCTCGGTCAGGAGGTCGCGATTGAGGGCGAGACCGTCGAGGTTGAGGTCTGTCCAGCCGGCGAATTCCCCCTTGAACAGGCGGCCAAGCCGGGACACCCTTGCCTTCCAGGACACGTTGGCGCCGACCAGGTTCGCCGCGTGCTGCCGGTAGCGCACCAGCGGCCGCGGATCGTAGCGGACGATGCCGCCGGCGGCGGTCACGATGAGATAGGCCCACCAGTCATGGCTGACGAACCCGGTCCGCGTGGAGGCCCTGGCCAGCAGGTCGCGTGCCGCAGCGTTGAGCAGGATTGTGTTGCCGCCGGCGATGCTTTGCACAAGCGCGTTGCGAAAGGTTGGCGGCCGGGCAAACAGCGGCGAATGGCCGACAAGACTTCCTGTTTCCGTCATGGTGGCGGTTCGCGAACAAAACATCAGCGGGGTTTTCGCATCCTGGGTCCGCATCCAGCTGATGGCGCTCTCCAGCCTGTCGGTCTCCCAGATATCGTCCTGGTCGCAGAAGGCATAGCAGTCCGCCTCGATGCGTCGGTCGACGATCATGGAGCGGAAATTGGCGGCGAAGCCTTGCCGCGGCCCCTCTACCAGCGTCATCCGACCTTTGGGCCGCCAGCGGGATTTCCATGTCTCGATGATGGCGGTCGTGCCGTCGACGGAGCCATCGTCTGAAATCCACAGGTCGACCAGAGGGTGCGACTGCGCGAGCAGGGACTGCAGCTGTTCATCGATGAAGGCCGCGCCATCCTTCGTGCCCATCAGGACCGCGACGCGCAGATCTGCTTTGCTCACGACCAAGATCGCTTTCTGAATTCTGAACCGGGCCTAGCTCGCCTGCCCGGCCGTTTTCGGGATCGCGCCCTGATGAGGGCTTTCCCGGGCCTTCTTGGCGCGGTCGAGACCTGCCAATGCGGCGAGCGCGGCAGCCTTGTCCTGGTTTTTCGCCGACTGCTGCAGCGCCGTGAGCGCGACCTGGACATCCGACCATTCCACGACGTCCGTGCTGAGGCCGAAAACCTTCGAGATGCCGAGTTCGACGAGTTCCTCGTCTTCGCCATGCAGCGTTTCGTGAAGTTTTTCGCCCGGCCTGATGCCGGTGAACCGGATCGCGATGTCCTTGTATGGGCTCTTTCCGGACAAGCGGATCATCGTTTCGGCCACTTCAAGGATCGGCACCGGCTTGCCCATGTCGAGCATATAGACGGCATAATCGTGTCCGCTCTGCCGCGACGCGGCATCGGCCGCCGACATGATGACGAGATCGACGGCTTCGGCCACGGTCATGAAATAGCGCGTCATGCGCCGGTCGGTGATGGTGACGGGCCCCCCAGCCTCGATTTGCGCCTGGAATATGGTCGCCACCGAACCATTGCTGCCGAAGACATTGCCGAACCGCACTGCAATGAACTTGGTGGCCGGGTCACGCCCGCCCGTCTCGCCATGCAAGGCGCTGATGATCTGTTCGGCGGCCCGCTTCGTCATGCCGAGCACTGATGAGGGATCCACCGCCTTGTCGCTCGATATCAGGACAAATTGCGCAACCCCGCACTTGGCGGCAACCTCGGCGCAGACGAGCGTTCCGAAAATGTTGGTTTGAATGGCTGAATCCCAGTTCTCCTCGAGCAGCGGAACATGTTTGAGCGCCGCGGCGTGAAAGATGATGTCCGGCCGGAATTCCGTGACGACACGCGTTATTTGGCGCCGGTCCGAGACATCGACGATGCGGACCTTGAGCCGGTCATGGTCCTTCTCGTCAACATACTGGCTCAACTGGAAAATGCCGAACTCGGAGTTGTCGGCGACCAGCACCGCCTCGGCTCCCAGTTCCAGCGACCGCTTGACCAGCGTCTGGCCGATAGAACCGGCGCCGCCGGTCACCAGAACGCGTTTGCCGCTGACAAAGGCGCCGATGCGCTGGATGTCGGACGCGACCGCCGGACGGCGCAGGATCGTTTCCATCTCAACGGTGTCGAGAACCAGCTTTCCGTGCTGTTCCAACTCCGAAAGGCCTGAGAACTGCACCACATTTATGTCGCCGTGCCGGGCAATGCGCACGAGTTCCGAATAGTCCTCGATTTCGTGCTCGGCGCCGCTGCCGAAAATCAGCAGGTCCAGGCTTTTGGTGCCGGTCGCATAGTCTTCCAGGACATCGATCAGGCGCGGCATGGCCGCCACCACGGGAACACCTTGAATCCGCGTGCCCAACGGTGCGCCGCGCTCGGTCGCCATGATGCCTGCGATGGAATAGTCCGCCGGTTGCGCCGTGCGCGTGAAGCGAATGATCAGGTCGGCCTCGTCGAGCCGGCCGACGAACAGAGCGCGCTTGGCCTGTCTGATGTCGGTCTTGCGGCTCAGAATCCCCCAGCTCGCGCCGTCACGCAGGAAGCGGTAGAACAGCCGGGGTGCCGAGATGATGGTGAAGGAGACAAGGAAGAAGACGATGAACTGACGCTCGTTGAGCCCCGCCACCGGCCGGTAAAAACGCAGCAGCAGCGACGCCATGTAAAGAGTGAACGTCAAAATCGCGCAGCTCTTCAGGATGTTGAAGAAGTCGGGCGTTGAGGCGAAGCGCCAGACGGTGGTGTAGAGGCCACTGTAGCGGAACAGCAAATGGCTGATGACGACGATGCCCGCCCATGTCGCCAGACCCTCCTTGGAGAGCGCTTCGAACGAAAGATTAGACCGCGAAAGGACGAGGCTGAGCGCCACGGCGACCAGGACCATGACCACGTCCTGGACCATGATGAAGGCGCGCCGCATCTGTGGCCTGAGCCCTAATACTGATTCGAGATAAGAATTCATTGGACGGCAGAAGACTCCAGGATCAAAGGCATCGACACCTGCGAGGTGCGAACACGAAGATACTTCGCGACCAACCACCTTACTCAAGTGCCATCCCCGGCCCCCGCCGTCCTGTATCGCATACTGCGGGGGCGAGGGCATAGCCAGAGGTTTTTTCGGGAAGAGGCGTCCAGTGGAGAACATGGATCTTGCTCGGGCGATTGCCGCAAAGTCAACATTACCAAACGCTAAATAAGCCACACAGCATCAGCATGCGTTCAGTTTTGCCGCAGTTGACTCTGCTCCCCACCGCGTTACGACGCAATGCGTTGCCATATGCCCATCGAAATGGCTATTAGAGACGGGCTTGGTGGTTCGCTATGGCCAGCGAAGAATAATGCGCCAGAACAACGGATTGCGATACTCCCAGCTATGATTGCGGCACTAAACGGCGCTTTTGACGACATCTCAAAGGCCATGAGATTACACCGGGTCTGGATTGCGCTTGCCCATGAGGACATCGGCGACCAGCACAGACGCACGACGCTCGGCCCGCTTTGGATGCTGGTCAATTATCTGGCATTCATCGGCACTTTCATCTTCGTTTTCAAGACCAAGGACACGGATTCGGCCGGATACACGGCCTATGCCTCGATCGGCCTAGTTGTCTGGTTCTACCTTATGGAGATGATCAGCCTGAGCGTGCCCCTGTTCTCGCGCGAAGCCAGTTTCATTCAAGGTACGAGGCTGCCACTCTTCGTGTATGTGATGCGGCTGACGGTGCAATGTATCATCCGAGCGAGCTATTCGGTCGCGGGTTGCATCGTCATCCTGCTGCTGAGCGGTTTGGGAATCAGCGCTGAGTGGCTTTTGTCGATCCCGGGGTTGTTGCTGATTGTGCTCGCGACCCCTGCAATCGTAATGGTTTTCGCATTCCTGGGCGCATTCTTTCCCGATGCTCAGTTCATCGTCGGCAACATCATGCGAGTCGGCACGTTTCTTACGCCAGTCTTCTGGGCCTATCATGGGCAAGGCGGTATACAGAACTATGCCTATCATTGGAATCCGTTCACATATTTCCTGGAAGTGGTGCGTGCGCCAATCGCGAGCGGCGAATTCCCAACGCATCCCTTTGTTGTGACAGCCTACATCTCCTTGGCTTTCTGGGCGGTTGCGTTGCTGCTGCTGGGCGGATATCGCAAGCGCGTCGTTTTCCTGATCTGAGCTCAAAATGATTTCCATCAAGCTGGACAATGTCAGCCTCGCCTACCGCCTCTACGAAAAATTGACGCTTACGGCGCCTGACCGGCGCCTGGGTGGTCTTGGAGGCAAAATCGGACGATCCGGCGGCAAGCAGGTCGTGCAGGCGCTGGAAGATGTCAGCTTTGAACTCAAAGCGGGCGACCGTTTGGGCTTGGTCGGCCCAAACGGGGCCGGCAAGACGACACTGCTCAAGGTGTTGTACGGCATCTATCAGCCATCGGCCGGCACAGTAGCCATTGAAGGCAAAGTCGACGCTTTGTTCAACATCAACATAGGATTTCGCCCCGAAGCGACGGGGCGGCGAAACATTGTTCTGAGGGGTTTGATCAGCGGGTGGACCGAGGCCGAGATCCAAGAAAAAATGCCGGAGATCATCGCCTTCAGCGAACTTGGCGACTTTATCGATGTCCCCTTCAAAACCTATAGCCAGGGTATGGCCGCTCGCCTTGCTTTCTCAGCGGCTACAGCCCTTGACCCCGAAATTCTGCTGATGGACGAGTGGATCGGCGCCGGCGACGCCCAATTTCAAGAAAAAGCCAAGCGACGCATGGATGAACTGGCAGAGAAGGCAGGCATCATCGTCCTGGCGACCCACAATGAGAGCCTGCTCGAAAGCGTATGTACGAAGAGAATGACGCTTAAGAACGGAAGGGTCGAAGCCTTCACGACGAAACCTGCAAAGAGGGCTGGAACGCGAGCTAAGTCTTAAAGGTACTCTTCCCGGATACTATATGCTCGCAGTTCAGATTCCCAATTCGTCGCACCTGCTGTAGTTGAGTATGCCAGCGTTGCGCCCTGCGGACGTTACTAAAATGAATTGCGCTCGAGCCGTTGAGTTACCGATGACGAGACAAGAATCTGTTCCCATGAATGATCTGAAGCGCCTGTATCAGCGCTACCAGGTCGAAATCGAGAGTGAGGTAGTGAACACGCTACGTTCGGGATGGTGGCTCAATGGCGCTATCGGCAAAAGATTTGCGGCAAATTTTTCCAGATTCATAGGTGTTTCGGAATGCGTTCTCGTGGCCAATGGGACGGATGCGCTCGAACTTGCATTGGCCGCAGTGACCAAGCGCTACGACGGGCGCGAGGTGATCGTCGCCGCCAATGCGGGGGGCTATGCCAGTTGTGCCTGCTGGCAGAATGATCTCGTTCCGCACTACGTCGATATCGAACCAGCCAGCCAACTCATAGCCCTTCAATCGGTACTGAAAGCAGCCAGCGCAGACACCGCTGCGATCGTCGCCACCCACCTCTATGGTGGCGTCGTTGATGTCCGCGCCATCCGGGACGGACTTGAGCAGGCTGGCCTCTCGCACATTCCAATCGTGGAAGATTGCGCGCAGGCGCACGGGGCGAGAATCGGAAGCGACGTTGCAGGCTCGCTGGGGGATATCTCCACGTTCAGCTTTTACCCAACCAAAAATCTCGGAGCCATGGGGGACGGCGGCGCTGTTCTTACCTCCGACACGGCAACCGCCGCGCATGTACGGCAACTGCAACAATATGGCTGGAGTTCAAAATATCATGTCGGCGTGCCCAACGGCCGCAACTCCCGCATGGATGAAGTTCAAGCCGCGATACTGGACGTTTTGCTGGGCGATGTGGATAGACGCAACCAGCAGCGGCGTGGCATCCTAGACCAGTACAAGTCGGTTGCCGGGCGTCGATTCCAGTTCCTGGAAGGTGGCGAAGGCGCTGTCGCGCACCTCGCGGTCGCGCTTTGCGACGACCGGGACGCCTTCAGGGCGTTCATGAAAGAGCGCGGCATCGACACTGACATACACTACCCTGTGCTGGATTGCGACCAAGTCGGCTGGGCGGACTTACCGATGATGGGGAGCGAAAATCTCACCGTTTCGAGGGCCAGCGTCAGCCGTCTCTGTTCGGTCCCCTGCTATCCCGATATGAGGGACGACGAGGTAGAGCGGGTTTGCCTGGCCCTCCGCGAATGGGAGACAATGTGACAACACGCTCGATCGTTTTCCCGATCTATCGAAATCAGGCGAACATCCCTTCCCTCCTGGGCGCAGTCGCCGATTTCCACTCCAGATATCATAGCGACATCGAGTTCGTCTTCGTCGTCGACGGGTCGCCGGACGAATCCGGCCCGCTGCTGATCAAGGAATTGAAAGGCTCGGGCTATGATTACAAGATCATCTTCCATAGCCGGAACTTTGGTTCGTTCACTGCTATTCGAACCGGGCTCGAACACGCTTCGGGTGACCAGGTCGCTGCGATGGCCGCCGACCTGCAGGAGCCGCCTGAACTGATCGTCGAATTCTTTTCGAAGCTGGAAAAGGACGAGGCTGACGTCGTGTTTGGGCAGCGAACCGGGCGTAGCGATCCGCCCTTGACCAAATTTCTGTCGAGGGCTTTCTGGTCGGCCTACCGCAGGCTCGTCCTGCCCAGCATGCCGAGTGGCGGAGTGGATATCTTCGCCTGCAACCGTCAGGTTCTGGAAGCGATCCTCTCGATCGAGGAGCCGAACAGCTCGCTTGTCATACAACTTTTCTGGGTCGGCTTCAGGCGGGAATTCGTGCCTTATCGGCGGCGCGAACGAAAGCACGGAACAAGCGCCTGGGGCATGGCACGGCGGTTCCGATACATGATGGACAGCATTTTCTCGTTCTCTGATTTTCCGATAATGCTCACCCTCTGGGTAGGATTTGCCGGCTGTGCGCTAAGTCTCCTATTTGCAGTCGTTACCGTGATTGCACGGCTGCTTGGCAATATAGACCCCGCTGGCTATACGACACTGGTGCTGCTGATCACGGGCTTCGGTTCGGCCAGCCTTCTAGTCCAAGGGATTCTTGGTTGCTATCTCTGGCGGGCAGTTGAAAACACCAAATCGCGCCCACTTCGGATCATCAGCCGCGTCGTTGACGGAACAGCGAAATGAACGCCAAGCCATTTTTCGTGCACGAACGGGGTATCTGCGAAAGCTCCCATGTCGGCGACGGAACGCGTATTTGGGCCTTCGCTCACGTGCTGCCTGGGGCCGTGCTCGGCTCGAACTGCAACATCTGCGATCACGTCTTCATCGAGAACGACGTGATCGTCGGCGATGACGTGACTGTCAAGAGCGGCGTCCAACTGTGGGACGGGGTGCGCCTGGGCAATCGTGTGTTTGTCGGCCCGAATGCGACCTTCACCAATGATCGCTTCCCACGCTCCAAGGAATATCCCGAGGCGTTTCTGCTGACCATGATCGAGGACGGCGCTTCCATCGGCGCCAATGCCACAATCCTGCCGGGCATAGTCGTCGGCCGCCAGGCGATGGTCGGCGCCGGCGCCGTGGTGACCAAGAGCGTCCCTGCCAATGCCGTCGTGGTCGGAAATCCCGCAGTCATCGTCGGCTACCAGACCGGCCCGAAGATCGTGCCAGCCTTGACGCAAACCCTCCCCGGCGCAGTGGGCGAGAAAATGTCGCTTGGGGTCGGTGGTACCGAGCTCTGGCGGCTGCCGCATTTTAGCGATCTGCGAGGCGAACTCGCCCCGCTCGAATTCGGTGCAAACCTACCGTTTAAGCCGGCCCGGTCCTTTCTGGTTTATGGCGTTCCCTCCGACAAGGTCAGGGGTGAGCATGCGCATCGCGAGTGCCATCAATTCCTGATCGCGGCCCATGGCCGCCTGTCCGTTGTCGTTGACGACGGCCATGAGAGAAAAGAGGTTTCGTTGACCGAACCCTCGATCGGCCTCTACATTCCGCCCGGCATTTGGGGAATTCAGTATAAATTCCAACCCGATACAGCATTGCTGGTCATGGCTTCGCACAACTATGATGCTGGCGATTACATCAGGGACTATGCGGATTTCCTGGATACGGTCAGGCAGGATGACCGCTGATCGCATTGGCGGAGACGCCGTCCGGTTTCTTGTCGCCGGCGGACTGAATACCGCCCTGACCAGCCTTGTCTATTTTGCCGGCCTTGTCGTCCTGCCCTCAAGTTTGTCTTACGCGCTCGCTTGGCTGACAGGACTTGTGTTCGTAATGGTGTTCTATCCCGATCGCGTCTTTCCCGGCGGCCGCACGGGCATCGCCGATCGACTGGCAATCGGGGCGTCGATTGCGGTCGTGTTCGTGCTCGGCCTAGCAGCCCTCAAAACGCTTGAAAGCGTTCTGCAAAATGCTGCAGCAGCCTTCTTTGTCACCCTTGCCATCACGACCATCCTCAACTTCGTGATTTCTCGATGGATACTCCGCAGATCATGCTGACGCGACCGAGCACAATACGACCAGCCATTAATCTCTTTGCGATTTTCGTCGCGATGTATTTTTCCGAATTGGCTTCCTTTCCGCTGTCAATCGATGACGAAGTAACCGCCTTCAGAACGGACGCGTCGATCTGGATTCTTCAGGGACGCTGGGGCGCGTATCTGATCGAGAGATTCCTTATTCCTCATCCGGTCATGCCTTTCCTGGCTCCGGCCGTCTTTGGCGCCGGTTGCGTGGCCGCCTACCTCCTCGTCATGGATGTCATCAACAAGCAAGAGCTCTCCATCGCTGAGTACGCATGTTTTGCGATTTTCTGTGCTTTCCCGACCTGGTTTTTTATCGTCGAATTTTATTCGAACATTGCCGCTATCGGCGTCGGCCTGTTCGCGACCGCTCTAGCGCTTTGGCTGATCCGAAAGGAGGAGGTTTCCCCACTCAGCCCTCGCTTTCTCGGAGCTGTGGGAGTCGGCGCCTTCGCAATCTCGATCTATCAGAGTTTCGCACCGGCAATTCTGGTCCTGGGCATTGCGATCTCAATTCTGCAAGCACGGTCCGGCAGCAGCGTATCGTTGCCGAAAGACCTGCTTCGGATCGGTATTCTGCTGGCCGGCGCAATATTGTTCTATGTCATCGGCGACATCATTTTCAGATCGTTCGCCCCCGGCAGAAACGAGTATTTCGACTCGCTTTCCCAGCCAAACTTTCTGCTTCAACATCCTATCACCGTTGTCGGGCGCGTGATTGAGGCGATAGGCGGGATCTATGGCCTGGACCAGCGCACATACGGCGTTGCATTGTGGGCAATCCCGCTCTTGTTGCTCCTGGGCGGCTGGGCGCTCTTGAAGGAATTGCCCCGCACGAAATTGCTGTTGACGGCAGTTGCCTTCGTTTCATTGCTTGTTCCCTTCGGCTTTCACTTCCTTGCCGCGGGCAGCATGCCTGTCAGGAGCCTCATCGGGGTGCCGATTGCCGTATGGCTGTTTGCCTATGTCGCGGTGACGAGCAGAAACTCCAGAATCCGCGCAGCCTCGGCCATCTTGCTGGCGGTGGCGCTTTTCCAGATTCAGGTCGTTCAGAACTATCGCCAAGCATCCAATTATCTGGTCGACAAGCACGATACTCTCTTGGCGGGAGCCATATACGACAGGCTGTCGGCCACGCCCGGTTTTGACGCAAAGCGCAGTTATGCTTTAAGTGTGTTTGGCGCGCAGCCATTTGTGACCAACTATCCGAAGCCTTCCGACTCGACGGTCGGTTATTCTTTCTTCGAATGGAATGGGGGTAATTCCTGGCGGATCGCCTACTATATGAAATTGCTTGGCTATTCAAATTTGAGTGGTTCTAACCAAGAACAGGTACTTCAAACGATCGTCAATCTTTCGACCATGCCTGTTTGGCCGGCTCCCGGTAGCGTGGAAATCAAAGACGACATCGTACTGATACGGCTCGGTGAGACGCCCAGCTCCTCAAATCAGCAAGCTCTTGAGGGAGCAGCTAGCCGTTGAGCGTCGTGAAGCAGTGTGGGAATTATTAAGGTCGCTGCAAGATAGTCGAGGGCAGAATGAACGTCGAGATCGATAGGAGATTCGTAGTAAAGGATGCGCATTCGCGAATTGAGCTCCCGGGACTTCTGGCAATGCGTTGCTACGCGGCGTTGTCGATTGTCCTTGTTCATCTGATTGCGCTGCCAAAACTGCAGATCCCCGGCTACCTATGGTTCGTGCCGACGCATTTCGGCAACGGAGTGCCGCTGTTTTACATAGTCAGCGCATTCGGTCTCTTTGTCGGGTATAGTGGCAGGATCGAGACGCGGCAGGAATTGCGAGAATTTTACCTTCGGCGTTTGCTGCGCATCGCGCCTCTATTCTATTTCATAATGCTGTTCTACATACCGTTCTGCTGGATAGTATGGAAGACGACAGTCCCTCTTTCCCAATTCCTCAGTTCAGCACTGTTCATCTTCAACTTTGTGCCGAACCACGTGACCGGATTCGTCATGGCGTCATGGTCCATCGGTGTCGAGATGGCGTTCTATGCCATCCTGCCGCTGCTGGTGTTTGCCATCACCGGTCTAGCTCGTTCTGTGGTGTTTCTTGCGGTAGCAGTATTCTTGGCGGCCAACTGGGCGTTGGCATTCCAAGGAACGGGGGGCGCGTTAGCGCTCTTTGGCCACTTTTCTCTAGTGGCTCAACTGTTCTATTTTGCTGCAGGGATAGCGGGATATTATGTCTGGCTGGGGGTTTGTCGCACTTCCCCCCAGATTGGCCGAATAGTCTTTGCTGCCAGTCTTCTGACAATCGTTGGCCTGATCTGTTTCACGAGCCAGATTGCCGTACTCTTCGGAACGATACTTGGGTCAAGCGGCGGTTCCGGCGTCAAAACCGCTTGGGCGGTGACGTTGGCGAGCGCTGTCGTGGGAGTTTCCCTGTATCCGCAAAGATGGTTCGTGAATCCGGCTGCGAAGCTGCTCGGCAACGCCAGTTTCAGCATTTACCTCTGGCATCCGGTCGTTATCGTCATCCTGGATCGGGTGGGCCTGTACCGGACGGTTTACGCATCCTTCGATGGAGCATCCTTGCCGTTCCTTGCCTCAGTGGTAGCAACTCTTGCGATGTTGATACCACTATCCTTGCTGAGTTATCGGTATATAGAAAGGCCCGGCATGGCCTTACGATCTCGCTTCGGTCGAGTCTGGCCAGCTTAATGGCCTTTTCGCTTTCGAACCTTGGCGTCGCCGATATCGCCCGGCTGCGGCAGCGTGTTACATTTAGGGTACGGAGAACCCTCGATTCGAGATTGTTAGTCCAACCATTTGGATCGTGGATCAGCGAGTCCAGCTGGGCTAGTATTCTGTGGTGATTTCTTTGACTATTAATTCGTTGACCGCAATCCGTCGCATGTTAGACGGCTATGTGTTCCCAGGCAGCGCCAGAAAGAGCAAGAATATTAGCATGTTCTCAACAGCCTTCCCACATTTGAATGCCGCCGAACGCGAGGCGGCCAACGGGTGCACAACTGAAGAGGCTCTCGTTTTTCTTCGCCGAATGAGCCTGGACGACTTCGGCCTCTTCATGATTTCCTTGCCGAACAAGGATTATCCCAGTTTGTCACGTCTTCTGCCCGCGATGGCCAGTGACGAAGTCCAGAAGACCTGGACCGGGGCATCCGGTCTCGATCTGTACCGGCAAACCGCGTCGTTCGCCCGACAACTTGAAAACAATTATACCCGACATACCAAAAAGCCGCTGGCGGGCTCTGATATTCTCGACTTTGGATGTGGCTACGGACGCATCTTGCGCATGATGTACTACTACAGCGATCCATCGTCCATATGGGGTATTGACGCCTGGGATAAGTCTCTCAGCTTGTGTAGAGAGGCAAGATTGCCTGGCATGTTCGCTCAATCGGAGCGGATTCCTTCCGTGCTACCAGTCGACGACCAGAAGTTCGATCTGATCTTCGCATTCTCGGTATTCACACATCTGGCGCCTTCGAGCGCGAAAGCCTGCCTTATGGCAGTTCGCAAACACATCAAGCCTGGTGGATTGTTCGTGGCCACTATTCGACCAATTGAATTCTGGCCTTTTATCGATGGGATTCGAAAGACTTCGGTCGCTGCGAAAATGCAGTCGAACCATCGCCTTAACGGATTTGCTTATCTTCCTCACGGTGGCGTCGAAGGCGAAACCTATGGGGACATCTCTTGCGAGATCGACTTTTTGGGCGGTGACGGTTGGGATATAGTGGGACATGATCGATCGATCATTGACCCGTTCCAAGTGTCGGTGCTGATGCAGCCCTCCGTTTAGCGACTGGGCTTTGGCAAGCAACGAAGGTGGGTCGCCGCACTTTGGGGCAACTCTCCCAAATGGGCACACCTTTTCTACTTCGCGGCAGGGATAGCGGGAGATCGCGTTTAACCGAGACGGCGGCGCACTTGGCGTGCTCGCGCGGATCGGTTCGCATCGCGAAAAAGTACCACTTCATGGTGCTATTCCAGCCTGTGGTTGGCTCCATTGTTCGAAAGGAACTGGGCAAAACGATCATATAGAACGGTGTACTTGCGCTGAAAGGCATCATAGTCGCCAGCCTGCACGAGCTCGCGGACGTCCAATTGTCCCACTTTACCGACAGGGACGTGCGGGATGCTCATAAGTTCCGCCATCTCCGTGGTTCTTGAGTCATGGGAAATTATGGTCGCGGGAACGCCGTTGGTCAACGCGATCAGGTTTCCGTGGAAGCGTGTCCCGACAGTGTAATCAAACCTTGATATGTAACTATCCCATTCCGCCAGGTCGAAGAACATTTTTGCGTTCTCTTTGATATGCTTTACATAGAGCGACGGGTCCATGCCCATATTCAGCTGGTTGATAATTGCCTGAGCGTTCTCTAAATCGGTTTTATTCCCCTCTCCAGAACGGAGCATTGCCATTTCTGGTTCTTCGTTCTGCAGGACGTAGGGATACTTTCTATCGATAGATAATTTCAAAAGATCAGCTTCAACGCGCCGGGCAGCTTCGGGATTGGCCGAATGCAAAAATACGTTTCGTGATCCGTTCACCGAAACCCTCAGGCTGGCGTCTGTTCCCGGCCGCTTTATTTTCAGGTCACGACGCAATTTGCGAAACAGACTGGGACATCCTACCTCGCTGACGTTTTTTATCCCAAAGTCATTCATGACCTCGGCCGTAAAATGACCTCGCACGCCCACGGTCTTGCTGCGTTCGGATATTATATGAAGAAAGCGTTTACTGCCCTCGGGAATATCTGTGACTTTGTTGCCGATGGCGGGTGCTTGCGCACCGAGGCCGGCGACCACGCATGGCAGCTTGGTCGGTTCTATGAAGTCAGCCAAATAGGACAAATCAAAATTCTTGAAAATGAAATTTGCCGCTGAGATAGCTATGATGTCGAAACGTTCGTTTGCCTCTTGCGGGGAATAGCCCAACCCCTGCCCGAATTCTTCAAAGCGAAGTTCCTCGAACAGAGACTGTCCTATCAGAAGATTTCCGGTGTTATATCCAATGACTTCGAATTTCTTTTCAAAGGCAATCTGCGGGTCGGGATGCGGAGCTATTGACGCTCCCAGAAAAAGAACTCTCACTAAAGTCTCCTCGACGCTCTGTAGACATCTAATTCCCCACAGTCACCAGCGTCGTCATTCTTGAATTGGAATACCAAATCGTTCACTGAGTTCACGGCTGTAGATGCTCGCTCGTTCGAGCGCGGCAGGTCCAAGATCGTGGCTGCGGATTGTATCGGCCTGTACCTGCCTGATCTCCTGTAGGTGCCTGAGATCGAAATTTCCTATGGTTACGCTCGACTGATGCCGGCGGTGTGAATTGAGCGAACGCGGGGAAAAAGCGATCGAACCATTTTCGAGCAGACGCAAATATGTCACCCAATCCCCGGCGTTGCGCAACGACATGATCTCTTCGCTGTGTTTGGCCATCGCATTCCTGAGCGCCTCCCTTCGAAACAAGACGCCGCTGACGTTCGGAATGGTGTTCTTGAGGTAAAGTGCCTCGGCGATTTCCCGGCGGCCGTCCACGACGTAGGGTTTCGTCCAGCGAGACCGGTCGATGTCCGACACATAGTCGAGATAGTGTTCGGACAAGACCCGGCCGGCGCCGTCCATCTGTCGCGACTGGCAATAGCTCATCACCACCTCCTCGCGTTCGAAGGCGGGCAGAAGCTCGGCCAGAAAATCGGGATCGGCGAGGTCGTCGGCTTCGGCGATCCAGACATAATCGCCGCGCGCCATTTCGACCCCCCGCATCCATTGGCGGAATACCGATCCTGAATTCTGCGCATTGGCCACCAGCCGGTATGGAATGTCGCAACCGGCCAGAAATTTCTCGATGACTTCGACGCTATCATCGGTCGAAGCATCGTCAAGCACGATCAACTCGTAGGGCTTTATCGTCTGATCGACAATGGAGCCTAGACGTGCGCCCAAGTATCGGGCGTAGTTGTAGTTAGGCACGATGACCGACACCCGCGGCAATGGCTTTTCGGCGTAAATCAGCAGATCATGCAGGTATTGGCTGAAGCTGAACTCCTGGCGGACGATATCGCGGCCAACGCTGGCGAGACGCCGGGCTTCACTTGGATTGTCGAGCAGATTGCCAATGACCTCGGCCATCGCATCGGTGTCGAATGCCTGCACGAGGATTCCGCAATCCCGCTTCAGCAGATCCTGGAAGCCACCAGCGCCCTCAAAGGCAACGACCGGCACTGTGGCATCCAGCGCCTCAAGCACCACCGAAGGGAATGGATCTTCACGCGAGGTCAAGGCGTAGATATCAGCGGCGAAATAGTATTCCTGCGGATTTTCCACCAATCCGACAAAGACGAAGCTGCCCTCAAGTCCCGCTTCCTTCACCCGCCGCATTTGCTTGGCGTGAAAGACAGTATCGACATGACCGACCCAGACTGCAACCGCATCCGGCCTGGATGCCACAACCTTGAGGCAAGCATCAAGGAAAAGATCGAGGCCCTTGCGATGGTCGGCATAGCCCGCGCACAGGATGATGCTCGCGTTTGTCGAAAGCCCTAATCTTGCGCGAACCGCCTCGCGGACCTGTCGGCGATCATCGGCGAGATAGGGCGTACGCAGATAGAGTCCTTGCGGCCTGACTACCGACTGGCTGACCGGTTGGCCAACAAACTCTTCGAATCCGGCTTTGACGATCTCGGCTGGGAAAACGACCGTTTCAGCGTTCTCAACAATGGCTGCGGCTGCGTCAGCAAGACCGTAGGACGCCAATATTCCGGGCAGTTCATGGACGAGGCAAACGGTGCGGAACCCTGCCTGCTTCAGCAGCGGGATGAGCTTTCCGGATACGGTGGTATTCACGACGGCGACCTCGGCACCGTTGTTTCTAATGGTGGCCAGACGTTTCAACACATCGGCATCGCCTTGTTCAGGCAAGTCGATCCTGTGCACGGTCGCGGCGTGGGCGAAACGGCCGAGCAGCGGCCCGTCGCCCAGCACGATGAGATCGGGCTCAAAACCAAGCTGCTTGAATCCCTTGGCCAGATTGAGAGCCAGCAATTGCGCCCCATGCGGGTGGGCGTCGTGGGAAACGATTGCAATCCTGGCCTTGGACTTCCCCTTCGCCGCCTCCAAAGCGTCGCGGGTCGCTTGCAGATAGGCGTGGCCGTTAACGCTATCGGGCTCCAGGTGAGCGCCTTCCGCCCACTCGTTCCAGGCATTGACGAAAACCACCCGCTCGGATGGCTCGCTAATATGGGCCAAGGTGTCCTCAATGGCATTGTCCAGCCATCTGCGATACAGCTCGGGGGTGTTGTTGATGAACACCGTGCCGCCGCGCTTGCGGCGTGCGGTATTGTCCCAGCCCGGGCAAACCGAACGGAAGAGCTTGTATTTGCGGGATGAATAGGTTTCGCTGCGTTGTGGGAATACCGACCAGTCATAGACGGTCGTGGCAAAATCCTCATGCAGCGGCGTCACTGTATGCGTGACATTTGGCGGCGCGGAATTGTTTGGCGGAAATTCCACGGCGGCATCGAACCCGTAGCGATGGGGGGGCACAGATTCGAAGGACTGGGTGTAGGCCAGGAAAATCTCGCCGATGCCGTTCTCCCGGCACCAAGTCCGCCAGCGCCGCGCTGTCTCAGCCGCCGCCGGGAGCAGGCTTGGCCGATAGACGAGCAACAGCGGCTTGCCATTGATGCGGATGTAGCGAGGGTCACGAAGATAGGGCGCGACCTCGGCGATGAACGCGAGATCATCCTGGGGGGAGTGATCCTGAGCGATCAGGATCTCCTGGTCCATTCCGTCCCAGCGGCGCGACCAATTCTCGTTGGCCCAGCAGACGCAGAATGGCATGTCGAGGCGCTTATCCTCGAGCCAGTTTTCGAGCGGCTTTTCCAGGAGCCTCTTGCCGCCGAACCAATAAAAATAGAAGCAGAAGCCTTCCACTCCATAGAGCCTTGCCATTTCGATCTGGCGATGCTGCACAGCAGTATCGCGCAAGTCGTAGTAGCCGAGCGTATCCGGCACGTGCGGCTGGTGGTGACCGATAAATTGCGGCTCAGCGGGCCGGACATTAGACCATTCGGTGAAGTCCTGTCCCCACCATTCATCGTTTTCGGGGATCGGGTGGAATTGCGGCAGGTAGAACGCGATGACGCGCACCGGCTTCTGGAGCAACGGCGGCGCATCGAGAAGCGGCACATAGACTGGTTCGGGCGAGAAGATCGGGCCGGAACTGACCAGCGCCCCGCGCAAGACCATCTCGTTGCTGCCCACAGGCGCTTGGGGTGCCTCCATGCTTCTCCAGGCGCGGTAGGCATTCGTAACGCCAAACAGCGAAGGAAAGGTCGAAAACGCCGCTCTCTTCAATTTTCGCTTGAGGTCGATGGAGAGCGGCAGATTGTGCCAACAACCGTAGGCACCCCGAATCGCCAAGCGGCGGACCCGTATGCGAACATCGCCGATAGCGCGGACGCGGCTCCCAATCCCCCGCAGAGGCTTGGTCACTCGCCAGGATGTGCTGGCATAAACGGCATCGAGAACCTCATGCAACCGGATTTCCTCGGATCGCGCCTCGTCGCGATCCGCAAGCAGCGCACTCGTCGCCCTGTGCGCCATCGACAAATTTTGTTGCAGGAGCTCGATCTCCTTGTCTCTCGCAATGATCTGTGTCCGCCCTTGAGCAATCTCGTCGTCTCTTGCGCTGACTTGTGTCCTTGCGCTTGAGATCTCGTCTTTGTAGGTCCGGATTTGTTCTCGCATTTCAGCCATCTCGCTGGAGAAAGCCTCGATACGCGCCCCATGATGCCCCACCAATTTCCGGTTGGTTTCGATCTCCTCCTCCATCGTTGTTGCCTTCAACGACCATGGATTTCCGGTTTGATCGATCGCCTTGCTCTTCGTCTCGTCGAGAAGAACCACGCTCCCGTCGGCGAGCGCGACCCGCCCGTGCACGTTGCGCGCGCCCAGGACGTTTTCCGGAATAGGCAGCTTCGTGACAATGCAAAGCGAGTTCAAGAACTCGACGGAATGAACCGACGCGAGAGAAGCCTCATCGAATGTGACTTTGTGCCTGTCGGCGAAAGTCGCCAAGGCATCGACCCGACGACGATCCAGTCCCCAATGCTCATGGTTGACTACATCAAGCAGGCGTTTGAAAAACGAGATTGAGGAAAGCGGATCGTAGAGACCGCCCTCGAACTCCTGCCAGTAACTGCAATGCAAATCCTCGGCGATGTACATGCCCCCTTCGGAAAGATGGGGGAAATATCGTGCGAACGAGCGTATTATATCCGAGGATAGGTGCGATCCGTCATCAATTATAATATCATACTTTTCCGACATCGAGATGATGTCGCGCTCTGTTTCATCAGTATTGGCGTCACCTACGGAGATCTTTATCTTCCGGCTGTCGAAAACGAGATTCCCGCAAGCCAGATTGACGTCACAACCAACGATTATTTCAGCATTGGGGAAATATTTCTGCCATATCTCCAGGGATCCGCCATTCTGAACTCCGATTTCCAGGATTCGAACCGGCCTGTCTCGATACTCTGAAAAAATATCGTCGTAGGTGCTGAGATAGATCGACCATTTATCCGACACTTTGCCGCGATGCGCGTCGTACAGGTCACGAAGTGAAAGAGCCTGCTTTGCAGGCCTTGCCGTTTTGGCTTTGGCGCGTGCCTTGCCAGCAGGCATCGCATCGCGCAAGGTCTCGGGTGACGGGTGCTTGTTCATGCCGTCAATACTTGTTTCATCTCACTGGCTAGGAGTCGGTGCACCACCGCCTCCGTCGATTGCCGCCAGTCCGGCGCATCCCACGCGAACGCCGCCGCGAATTTCGCGCTCGACAGCCGGGAATTGGCGGGGCGGCGCGCCTTGGTTGGGTAGTCCATCGTAGCAATGTCCCGTACCCGCGCCCAGGGACCACCCAACACGCGGCTTGTGTCGAGGATATGGCGGGCAAAGCCGCTCCAGTTGGCCTCGCCGGTTCCGGCCAGATGATAGATGCCGGATGTGGCGGCGCCCTCGTGCAGCTGTGCCGCCGCATGCAGGATTGCGTCTGCGATATCAAGTGCAGATGTCGGATTTCCCCATTGATCGGCCACCACCGCGATCTCGTCGCGGTCGGCGGCCAGCCGCAGCATGGTCTTGACGAAATTCTTGCCGAACGGGCTGTAGACCCATGCCGTGCGCAGGATCAGATGGCGCGGATTGGCCGATGCAACCGCCTGCTCGCCGGCAAGCTTGGAGGCGCCATAGACGCTGGCTGATGCGGTCGCGTCGGTCTCGACATAGGCCGCGTCCTTGGTGCCGTCGAAGACATAGTCGGTCGAAAGATGAATGACGGGAACGCCAAGCAGCGCCGCCGCTTCCGCCACCTTGCCGGCGCCGATGGCGTTCACCGCGAATGCCAGATCGGGCTCATCCTCGGCCTGATCCACCGCCGTGTAGGCGGCAGCCGACACGACGATATCCGGCTTCGCGGCCGCGATGGCTTCGATCACGGTGTCGGGTCTTGAAAGGTCGAGTTGCGGACGGCCAATGGCGATGACCTCAACGCCGGCGGTCGCCTGGCCGGCCTCCAGGAGGCTTGCCGCGACCTGCCCGTCGCGTCCTGTGACAACCAGCCTCACGCCGCCCCCTTGCGCGCTTCGCCCAGCCGTTCACCGGCATAGCGCTGCTCGCGGATCGGTCCCCACCACCATGTGTTGTCGAGAAACCAGTCGATGGTCTTGGCGAGGCCGCTGTCGAAATTCTCATTGGGCGCCCAGCCCAGGTCCCGGCCTATCTTCGAGGCGTCGATGGCATAGCGGCGATCGTGACCGGGGCGGTCGGTGACGAAGGAAATCAGGTCGCGATAGCTCTTGCCCCCTGCCCGCGGCCGCCTGCTGTCGAGGAGATCGCAGATCGTCTCGACGACGCCAAGGTTCGTCCGCTCGGAATTGCCGCCGACATTGTAGCTTTCGCCCGGCAGTCCCCTGGTCGCGACAAGTTCCAGCGCGCGCGCGTGATCCTCGACGAACAGCCAGTCGCGCACATTGGCGCCGGCGCCATAGACCGGCAGCGGCTTTTCATCGAGCGCATTGAGGATGACCAGCGGGATCAGCTTTTCGGGAAAGTGATAGGGCCCGTAATTGTTCGAGCAATTGGAAAGCACGACCGGCAGGCCATAGGTTTCGTGCCAGGCCCGCACCAGATGGTCCGAGGCCGCTTTCGAGGCGGAATAGGGCGAGGATGGGGCGTAGGGCGTTTCCTCGACGAACATGCCGCCGTCGAAGGGAAGATCGCCGAACACCTCGTCGGTCGAGACATGATGGAAGCGGAAATGGCTCTTCCTGTCTTCGGGCAGGCCGCGCCAGTATTCCAGCGCGGCATTGAGCATCTTGTAGGTGCCGACGATGTTGGTTTCGATGAAGGTGCCCGGCCCATCGATCGAGCGGTCGACATGGCTCTCGGCGGCAAGGTTCATGACGATGTCGATATCGTCGCGCCGGAGGATGTCGAGCACCGCCTTTTCGTCGCAGATATCGGCCTGCGCGAAGCGATAATTGTGTGCGTTCTCGATCGGCCGCAGCGAGGCCAGGTTTCCCGCATAGGTAAGCTTGTCGAGATTGGTCACCCGATAGGCCGGGTTGGCGCACAGATGCCGGCACACCGCCGAACCGATAAAGCCCGCACCGCCCGTCACCAGAAAATTCATGCCGCTGTCCTCACGTAACCCATCAGGCGAACACCTCGGCGGCGGCCAGCAGCGGCGCCTTGAGGTCCTTGTCCGAGAGCTGGAACCCGCCGGTCAATGACGGCCATTCGATGCCGATGTCGGGATCGTCGAAACGGATCGACCGATCATGCGCCTGCGAATAGGTGTCGGTCACCTTATACAGGACCTCGGTGTCGGGCACGAGCGTCACGAAGCCGTGCGCGAAGCCTTTCGGCACCAGAATCTGGTTGCCCTTCTCGGCCGATACTTCGAGAGCGACCCATTTTCCGAAGGTTTTCGAACCGCGGCGAATGTCGACCGCCACATCGAGAATGCTGCCCCGGATGACGCGCAGCAGCTTGTCCTGCGCGCGCGGCGCAAGCTGATAATGAAGCCCTCGCAAGACGCCCGCCGCGGCGGAATAGGAATGATTGTCCTGCACGAAGGCCAGGTCTATGCCGGCCTGCGAAAAGCGCTCGGCATTGTAGGTTTCCACGAAGAAGCCGCGCGCGTCGCCATGTCGCTTCGGAACGATTTCCAGCACGCCATCGATGCCAAGGGGCCTGACCTCCAACGCCTAGCCCTCCGACAGGTCGACGACACGCCGGCGCAGATAGGCGGCATATTCATTCTTGCCCAGGTGGTCGGCGCGACGCAGAACCTGGTCCACTGTCAGCCAACCCTGTTCAAAGGCGATCTCTTCGGGACAGGCGACCTTGATGCCCTGGCGGTGCTCGATGGTGCGCACGAATGACGAGGCCTCATGCAGGCTGTCATGCGTGCCGGTGTCGAGCCAGGCAAAGCCGCGCCCCAACCGATGCACATGCAACTGGCCGCGCTCGAGGTAGACGTTGTTGACCGCCGTGATCTCGAGCTCGCCGCGCGCCGAGGGACGGATGGCAGGGGCGATGTCGACGACGTCGTTGTCATAGAAGTAGAGACCGGTGACCGCCCAGTTGGATTTCGGCACCTGCGGCTTTTCCTCGATCGTCAGCGCCGTTCCTGTGGCCTTGTCGAAGGAAACCACGCCATAACGCTGGGGATCCTCGACATGATAGGCGAACACCGAAGCGCCCTTTTCGCGCGAGGCTGCGTCGCGGCAAAGCTGCGACAGCCCGTCGCCGAAATAGATGTTGTCGCCGAGGATCATCGACACGTTGTCCTTGCCGATGAAATTGCGGCCGATGATGAAGGCCTCCGCCAGCCCGTTGGGCTGCGGTTGCTCGGCATAGGACAGGTCGAGGCCGAACTCCGATCCATCGCCAAGCAGATCGCGAAAAATCGGCAGGTCACGCGGCGTCGAAATGATCAGAATTTCACGGATACCCGCGAGCATCAGAACGCTCAGCGGATAATAGATCATCGGCTTGTCGTATATCGGCAGAATTTGCTTAGAGACTGCTAATGTTAGTGGATAAAGACGCGTTCCACTGCCTCCAGCAAGGATAATTCCTTTCAAGAAGCTCTCCTTGACATGCCTGAACCCCCCGGCCCCAGCCGCCCGTGCTTAGGTTCCATGCAATGGCTTGTCAATCTCGGCGTTCGGCAAACGACCGGGTCACGGTCCAGCGCCAATCCATGGCCAATTCCAGGCGACGCATTGCTATCGTCTTGCCAAGGCCGGCCTGACGGGAACAAGCAGATTGTCATCATGGGCCTCGGTCGACTCGCCTCTCTGGCTTAACCGCCCAGCGAATCCCTTGTGAAAGATGATGCCATTCATATAGGCGAAAGTCATCGCAAGCGCCGCCGTTCGCATGGGATAATCGACCAGGGAATGAACGAGCAGAAACGATACTGAGAGAAATGCCATTTTCTGCAGCGGATCTCGCCGTGCCGCAAGGGAAAACGCAAAAACCAATACCGAGTAGGCCGCGACCAGAAAGACAACAGGCGCGCCACCTTCAAGTGCCAATTCCAGATAATCATTGTGGGCGTGATTGACGTAGGGCTTGAAGATCATCTCTCCCTTTTCGTAAATCTGGTAGACTTTCGGAAAACTGCCAAAGCCGACGCCCGTCGCCCAGTTCTCTTCAATTCCCGCGATCGTCGTGCGGGCAAATTCGGCCCGTCCAAAGGCCGGGTCAACCACTTCCTCATCGATCTTCGTCCACGCCCCGATCGTGTAAAGCGAAAGCCCGATGAAGACAGCGGGTATTCCATACCCGCCCAGCCTCGAGCGCGCGGACAGAAAGACAACCGATATTATTGTGATCGCCAGCCCTATCAGAATACCGGCGCGCGAACCGGCGGCCAGGAGCAACAGCAGCAGCGTTATCAAGCCGAGCGACCCGGACAGAAGGTGCCCGCGAAACAGGCCGTAGTAGACGACGAAGGGGACGGAGACGAAGAGCAAAGCTGAAAAATGGTTCTGGTTGGCAAACAGTCCCGCATTGATCGTGAACGGCAGCAAACCCTGTATGGCAACCGTGTCGGAGAGCGAATACTGGATCGCCGCAGCCAGTCCGTTACAGATGACACCCATGAAAAAGAAGGGCAGAAGACCGTAGATCTGATCTAGGCGCAAGCGGGTGACGCTCAGAAAGAATGCAGCCATCGCCACGAAGTACAACAGACACTCGATCGTACGTCCCACGCCGACACTGACGAAACGCAGCCCGGTTTCACCGCTCAGCCATGGATTTGCAAGTAAAACCTCAGGCCGCAATCCGCTCAACAGGGCGGCAGGCAGCGGCACGATCTGAAAACAGAACACGGCTAGGCCCAGAGCAAGCAACCACAGGGCCGAGCGAGGGATGCCGTGCTCCGACGGCCTTGAAAAGACGGCCGCGGCCGCTGCAATCGCCGCCACCTCGATCAGCGCTTCGGTGTAGAGACCGCTCGCGGTGCCGCCGCCAATCAGCACTGACAGGAAAAGAACCGACCCAAGCAGATATTTTTCCCATTCCGTGGACCGGGTTGACCGCTCTCTCAAGATGAAACTCTTTCGATGCTCAATTTGTGCATGACCAGCGTGCCAACGTACCGAAATCGCCAGCTCTCAGCGATGGCAGCTGTTTCCAGCCGCAACAATTGCATGGGACACGCGCCTGGTCCGATCGCGAAATCCAGGCTCAACTGCCGCCGATTGAATGTGCCTTCCGGAATGTTGAACCGCGCTATTTCGCCCGCCGGATCCGCGCATCTGATGGACCAGAACAACTGTTTGGGCAGCTTCAGGTTTCTCGCGGAGGCGATCAGGGAAATCCTGTAGGAGCCGGGAGGCAGTTCGACATATTGCTGGAGCGCGGCGTTCTTCACCGGCGTATTCAGGAATCGAACAGTCGCTCCGCTATCGCTTTCGCCGACATCGCGCGCCCCGGCAAAGGTAATTTCCAGACCGGAGGGGTCGCGAACCTGCCAGTCGAATGGCTTGTCGCTGAGGATATGCTCAAAGCCGCCGTTGAAAATGTATCCGGCCAGTGTCCGCTCCTGATCGGACAGACTGAACAGGAACAGCCGATAGGCCGCCTCGTATTCCTTCTGCCGGATGTACCCGTTGATTACGGCAGACAACTCCTTCGACGTCGGTTGTGAGCTCGATCCGGCAAGGTCCAGCAACAGTTGATTTGCGACGCGCAGGCCCCGCGGATCCTTACCAAGGGCGGAGAAAAGATTGGACCTCCACGGTGCCTCGATCCTTAAGGCTGCCAGGACAGCCTGATATCCGTCCGGGTTTGAAAGAATAGCCGGCATGCCCGCCGCAATGACTGGAAATCTGTCGGGCCACCGACGCAGCAACGTGTCGATCTCGGCAACGGCCTTTGACAGATCGCCCACTGCGATCGAGCGATCGATCGATCTCTGAAGCGAATGGATTTCAGTCTTGGACAGCTTTCGAGCCTGGTCGAAGAGTTCAAAAGCCTCGTCTTTCTCACCTTGTCGATACTCAATCTCGCCTATCAGGCTGTAGAGCCGGGCATCCGCGACATTGAAACGAAGCGCGCCCTTCGCCTTTGTCGCCAAGACGTCGAGATCAACACCGTCGCCTGTTTCGCTCAACCGACCGGCAATTTCGCCTATCAAGGCATCTGTGTTCAAGGGATCGAGCGCAAGCGAGACGGCCGGCGTTTCCGACTCAAGAAGCCGACTTAGCCCTATCGACGAAACCGCCAACACCAGAACGGAGGCGACGAACCAAACGCCTGAACGCCGGAGATTTCGCGTGAGCGGGCTGGCCTGCTCCGTCATCGACTTTGCCCTCAATTTTCGGGGTACTCGCGCCATAGTCGTAGTACTGATAGTTCATGTATTTATAGGCGTAATTGTAATCGAACTTGTTGACCGTAAATTTCGACATCGCCGCTCCGATCACGTTCGCACCGGCTGAGCGCAGACGCTTGAGTGCCGTTTTGGCTGACTTGCGTGTGACCTGATTGGTCGAAACGACCATCAATGTGCCTTCGGCAAGCCGGCTGAGGATTGGTGCGTCGGAAAGACCGACGACCGGCGGGGCGTCGATGATGACCAGATCGAAGCGTTTGCCTAGATTGGTCAAGATCAATGCCATCTTCGGCGACGAGAGCAGGTCGGCCGGATTCGGCGGAATCGTTCCGGACGTCAGCACGGTGACATTGGGGTATTTCGTCGGTCTGAAAATGCTCGGCAGATCGTCCTTGCGAACGGTATTTGTCAGCAGGTTGCTCAACCCGATCGCATTGTCGAGGCCGAACAGCCGGTGCAGGTTGGGTTTGCGGAGATCGCCGTCGACAAGCAGAACCCTTGCGCCGAGTGCCGCGAAATCCTGGCCAAGCTTGAACGACGTGGTCGACTTGCCTTCCGACGGTTCCGAACTGGTCACCAGCAGCGATCGCGGCGCGCCCTCCGCACCGGAGAACTGCAGCGATGTTCGCAGCGAACGATAGGCCTCGGAGAGCCCGGATTTTTGATCGGCGATGCTGGCTATGAGTTCGCGGTCACCGACAAGCGGCAGGATGCCGAGCATCGCCAGCCCCAGCTCTTTCTCGATCTGCTCCGGGTTGGTGAAAGTGTTGTTCAGCAACTCGATGATGTAGATGATCGATGCAGCCAGGGCCATGAAAAGCGCGAGAGCGACTGCAAGATTGATGCTCAGACGTGGAGAATAGGGGGCTGTGGGCAGCGAAGCGAAATCGACTATCGCAGCGCTTTGCGTCTTGAGCTCCGAGCTAACGCCGACTTCATTCAGCTTGGCGATAAGGCTGTCATACTGCGATCGGTTGGAGTCGACTTCGCGTTTTAGGATCGTGTATTTGATATTCTTGTCGTTGAAGACGACCTGCTGCCTCTCCATCTCCGCGAGCTTGGACTTGAGGTCGGTTTCCTTGTTCTGCGCTTCCTGATATTTCAGCCGCAACGAATCGGTTATCGCCAGCACGCCGTTGTTGTAGAGTCGCTGCAGTTCCTTGATCTGCGATTGCAATTGCTGCATTTCCGGAAAACCGGGCTTCAGGATGCCCAATTTCTGCTGATACTGGCTGGTCAGATCCGCCAGCTTATCGCTAAGCTTCTGCAAACCTTCGCTTTCCAGAACCGGACCGAGGCTCGACCCGCGGCCCTTTTCTATCTGATCGACCACCCGCCCCGCATCAAGACGCTCCTGGATTGCCGTGGCCAGGGCGGTGTTCAGGGCTTCGATGTTGGAGCCGATCAGCGATTTGTCATCGCCGGTAACCGTGATGCCGGCATCTTTTGCATAGGTGACCAGTTCCTCTTCGGAGGTCTGCAGCTTTTGCTTCACTTGCAAAACCTGTTCCTGCATGAACTGCCGTGCCAGGTCAGAGGTCTCGCTGGTCTGATCGAGACGTTGATCGATAAAACTCTGCGCAACCTGATTGGCAACGTCGCTTGCATATTTCGGCTTTTGATCGACGAAGGTGATCGATAGCAGGCTTGTATTGGTGACCAGATTGACCGTCAGATCTTCCTGGATGCGCTTGATCGCAATTGCCTCGCGCTCTTCGGGCGTTTTCTCCTCAATGGAGGGTGACTTGGACATCCCGAACGCACGGTAGACAATATTGCTCGGGGAAAAGCTCGGCGTCGGAAACAGAAAATCCGGTTTTTCGCTAAGCCCAAGCTGGAACACCACGCGCTGAGCCAATGCCCGGCTCTTCAGCTTCTCCCGAGCGGTCAGGAAGGCCCGGACGTCGCTGTTTTCGGAAACAACCTCAATGTCCTGAAACACTTTCGCCGAAGGCACCAGAACTTCGAGCTGCGTCGTCGCCAGATATTTTGGTGTCTGCATCATCGTCACGATGACGCCGGCAACGAGCCCGGCCGCTGCCATCATGACGATCAGCCAGCGATACTGGACGATGTATAAAAGCAGCTTGAGCGGGTTGAACCCCTCATCCTGGCCCGCATAGTCGCGACCATAGGGACCGTAGTTTTGCGGCACGTCGTAATAGGAGTCCGCGGACAGGGCCTGGCCATGTCCGGGTCCGGCAAGTTGGGGCTGCCTGTTGCGATCGAGCATACGCGAGGTGATCCTGGGGTTGTCCGTGTCTACGGAATGACCGCAATGCGGGCAGCGCTGGAGGCGAGGCCCAGCGCATCCTTCAAATTGTTCATCGCGATTTTCGACTTCGAAGCAAAAACGACGACCACGTCGCCGCCATAGATCCGCGGGTTGCGGTTCTTGCCGGCGCGGATTTCCTCGACATTGTAATTTGCGACCAGCTTGTTTTGGCCGACATTGCGATAGACGAAGACCTTACCGGCATCACCGACCGGATTGAACCCTCCGGCAAGGGCGATCGCGTCGAGCAAGGAAGCGCTGCTGGACACCGGATAAATGCCGGCCTTGTTGACTTCACCATCGACCGTGATGCGCTGGCCAATCGACTCCTTGACGAAAATCGTCACGTCAGGCGACTGCAAGTACTTTTCACCGTAGGCAGTCTCGATTTCCTTCTCGAGCTGACGAACGGTCTTGCCGGCTGCGGTCATGGTTCCAATCAGCGGAAGCGAAATCTGCCCGCCCGCGTCGACCTGAACTGTTCTGTTCAAATTATCGACCTGAAACACACTGACCTCGAGTACATCGTTGGCAGACAGCGGCTGCTCGCTGCCGTTCTGGGTATTCTGCGGCGGCGGGAGATCCTTGACCACCTGCAGCGTACCACCGCCTGAGAGCGCCGATGAAGACGCCATCGGCTGCAGCGCATCGACAGAACTGGTGGAGGACGTCGATGTCGACGAAGTGCTTGCGCAAGCAGATATTGCTAGCGATGCGAGCAAAGCGGGCACGGTGCCCGCATGACTTCTTGCAAGATCGAAAATGCCCATCAAAGAGCCCCGCTCTTGAACAACCGGCCCAATCCGCCAAACCGCCCCGCACTGCTGCCGCCCGATTTCCTCGCGCTTTGCTTTCCGATGGGCACGAGCGGCCGATTTTGCAATATCGCGTCCGGGCGTTTCACTGCCATGTTGTAAGCCTCATCTTCCCCACACCGGTTCGCGATGGCGACAACCGCCTGCGAAAGCCCTGGCCGCCGCCGGCTGGCGCCGTGCGTGTCGGAGGCGACAATATCCACCCTGCCCTCATCCAGCAGCTTCTCCGAGTAGTAGAGCGCCGTACGTCCAAAGGCCCCCGTCACAGAATCAGCCGTGAGCTGAATAAGGCAGCCTAGCGTATTCAACCTCTCGATGACGTCGTAATTCGCCTTGATCCAGGTCAACCGCTCTGGATGAGTGAGGATCGGCACGAAGCCGGCGCCTATGAGACGCGCGGCGAAATCTTCGAGCCGCGGAGGCAGAATGTGATGTGGCGGTTCGAACAGGAAATAGCGGGATCCGTTCAGAGTCGGCACCGTACCAAGCCTCAACCGATCGGGAAGATCAGGCGCGAGATGAACATCAGCGCCAACGTATAGGGTAAGCGGTATGGCAGCGCGATGAAGCTCCAGTTCCAACGCCTGAACAGCCTCGGCAATGTTTGGCGTGGCGTTCTCATAAACCCCAGGCATTACATGCGGCGTACATGCCATATGCGTTGTACCGTCGGCGACTGCCAGCCGTGCCATCTCCAGCGACATGGCCAAGTCAGGAGAACCGTCATCGAGACCGGGCAGGATATGTGAATGCAGGTCGATCATTGGCGTTTCTGGTTGAGAGGAGGCAAAGCTTCGCCTCGACAAAAATAGAAACGCGTCACCCGCATGAAGGCGAATGACGCATTTGACAAATTTACGCAAAACAACGGGGGTCGTATCCCGCCTATTGGCTGACCGCGTCGTCGTCATCCTGCAGGCCGATAATAAGGGCGACGGCACCACCGACGGCGGCGCCGCCCAAGAGAACCGGCAGCATGCCAGGTTCTGAGCTGGCGGGTACGATCGTCGCAGATGGTGTCTCAAGCGAAACGCACATGCCGCCTTCGATAGGGTCGACCTTGACGGTGGCATTGGCTGGAATATCGAGCGCGCAATTGGCTCCGATAGCCAGCGAAGCAGACGCATGCGCCCCGGTCATGATGCGCGCGCCCGCATACACCGGCGCCTCGGCATCCACCCCTGCATAGCCGCTGGCCTGGGACATCTGGACATCACCCCGGACCTGCGTAAGACGACCTATCGCGTCTTCGGACGCCGGCACGGGCGCAAGACAGGAACAGGTTTGCTGAGCTACAGCCTCGGGAGCGGCGAACAGGACGCCCCCTGCGACGAATGCAACAAAAGCAAAAGCAGCCCCGAACCGATGGCAACTCATCATTTTACCCCACCAAAACCTGTAACTCGCCCTGTTGGTACGAATTACAGCCCGCCCCGCTCCAAGCAATAGAACAATATGGTTAACAAACCCAACAAACCAGCCGGCCCCGCCAACCTATCCAGACCCTTCTCTACAGCGGCCGACGCCGCCATATCTTCGTCAGCGGCTGACGCCGTTGTCGTCGTCCTGCGTCGCCGCGAGCACGCCAGACGTCAGAAGCGCCCCGGCGAAAATCGCCTCCGGCGGACCGAACCCAGCGCCGCCCCCGGAGGGCTGAATAGCAGCCGTCTGCTCCGAGCCGACAAGCTTGAGGCAAATGTTGTCGCCAAGGCGGGAAACGTCGAGGCTCGAATTGGCCGAAACCTCCAGATTGCAGCCGCCGACCAGAACGGAGGCCTCGCCCTTGGCGCCAACCACCACACGGCTGCCGAAATCGAGCGCGCTTCCAACCTTGGCAGCGCCATAGCCCGCCGTCTGCGACACCATCACATCACCGATGGCGGAACGGATGGATCCGATCGGGTTTGCCGAACCTTGATAGGGTGTCGCGCAGCTGCACGAAGCATCCTGGGCAAACGATGAAGCTGGACCAAACCCGATTGACACGACAAATACGGCAAGCGCAGTTTTAACCACAAGGTTCATCAGTCTTCGATCCCTTCTTGCTGCACCACTTCAGACGCACCCAGTCAAAGGCAGTGCATCAGCGCGTACCAGTTTTTGGCCACAATTCCAACCTGTTTCGCGCGCGCGAAGCGATTTAAGCTGATGCGTGTCTGTCCGAGCACAGTACTTTAGCCAAATCGCATTAATAGTTTTCGACTAACTTTCACAGGTTTCTTATTATCGGGCAAAAATTTGACGTCTCCTTTCTGTGGTGACTGGCTCGATAAGATTTGACCAAGCTGAGCGCGCCAAACCTTCCGACACCCAAGCTAATATATTGAATTATAGATACATTTTCGGTGTAGATATTCCTGCTGACAGCATGTAATTCGAGATCGGCTCGATACCAATCGCGGCCAACGGGGGTAGACGGCCGGCTCGGCTACCCATTCCTCATCTCTCGGCCATGGAGATCTGGCTCCATGCCCCCACCTCGATCCAATTCACCAAGTCGACGTGCCTCAGACTTGGAGCCTTTACCGCCTATTTTGGCCGTACCACGTTCCCTTGCCGGTTCCATGTTGGGCCAGATGGTTCGCTTCGACCAGAATGGCCAAGTGTTTTTTGACGGTATTTCGGTTTGCACCTGTCAAGTTGACGATCTCGCTGATGGTTATGCGCCCACGCTCATTGATGGCCTCAACGATTTGCAGCGAGAGTTCGGGCAACGTGCCGAGCACAAGGCGCTCCCGCTCGATTTTTTTCTCCAACCTCCGCTTTTGCTGCTGCAGAGCGCGTAGGAAATACACAGCCCATGGCTGCCAATTGGGGTTCGGGCTGCGGATCGTCTTCTGGGTCTGGCGTAGCGCCAGATAGTAGCCTTCCTTGCTGTTCTCAATCACGCTTTCGAGGGAAGAGTAAGGCACATACGCATATCCGCTGCGCATCAGCAGGAGCGTCGTCAGAACGCGCGACAGCCGTCCATTCCCGTCCTGGAATGGGTGTATCTCCAGAAACACCACCGTGAAGATTGCGACGACGAGCAGAGGGTGAAGGCTTTGCTCGTTGAGTGTGTCGCGTGTCCACTCGACGAGCTCTTTCATCCGCTTCGGCGTATCAAAAGGCGTCGCCGTTTCGAAGATGACGCCGATCTCTTTTCCGTCGGCATCGAACGCACTGACATTATTGGCAAGTGTCTTATATGCACCGCGATGGCGTTCATCCTTGTTGCTGAACGCCAGCAGGTCACGGTGTAATTGTGTCAGGTGGTTTTCGGTCAGATCAATCGCATCGAAATGTGCGAAGATCATTCCCATGACCTGCGCATATCCGGCGACTTCCTGCTCGTCTCGGGACTCAAAGAATTTGATGTCGAGGTTGGCGAGCAGCCGCTCCACTTCGCCGTCAGTAAGCCTGCTTCCTTCGATACGGGTAGAAGAGCCGATGCTCTCGATGGTCGCAACGCGGCGCAGAGCCGATAGGCGCTCCGGAGCGAGCGCGCCCATCGCTCGCCAAGCCCCTTTGAATTCGTCGATCTCCGAGACCAGGGCAAGGATTTCGGTGGTAATTTGCAGAGAGTCGATCTTCAGGGTCATACCCACAAATATACCCACAAATACCCGAAAATTCAAGAACCGACATACCCAAGAAAGGACCCATAAATACCCAAATACGGGCAGCCGGCCAGCTTGAGAACAAGACCCACTCACTTCGCCGCAAGAGGCTCCGGTCTTTACTGGCGACCTGCTCAGCAAGGTTTGTACGTTGCGCCGGCCTGAACCGGCTGGCCGCAGAGAATTCCGCCCTGCGTAAGTATGGTGGCCAAATCTTCGCCCTCGGCCGTCAAGCACTGCACAACAAGGGTATCGCCAACCCTGGAGGCGATCTTGCCGTCGCAAGGTGTTCCGGCACCGACAGGTTTGCAGGCCAGGACGAGCCCCTGGTAGTCTCGGCGCGCCGCTTCCGTCACCAGGAGGCGCATAGCCTGAGGCCTGGAAAACGCCGCTCCGCACAGCAGGATCTTGCGACCGCCGACGCGTAGATCATCGACCGATGGGATTGCGAGCTTGCCGTCAAACGGCTTGAGCTCGGCTACCGGCTTCGCGGGGGACGGGCCGCCCCTCTGCATCACGATGATGCCCAGAAAGCCAACACCAAACAAAACAGCCACGACGGCAAGCAACGCTATGCTCCTGACTGACAAAACCATCCTCCATCCGACCCTGTGCGGCCGGTCCGCTCATTTCGTCGCAAGGGCGCTCAGTCTTTCTATCTGCTGCATGTACTTCTCGATGACGATCGTTTCCGAAAACTGCCGCTCGACCTTGTTTCTGCTCTGTGCCCCCATCCTGTCCCTGGACGAGCCGTCCAGCCGCGCAAACTCGACCATCTTGCTCGCAAGGTCATCAGGGTCCCTCACCTTGCATAGGAAGCCATTGACGGAGTGGTCCACCACTTCCCTGCATCCTGGCACGTCGGTTGCGATCAGCGGCTTGCCCATCGCAGCCGCCTCGAGCAGCGAGCGCGGCGTTCCCTCCCTGTAAGAGGGCAGCACGACACAATCGGCGGCACGCATGAAAGGCCGCACATCGTCGGTGGAGCCGAGATATTCGACCAATCCCTCGCCAACCCATTTTTCCACGTGCTCGCGGCTGACCGCGGTCCGGTTTTCGACATCAAGAAAGCCGAGTAGCTGGAAACGCACTCCGGGCACATCACGGCAAACCCGACGGGCCGCCGTGATGAACTCGCCGACACCCTTGTCCCAGAGAAGCCGGGCCACGAGAAGAAAGACGATGGCGCCAGACCCGGTGCGCGCTTCGGACAACGGGGCAAAACGCACGAGGTCGATCCCGGAGCCAGGCAAAAGCGCGGTTCGATCCTTGCGAACCAGACGTTCGTCGACGAACAGCATCCGGTCATCGTCATTCTGGAAGAAAACCATTTTGGAACGGGCCAATGCCACCCGGTACAAGGCCTTGGCAATCCTGAGCAGCAGACCACCGCGGACGAACGCCGTCCCCAATCCCGAAATGTTGTTGATGACGGGAATGCCGTTCAGATTGGCCGCGATGGAGCCGAACACATTGGGCTTGATCGTGAAGCCGACAAACGCCAGCGGTCTCTCGCGCCGCAAGAGACGCCAGTAGCGCCACAGAAGGACCAAATCCCGCAACGGTGACGTGCCGGAATTGTCCATGTCGAGTTCGACATAGCGGCAGCCCATGGCCCCAATCAGCGGAGAATACTCGTCTCTCGGCGCGACGACGACCACGTCATAGCCACGGCTCCGCAGCGCCTCGATCAGTCCCTTGCGGAAATTGACGACATTCCAGGATGTGTTTATCGAGACGACTATCTTGTTGCGAGCAACGGCCGTCATCTCTGCCCACCCGGATATGACGACGGCGCTCTCAACAGCATATCCGCAAACCGATCCGGCGATCTTTCCGACAAGGTCTTTCCGTACAAGGCCGACCGATCACCGACTTGAATGACCTTCAGCAGTGCTTCCGCAATTTCCGACGCGCCAAAGCCGGCTGAAATCTCCAGGCCCGACAGCATGTCCAGATCTCCCGCACAGGGGGTGGTGACGATGCCGGGAATCCGGCAAGCCATCATTTCCAGAAGGACGTTGGGAAATCCCTCCGTCGCCGACGTAAGCAAGCCGGCACGCGCAGCGCGAAACAGCGGAAACGGGTTGTCTCTCTGGCCGAGCAGATTTAGTCGCGAGGCCAGATCAAGCTTGCCGGCGCGGGCTCTCAACTCCGCTTCCATGGGGCCAGAGCCAACCATGGTCAGCTCATAATCCTCGCCGGTCCTTCGTCTGACTTCGGCCAGCACATCAACCGCGATCGTCGGACGCTTCACATCGATCAGCCGGCCGCACCAGACTATCTGCGGACGGCGGGAAAGTATCTCGGCGTCGTGCCCGGACAATGCCTGCATGGACATTTTGACGATGAGATCTTCGTCGACCGGGTTGGGCAAAGTACACAGCTTGGCGATTGCTCGCCGGGGCAATACGTCACGCAGGCGTTCATTCATATAGCTCGTTTGCGCGACTATCATGTCTTGGCTGCCATAGGCAGCGTAGAGCGCCTTGTAAGCGAGCGCGCGAGGACCCTTGAAGCGATCCAGAAGTACCGTGGACTCGCGGGCGACCAGCCTATGGCTGCGGAGAAGTCCAATGCTTCGGGCGGCAGCCAGAAACGAGTTTACCCGTGCGTGACTCGAGAACACCAAATCGTACCGACGCCGGAGCAGCCGCGGGGCGAGCAAAAACTCGCTCATGGCCTTGCCGCCGCCAAAGCCGTAGCTGCACCGAATTCCGTCCTGGTGTGATCCAGCGGCCTCGCCCGCCGCCTGGCTACCCAAGAAACCGATTTCGACGTCCCAGTCGGGTCGCCTCGCGAGTGCGCGCGCAACAAGTTTCAGGATGGTTTCGGCACCGCCTCTTCTGTCGAGCGGAATGGCGATCAGCGCGAGCTTCCTTTTCATGAGCCGCGGGAACTCACTGTTTTCGCCGAAAGACATAGGCGTAGGTTTCCGCGGCATCCTTGCGGAGAAACAGGGCCGAAACGCCTAACCAGATGCGCCAGGCAAGAAAGGCCGGCACGAAAAAATAGAAGTAGGAGCTTTTCCAGAACAGACGGCGCTCGACAAGTTCCAGGTCGTTCCGTTTTGCGATTGTCTCGACGTCACTGGGCAAGCACTTGTCGTAGAAGGCCGGAAACCCGTCATGACCCATGCCCTTTTCAGGATAGATCGCAAAAAGCAGCCGTCGCTTCATCCCCTCCGGCAGGACCCGATTCAATCTGGCAAAAACGGCGTTGCGCGAGGGCGAGAAAATGGCAACCATGCCTCCCGGCTTCACGCAACTGGCAATGCCGCGCAGGGCACCCTCGCCATCACGGACGTGCTCGAGCGTTGCCTGGCAAATGACGACGTCAGCATCGCCCCTCCCCCTAAACGAGGTAAGGTCCGCTTCAATCTCCTCGTCGTATATTCCGCGTGGCGCTTTCGACAACTCTTCCGCGTCGAGGTCGAGCCCAACGACAAAAAGCCCCAGGCGCCGCTTCTCCGAAAGACTGACGAACGGCCTGGCACCCCCGCCAAGATCGTAAACCCGTGCGTTTGAGGTAAGTAAGGGAGGTGCTATCTCCGTCGCAAAGGTCCGGTTGCCGTCGATGCGAAGGCGCCGCGGCAGAGCACTGTCCAGGAGCTCGGAAATGGCCACATTCGCGCGAACAAACTTTCGCAATATCGACACTGCTTCACCACCGGTTTCGTCTGGCGATCTGCGCCCACTCGGATTTGACATCCGCGCTATATCCTGTGGAAGACGTAGAGCCGCGTATGATGCGAAAATGGGCCGAGCAACCGGTCCGCGGCAGCACGCAAACCTCTCAGGATTCCATTCTTGCTGTCGTACCAGGCCTGCATCGGCTTGGAGAAAAATGTCTCGTCCTTCAGCCCCTTGAAGCCTCCCCTTGGCTGTGATCCCAGAAGCTTGAAGCCGTGCTGTTCGAAACTGGAAACAATCGAAGACGGCTCAAGAACGAACTGGTAAAATCCGGCCTGTTCACCTGAAAACCTGGGATAGAGACCCATTCTGATCTTCAGCCGTCGGAGAGGAGAAATGCTCGGCACTGTCACGAAGGCAACTCCTCCTGACCGGATGATGCGCCTCATCTCCAATGCGATCTCATCGTAACCGTCGAAGAAGTGCTCGATCACCCCCAGAGACCACACCCCATCGAAGAATTCGTCCGCGAAGCCCGTTGCTCGAACATCCCCCACGGTCACTTGCAAATGGGGCGCGGCACGGTTCACCATCCCCACGGTCTTCTGCGCGAAGTCGATCCCGTAGGCGGAAAAGCCTGCCTGGTGGAGGCCATGGACCGTATTGGCCAAGCCACATCCAGCGTCCAGGATCTTGGCCGATCCGGTCAGGTATCGCCTGGTGGTTTCAACGACAAAGCGATCCGGCCTCAAGACAATCCCTTCGGCCCAGTGAGAATCCCAATAGTCGTCATCAGCCACCGTGCCGACATGGACGATGCGCCTGTTTTCCTCGTCGTAGAGTGCTTTCTTCTCATTCATTTCTGGCATCCGGCCCGACCACCAAAACAGTGCGCTGTTTCGCATCAGGCCCTTGGTCTGCAATCACATTCCTCAATGCGAAAAAGGAACAGGCAGCGGCAACGACATATCCGAACAAAAACGCCATTTCACTGCCAAGCGGCACCCGCCACCAAAGGCCCAATGCCGCCAGACAACAGCAAGCCAACGCCCCTATCGCGTAGGAATAGGTCAACGTCATCGCTTTGCTCGACCGAAGCGCAAACGGATCGATGATCACCTTTTTCGTCCTGTTGACCAGAACAGCACAAGAAACGATCCCGAACACCACAGGGTCAAAAGACTTCCCCAGCCATCCGGAGGCATGGCCCGAGAAAAACAGGCCAACTATTCCGGCCGCCGCCGCGGTCGCAAAAATGAGTGCGATGGCCGCTCCCTCGAACAGTCCGCGCCGAAACTCCCTGACGTTTCCATTTGCGGCGCTGAGAAACGCCCTTGGCACGAAAACGAAGCTGGCCGCATTCATGAAGAAGCCGACGGACCGTTGTGAAAGATCGACACAAAACGAGAAGACACCGAGATGGGTCTCGGAGCCAAGCAACAAAACTATGTATCGGATGCCGACAAACACGCCGCTCTCGGCCAGATTGCTCAACACAAATCCCCAGCCAGTGACCAGAGACCCGGCAAGATAGGAAAAGCCAGGCCGTCTCAGATTCCTAGGTCCCAGCAAGGCAAATGAAATCAGCGCTCCGACGAAATAGCTGAGCGAAAAGGCTGCAAGAGCCGAGCCTACTTTCGCATCTCCGACAAGCAGGACTATGGCTCCTGCCTGGTATGCGACGGCCTGGCCAATCGCCGACCAACCGTACGCCCACAAGCGCAGTTGTGACCTCAAAATCTCTTGAAGTGCGGTGTGCAAGCCGAAAGAAACGATGATGGTCGCGGCAACGGCATTGCCAAATCCCAGCCACGTCAGTGCCAGTCCAGACAGGACGACAAACAACGCCACAACTGCCAGCACGGTCAAGATGGACGATACGTACTCTCTACCCATTCCCGCGGCATGCATTTTTGCGGAAACCGGCATTATCGAATAGGTCGCGACTCCAAAAACAAGTGTCGAAATAAATGAAACTGTTGCAATCGTCGTGCTGAAAATACCGTACTGTCCAGTCTCCAGATGGCTGCCGATGTACAGCAACGTCGCTATGTTCAGAAGACCAGGAACAATTCGTATTACGATGGCTTCCACCAACTTCCACAGGCTGGCTTCTTTCATGAAGTCACCCGCACGAATGACCTCTTGAGCAAGAACGGGAAACTCAAGGCACCAAAGCTCAAACAGGCAAGAACCGCCTTGCCCAGGAACCGAACCGACCGATATCGTCCTAGCCAGAACGCCTTGATGTAGTTCAAGTTCAGCAACAACATCGGGTATGCATTTTGCCGCTGAAGAAGCCGAATCCTTGCCGTCATCCCCTCCGGCAAATATCGTTTCCGTCCAATCTCGACATTGACACAGATAACGTCGTATTCGATCGCCAATCTGGACCAGAGAAGAGATGTTGGAACACGGCGGAACCGCCCCGCTGGGGGCACGGCAACCCGTTTAAGCAAAGGAGTTTTGATGACCTCCTTCTTGTCGCCGACCACCCGTTCGTCGGCCCGCATCTTTATCAGGTTTGTCCGTTCCGACGGAAACGGCTCTGCTGCCCTCTCTGGGTGGCCAAGAGCCATCGAGAACACAAAACCCGCAATCTTCTCATCGACACTTCTCTGCGAGAGGTGCTCACAGACTTCCGGCAAGCGATCGGTGAAGAGATCGTCGTCATCATCGAAGACCATGCAATAGTCGCCAGTGGCGGAAGCAATCGCCGAAAACATCGCGCGGCCTCTGCCGTCATTCGGGCCGGTGGTGACCACCAAACTGGCATCGCGAGATGCGATTTCCGCAAGCGCTTCGTTCGTTCCGTCGGTCGAACCGTCGACATGGACGCATATCTGCAATGGGCAGTCCGTACGCAACAGTTGCTGAACCAGCGCCGCAACGCGATCCCGCCGATTGAACGTGGGGATGCAGACGCTCAATAGCGCCTGGGACTGCAATGGATTGCAGACTGCCTGTTTGCGAGCCGTATCGATTCCATCTGCTCCTGGTTACGTGATCATGGAACAGCGCGGATCAGCCGGGAAACGCCGAGCCTTATCCCCGCCCGAAATACGCCTGATACCACTCGACGAACCGCCCCACCCCTTCGGTCACTGTCGTCGTCGGGCGGTAGCCGACCG
>NZ_JAMYPL010000012.1:0-178566 GCF_040320355.1 Mesorhizobium sp. M0715 | reverse complement strand
ACTACTCCACTCCACCCCTACTCGCATACTCCCCTCCTGCACTACTCCCCTACTCCCTGCGAGCATCATGCCCTACCAATCCCCGATCTCCCCCGGCCGGTCCTGGTATGAGGACACAGCCGGTCCGAGACCTGAATACCCGGCGCTGGATGGCGACCGGGCATGCGATGTCGTCATCGTCGGCGGCGGCTTTACCGGTTTGTCGGCGGCGGCGCATCTGGCCAAGGCAGGCACCAATGTCGTGCTGATCGACGCTTACCGCTTCGGCGATGGCGCCTCCGGGCGCAATGGCGGGCAGCTCGGCACCGGCCAGCGCGTCTGGGCCGAGGACCTGGAAGCCGAGTATGGCTTGGCCCGCGCCAAGGCGCTGTTTGATCTTGCCGAAGAGGCCAAGGCGCATCTCCTCGAATTCACTGCCGCCAACCAGATCGATATCGACTATATGCCGGGCCAGCTCTCGGTGGCGCACAAGCCGCGCTATGTCGACGACTACAAGGCGCATGCCGAGATCATGGCGAGCCGTTTTTCCTACCCGCATATCTCGTTCATGGATGCCAGGGAGACGGCGGAGCGGTTGGGCTCGACCGCCTATTTCGGCGGCACGCGCGACACCGGCACCGGCCACATCCATCCGATGAAGCTGGTGATCGGCACGGCGCGGGTGGCAGCGCTTGCAGGCGCGCAGCTGTTCGAGGGGACGCCGTCGACCGGCATCATCTCCAGCGGCGGCAAGGTCAAGGTTTCGACACCGAGGGGGACGGTGACGGCGCAGAAATGCCTGATAGCGGTCAACGCCTATGGCGGCGCGCTCGAGCCGGTTAGTGCGGCGCACATCATGCCGATCGGTTCCTTCATCGGTGCGACCGTGCCTCTGGGAGCGGACTCGAACGTTTTGCCGGGCGGCGAGGCGGTCGACGATTCCCGCTTCGTCGTGCGCTATTTCCGCAGATCGAAGGACGGACGGCTGCTGTTTGGCGGACGCGAGGTCTATGGCGTCAACGATCCGAAGGATATCCACATTCACATCCGCCGCCAGATCGCGGAACTCTATCCGGCGCTCGGGGATGTCGAGATCACGCATGGCTGGGGCGGCTATGTCGGCATCACGGTGCCGAGAAAGCCTTTCGTGCGCGAAGTGATGCCCAATGTGATCTCGGCCGGCGGCTATTCCGGCCACGGCGTCATGCTGTCGAACTACTTCGGTAAACTCTATGCCGAAACCGTTGCCGGCAACCGCGACCGGCTGAAGCTGATCGAGGATCTGAAAATCCCGCCGTTCCCCGGCGGTCGGCGCTTCCGCACGCCGCTGCTGTTCCTGGCGCTCAACTGGTTTGCGTTGCGGGACAGGATCTAGCCGACCGACCTGGTGTAATATTGTAATATTCGTTGTAACATTTGTTGCCCGTGCGACGCATTGCGCAATTTCCCGCAAAGGCGCAGAATCCCCTATAATGGCGTACTGATGCCACAATCGCAGGCGAAAGCTGCCGGTTCTGGGCGATTGTTCGGGGATTGTTGCGGGACTGCCCGCGTTGTTTTTTTGACCTATGCGGATCAGACGCCGGACTTCCGGCACCGACCGATAGAACGTCGGCCCGCTTATGGAGGTGGCAAGAGTGAGAGAGCCCTTCAGTTTCGGTACGCCGGAACGTCGGCGCTTTGCCATGCAGTTCGGATACGACATGCGGCCGTCCTTCTGGCAGGAAATCCGTTCGAACTCGCATCTGGTGATCGCCGCGATCGGCACCGCCGCACTGCTTGGCGTCGCCGCCGTGGCGCTGTGGCTGGCATTGCCGGCCAGCGACAGACAAGCGGCAGCGAGCCCCGAGCAGACCATTCCAACGGTTCCGGTGAAGACGACGAAAATAACCCCGGTTGGGGCCGCGGTCGCCGCGGCAGCCGTGCCGCAGGCGCGCAAGTCCGACGCTATTCCGACAACCGTGGCGGCCGCGCAAGCCAACATCCCCGCACTCGCCGCCAACGATCCGCGCTGGACCGGTTCGCAGCCGAAGGACGCCGCCACTTCCGATTCGACTGCTCCCAGCCAGGCAGCGGACAAGCAAGCTGCGGCATTCGCACAGCCGGCAGCCGATACCGATGCCGCCACCGAACTTGCCAAGGTAGCCGCGCCCAGCGCAGCCGCGGGCAACCACCCCGACGGCGCACAAACCGCCGCCATCCCCGCGGTGCAGCCGCAAGTGCCAGCGGCGGAAGGCGATGACAGCCAGGCCAAGGCGAAGCCCAGGAAAGCCGCAGCCGCCGGAACAGGGCGCATCCTGAGGGCCGTGACCATGCGAAGCGGCCCGAAGAAAAATGCCGCCGCCATCGGTACGGTGCCAGCCAAAACCTCGGTGCAGGTGATGAGCTGCAAGAAATGGTGCCAGATCACCTACAACGGCAAGACCGGCTGGATCTACAAGAGTTACATCAAGACTGGCGCGTGACGTACCCCGCTCTGCGTGAGGCAGGCCTGTTGTTCTGATGCATGTCGTTCTCCCAAACCGGGGCCGCTTTCGAGCGACATACATCAGGCTTTCAGATGCAGCGGCCGCCATCGACCTCTAGCGCCACGCCGGTGATGAAGGCGGCCTCGTCCGAGGCCAGCCAGAGTGCGGCGTTGGCGATGTCGAGCGGCGTCGAAAGCCGGCCGAGTGGGATCGATGCGCGGAACTTCTCGCGGATCTCGGGCGTGTCGGCGCCCATGAATTTCTCCAGCATGCCGGTCTCGCCGGCAACCGGGCAGAGGCAGTTGACGCGGATGTTCTTCGGCGCCAGTTCCACCGCCATCGATTTGGTGGCGGTGATCGCCCAGCCTTTCGACGCATTGTACCAGGTGAGGCCGGGGCGCGGCCGCAGACCCGCGGTGGAGGCCGTGGTCAGGATGACGCCGCCGCCCTGCCGCTCCATGATCGGCACCACGGCAAGTGCCGCGTGATAGATCGCCTTCATGTTGACGGCGGTTATCAGGTCGAAGGTGTCCTCGTCGACGTTGAGCATGTCGCCGTTGCGATGGGTGTAGCCGGCATTGTTGACCATGATGTCGATGCGGCCGAAGGCGCTTTTCGCGGCATAGATCATCTCGTCGAATTCGGAGCGTAGCGAGACATCCGTCTGGGTCCAGATCGCCGCTTCTCCGATCTCGCCGGCGACGCGCTCCGCGCCCCTGGCGTTGAGATCGGCGACAACGACCCTGGCGCCCTCCTGCGCAAAACGCCTGGCAATGCCCTCGCCAAAGCCCGACGCAGCGCCGGTGATGATCGCAACCTTGTTTTCCAGACGCATTTTTTTCCGCTCACTATTGGTGACGATCAACGGGCACGTCATTGGCGCTCATCCGCGCAAGCCACGGCTTCTGACCGGATTGGCCGAAAGATGTGGGTCCATCGCCGATTTCTCCTTTGGCTTTCGCGTCGATCCCGCTCTATGCTGCAACTGCGAAGGCTTCCGGAGCCGCGCCTTCGACAAGCCTCCGGGTCATCGGACTGTCAAGGGGCAGGCGCATACACCCAGATGTGACACCATGGCACTGGAAAATTTAAATCGATTAGATTATATCAGCCGCGTCACAGCGACCGGCGTCAAAGCGGACAGACCATGACCAGCCAGATCATCCCCGTCGAGCCTTTCGACTTCATCATTTTCGGCGGCACCGGCGATCTGTCGGAACGCAAGCTTCTGCCGTCGCTCTATTATCGCCAGCGCGACCATCAGTTTTCGGAGCCGACACGCATCATCGGCACGTCGCGCTCGAAAATGAGCGACGAAGAATTCCAGGCCTTCGCCAAACAGGCGATCTCCGAGCACGTCAAACCGGCCGACATCGACGCCAAGGAACTGAAGACTTTTCTGGCGCGGCTGTCCTACGTCTCCGCCGATGCGACGAGCGGCGCCGGCTTCGACAAGCTTAAGAAGGCGATCGGAGACAGCGACCGCATCCGAGCCTTCTACCTGGCGGTGGCGCCGGCGCTGTTCGGCGACATCTCGCACAAGCTGAAAGAGCACAATCTGATCACGCCGAACTCGCGCATCGTGCTGGAAAAGCCGATCGGCCGCGATCTCGATTCGGCACGCAAGCTCAACGACCTGGTCGGCGACGACTTCCACGAAAGCCAGATCTTCCGCATCGACCATTATCTAGGCAAGGAGACGGTGCAGAACCTGATGGCGCTGCGCTTCGCCAACGCGCTCTACGAGCCGTTGTGGAATTCAGCCCACATCGACCATGTCCAGATCACAGTGGCCGAGACCGTCGGTCTGGAAGACCGCGTCACCTATTACGACAAGGCCGGCGCGCTGCGCGACATGGTGCAGAACCATATGCTGCAGCTGCTGTGTCTCGTCGCCATGGAAGCGCCGTCATCGATGGATGCCGACGCCGTGCGCGACGAGAAGCTGAAGGTGCTGCGGGCGCTGAAGCGCATCAACGGCAACGAGGCGCCAAAGCACACCGTGCGCGGCCAGTACCGCGCAGGCGCCTCGGCCAGCGGAGCTGTAAAGGGCTATGTCGAGGAGCTTTCCCACGACAGCAATACCGAGACCTTCGTCGCCATCAAGGCCGAGATCGGCACCTGGCGCTGGGCGGGCGTTCCGTTCTACCTCAGGACCGGCAAGCGGCTGGCAACCCGGGTTTCGGAAATCGTCATCGAATTCAAGCCGATCCCGCATTCGATCTTCGGCGACAGCGCTGGTCCGATCTTCGCCAACCAGCTGGTCATCCGGCTGCAGCCCGACGAAGGCGTCAAGCAGTTCATCATGATCAAGGATCCGGGTCCGGGCGGCATGCGGTTGCGCCAGATCTCGCTCGACATGAGTTTTGCGCAGTCCTTCGATGGCCGCGCGCCGGACGCCTATGAGCGGCTGATCATGGACGTCATCCGTGGCAACCAGACCCTGTTCATGCGCCGTGACGAAGTCGAGGCGGCGTGGAAATGGATCGACCCGATCCAGAATGCCTGGGAAAGTGCCAGGCAGGAGGCGCAGGGCTACACGGCGGGCACCTGGGGCCCATCGGCCTCGATAGCACTGATCGAACGTGACGGGCGGACATGGCACGAGAGCAATTGAACAGCGCCGCCTATAGCTGGAACGGCTTCGCTGAGCGCCAGGAACTGGCGGCAGCCCTTGCCGGCCATGTTGCAGGCAGACTGACCAAGGCGATCGCCGAGCGCGGCACGGGGCTGCTCGCCGTCTCCGGCGGCACCACGCCGGCAAAATTCTTCGCCGCCCTTTCGGCGATACCCATCGCTTGGGACAAGGTGATCGTGACGCTGGTCGACGAGCGTTTCGTGCCGGCCTCTTCGCCACGCTCCAATGCCGGGCTGGTAGCCGCCAATCTGTTGCAGAACGCGGCCAAGGCGGCTCGTTTCGTGCCGCTCTATCACGAAGCCACCAGCATCGAGGATGCGGCCTCGTCCGACGATGCAGCGCTCCGGTCCTTGCCATGGCCGCTCGATGTCGTCGTGCTCGGCATGGGGCCGGACGGCCACACCGCCTCGTTCTTTCCCGATGCCGACGATCTGGCAACGCTGCTCGACCCGTCTTGCGACAGGATCGTGCTGCCGGTTCATGCGGCAAGTGCGGGCGAGCCGCGGCTGACCCTGTCGCTGGCGCGCATCGTCGAAGCCGGCTTCATCGCGCTGCACATAGAGGGTGAGGACAAGCGTGTCGCCTTCGACGGCGCGGTTGCGCCCGGGCCGCGAAAGCCAATCCGTGCCGTGCTCGACGCAGCACATAAGCCCGTAGAGGTTTTCTGGGCCCCCTGAATCTCGATTTACTCTGGTCCCGGCAAACGGCGGGAGGATGTTTCCGGGACCTCGCCTGAAAGGACCGACCGCCATGACCGCCAGACGCGACATCGAAGCCATCACCGAACGCATCCGCCAGCGCTCAAAGCCAGGCCGCGAGCGTTATCTCGGCCGCATCGCCGAGGCATCGAACCGCACCGCCAACCGGGCCGTTTTGTCGTGCGGCAACCTCGCCCATGGCTTTGCGGTGTGCAGCCCCTCGGAAAAGCTCGCGCTGGGCGCCGACAAGGTGCCGAACCTCGGCATCATCACCTCCTACAACGACATGCTGTCGGCGCATCAGCCGTTCGAGACCTTCCCCGCGCTGATCAAGGATGCGGCCCGCGAAGCCGGCGGCATTGCCCAGGTGGCAGGCGGCGTGCCGGCGATGTGCGACGGCGTCACCCAGGGCCAGCCCGGCATGGAGCTGTCGCTGTTTTCGCGCGATGTCATCGCCATGGCCGCCGCGATCGGCCTGTCGCACAACATGTTCGACGCTGCCGTCTATCTCGGCGTCTGCGACAAGATCGTGCCGGGCCTGGTGATCGCAGCACTGACCTTCGGCCATCTGCCGGCGGTGTTCATTCCGGCCGGACCGATGACGACCGGCCTGGCCAATGACGAAAAGGCCAAGGTCCGCCAGCTCTACGCCGAGGGCAAGGCCGGACGCGCCGAACTGCTGGAGGCCGAGTCCAAATCCTATCATGGGCCGGGCACCTGCACCTTCTACGGCACGGCGAATTCCAACCAGATGCTGATGGAGATCATGGGCCTGCACACGCCGGGCGCTTCCTTCGTCAACCCCGGCACGCCGCTGCGCGAGGCGTTGACCCGCGAGGCGACGAAGCGGGCGCTGGCGATCACCGCGCTCGGCAACGCCTATACGCCCGTCGGCCGGATGATCGACGAGCGCTCGATCGTCAACGGCGTTGTCGGCCTGCACGCCACCGGCGGCTCGACCAATCACACCATCCACCTGATCGCCATGGCGGCGGCGGCCGGCATAGCCATCACCTGGCAGGATATTTCCGACCTGTCGGAAGCGGTGCCGCTGCTGGCGCGGGTCTATCCGAACGGCCTCGCCGACGTGAACCATTTCCACGCCGCCGGCGGGCTCGGCTTCCTGATCCGCGAACTGCTCGACGAAGGCATCCTGCATGAGGATGTGCAGACGGTGTGGGGCGAAGGCCTGCGGCCCTATGCGGTCGAGGCAAAGCTCGGCGCCGACGGAGGCGTGGTGCGCGAGGCCTCGCCGAAGGCAAGCGGCGACGAAAAGGTGCTGGCGCCGTTCAGCAAGGCATTCCAGGCGACCGGCGGCCTGAAGGTGCTATCAGGCAATCTCGGCCACGCCGTCATCAAGACTTCCGCGGTGAAGCCGGAGCGGCGTATCATCGAGGCGCCGGCCAGGGTCTTCGACAGCCAGCAAGGGCTGAACGATGCGTTCAAGGCGGGCACGCTGACCGGCGATTTCATCGCCGTCATCCGCTTCCAGGGGCCGAAGGCCAATGGCATGCCGGAACTGCACAAGCTGACCACGGTGCTCGGCATCCTGCAGGATCGTGGCCAGCGCGTGGCGCTGGTCACCGACGGGCGCATGTCGGGAGCCTCCGGCAAGGTGCCGGCGGCTATCCATGTCACACCGGAAGCGGTCGAGGAGGGTCCTATCGCCAGGATCCATGAAGGCGACATCATCCGGCTCGACGCCGAAGCCGGAACGCTGGAAGTGCTGGTGCCGGCCGGGGAGTTCGCTTTGCGCCGGACGGCGGATGCCGATCTCATCGGCAACGAGTTCGGCTTCGGCCGCGAGCTGTTTGCCGGCTTCCGGCAACTGGTCGGCCGCGCCGATCATGGCGCCAGCGCCTTCGGCACGACATGACGGCAATTCTGCGTAGTTCATGAAAAAGGGCGGCACATGGCCGCCCTCTGGCGGTTGTGCATACGCTTCTAGTGCACGGTTAGCTCCGCTCGCTCGCCGGCCTTGACCGTCACGTTGCCTTCTTTGGAACTGTTATCGGATTTCTCCGAGACGACGGCATAGTCACCCGCCGGGATCGCTGCCTGATACTTCTGGTCGAATGCATAGCCAAGCGACTTGCGGTTGCCGTTGATGTCCTTCTTGGCCTCGAAAATCTCGATCTTCGAGGCTCCGGGCGCGGTGATCGCCAGCACGCCGGCATTCATTGCGACCTTCAGATCCTGAAATTCGCCCACCTTGACAGTGAACGGCTGCTCGACGACGGCGAGATCAACCGCCGCAATCAACACATAGTCATCGGGTGGCAGATCGAATTTGCTGTCGGGTCCGTAGGCATAGGTCACCTCGTCCCTGGTTCCATCGATCTTCTTTTTTGCCTTGAGCACCTTGAAGCCGATGCCTGAACCGTCCGCCTTGTCGCCGCCGGCAGCATAGTAAGCATTGGCAACGACATGGCCGACACCGGCAATCATGTCCTTTTCCACGGTCTTGCCGGCAGCCAGCGGAATCGTCTCGGTAGCCGCGCCCTGCCCGATCGTGACAGTCACCTTCTGGTCGCCGGCCGGCAACACGGCTTTCGTCGTCCCATAAAAGGTCGCGGGCATGTCTGCACCCGGATAATCGATGACGACAGCCGCGCCAACGACGACATCCGCCCCCGCGCTCGGTCGCGGGTGGATGATGAGCGTGCCGGCATTCAAGTTGAAAAGCGGCTTGTAGACCTGGCCGGCCTCGATCTTGACCTTCTGCTCGGTTTTCGCCTGGCCGTCACTGGCCACGACGATATAGTCGCCCGGTTCCAGATTGGCCTTATAGGCACCGTATTCGGTGCTGACGTAGTCGCCGCGCGTACCGTCGGGTTTGGCCTTGTAGATTTCCCAGGCGTTGCCGTCAGTGACGGGATCGCCGCCCTCGGCAAGCACCGCTATCGGCAGGAAATTGAATTCCGCTTTGGCCGGCTCCGGCGCGGGCGCAGGTGCCGGAGCCGGTTCAGGAGCAGGCGCCGCCACTGTCTCGACAAGCGCCTCCTGCAACGCCTTCTCGTCGGAGGCCTGGATGTATTTGCCGCCGGTGTTGTCGGCGAGGCAGGCGATCTGCTTGCCCTCGTCGGCGGTGAGGCCGAAACCGACGACATCGGCGGTGAAGTCGACGCCGGATGCCTCGAGCTCCTTGCCAAGCGCGCAGGGATCGCCGCCGCATGTTTCGAGCCCGTCGGTGATGAGCACGACGGTCGCCTTGTCCTCGGTGTATTTCAACGCCTCGGCCGCCTGCTTGACGGCAGCGGTCAGCGGTGTCTTGCCGAGGAATTTCAGGCTGTCGGCGGCGGCCGAAATGGCGCTGCCCGAACCTGCCTGCGGCGGCACGATCAGCTGGATGTCGTCGCAGCTGCCCTTTTCACGATGGCCATAGGCCATGAAGCCGATCTCGTCGTCGGTGGGGACCGATTGAAGCACGGTTCGAAGCGACTCTCGGGCGATTTCGAGCTTGGGCTTGCCGTCGATCTGCGCCCACATCGAGCCGGACGCATCGAGAATGATGATGACCTTGTTTGCGGCGAAGCCTAACGTCGTCATCGACAAAAGGAGGATCGCCGCAGCGACGCCCCGTGCAAGTCCCGCCATCGAAATCTCCTAAATCCGCCCCTGATCCGGGCGGCAAGCTATTTGACGCGGCGCCGGGACACAAGTCCGGGCGCCCGGTGCGTAGGGCTGCGGACCCAGCTTAACAAAAATACTGGCGACAGCCAGTTCGGCGGTGTCGGCAGCCTTTTTCCCCGGTAATAGGAATTTTTTCTTGACACCATGCCCTCAGCTAAGGTACATATTTGGCTATGGTGCTGATTTGCACCGGTGGCCCGCCGCAATAGGCGGGTTTTTTCGTTTGATGCACCCGTCAGCCTACGCGCGGCGAAGGCTCCGAAAGAACCCATTAACCCGAATTCATGGCCCTGGCCCAATGCGCCGGGGCCGAATGCCGCACTTTTCAACGAAAACGAAACCCGCTCAGTAAGTCGTGCGGCGCTCTTCCGAGGGCGGCCTGCCGAATTGCAGCCGGTAGCTCTGGGCGAAGTAGGAATGCGAGGTGAAGCCGGTCGCGATCGCCACGTCGAGGATCGGCATGTTGGTCTGGCGCAGCAGTTCGCGCGCCCGCTCCAGCCGCAACCGCATGTAATAACGGCCGGGCGTGACGCTGAGATGGCGCAGGAACAGGCGCTCGACCTGGCGCACCGAAAGGCCGGCGGATTTGGCCAGCTGTACCGCCGACAGCGGCTCGTCGAGGTGGTCGGCCATCAGTTCGACGATACGCCTAAGCTTCTCCGACTTGCCGGTCAGGTCGCGTTCCGGCCCGACGCGCTGACGGTCGCCGGCCGAGCGGATGCGTTCGTGCTGGAACTGGTTGGCGACGCCATTGGCGAGGTTCGAGCCGAAATCGCCGCGCACGATCTCCAGCATCAGGTCGATCGAAGTGGTGCCGCCGGCACAGGTGTAGCGCTTGCGATCGATCTCGAAGACGTTGCCGGTGCAGTTGATGTCGGGGAAGCGTTCGACGAAGCCGGCACGGTTTTCCCAATGGATGGTGCAGCGATAGCCTTCGAGCTGGCCGGCCTCGGCCAGCAGATAGGAGCCGACCGACAGGGCACCCAGCGCATTGCCGCGCCGGCCCCAGCTTCGCAAAGCCGCCAGCACCTTGCTCTTGCCGGGGAATTCCGTCGTCAGCCCAACCGAGACGAACAGGATATCGACCGGCGGCAGGTCGGCAACGGCATAGTCGATCTTGAGCGGCAGGCCGTTGGAAGCCATCACCGGATCGCCATCGGCCGACACCGTCGTCCAGCCGTAGAAGTCACGGCCGAGCAACCGGTTCGCCGACCGGAACGTATCGATCGCGGCAGCCAGCGAGAACATGGAGAACTTGTCGACCAGCAGGAATGCGAACTGCCGGCCACCTTGAACGGGGTCCGCGATGACCGGCCGTTCTGAGGGAACACTGGGGTTCGGCAAAGCTGCGGCTTTCTGGCGGGTCAGAAGGACGGCCGTTTCAATCCGGCCGCAAGGTAGGCCGAGGCTAACGTATTGGCCATCAGCATGGCAATGGTCATAGGCCCGACACCGCCAGGCACCGGCGTGATGGCGCCGGCGGCCTTGGCCGCTTCGGCATAGGCGACATCGCCGACGAGGCGGGACTTGCCCTCGCCCTTCTCGGGTGCGGGAATGCGGTTGATGCCGACATCGATGACGGTAGCGCCTGGCTTCACCCAATCGCCCCTGATCATCTCCGGCCGGCCGACGGCCGCGACCAGAATGTCGGCGGTGCGGGCAAGTGCCGGCAGGTCTTTGGTACGGCTGTGAGCGATGGTGACGGTGCAGTTGGCGGCGAGCAGAAGATTGGCCATCGGCTTGCCGACGATGTTGGAGCGACCGACGACGACGGCATTGAGGCCGGACAAATCCTTGCCGCGCACACGTTCGATCAAAAGCATCGAGCCGGCCGGTGTACAGGGCACGAAGGCAGTCTCGAGTTCACCGGTGCCGAGCTTGCCGACATTGATGAAGTGGAAGCCGTCGACGTCCTTTTCCGGCGCGATGGTCTGGATGATCTTGCCGGCGTCGATATGGGCAGGCAGCGGAAGCTGCACGAGGATGCCGTTGATGGCGGGATCGGCGTTGAGGTCGCCGATGATCTTCAGCAATGCCGGTTCCGAGGTTTCGGCCGGCAGCGTGTGCTGGACGGAATGAAAGCCGCATTCCTTGGCGGTGCGCGACTTGGACGCGACATAGACCTGGCTGGCGGGATCCTCGCCGACGATGACCACGGCAAGACCGGGCTTGGGCTTGCCCTTGGCGACAAGCTCGGCCGTCAGGGACTTGACCGTCCCCACAACGTCCCCGGCAACGCTCTTGCCATCAATCACTTCAGCCATGGACCACCCTCAACACCAGAATGCCCAAGCGCGTCGGGTCCCGAAGCGACGCGGGTTTAGATCTTTCACCGCGTGGCATTTTCACGAAAATTCCATCATGCAATCCCGCCAAAGCGCCGTCCCATGCCGTTTACGCGAAACCGGCATGTTTTTGTACGGCACCGCGCAGATTTTTGTGGCTCAGAAGTAGCGGCGGCGCGCGCGGCTCTCGGTCAGTTCGCGAACCGCTTCGCGGAATTCGCGCAGGCTGGCGCGGATTTCCTCGATTGGCGCTTGCTGCTCGGCATCCTCCGCGGCCCGCGACGGCTCCGCCGATTGCTGATGAGGCTGAGGCGCCTGTTGCTGCTGGAGGGGCGGTTGTGGATAGGACTCGGAAGCAGGCTGAGCCGGATCGGGCTGCTGCCCGGCGTTGGCGGCCGGCATCGATGGCAAATAGGGATAGCCCGGCGGCTGCGCGTAGCCCAATGGCTGCGCGTAGGGATAGAGCTGCGGCCCGGAATATGGCCGCTGCGTCACCATGGGAGGCGGCAGTGGCGGCTGCGCCGTCTGCTGCGGATGGCCGCCGGGCTGGAAAGGCGGCGCCGGGTATGCTGTCGCGGCCGCCTGCCGAGGCTCGAAGGCCGGCGCCGACTGGGGATAAGCGCGGTATTGCGGATCCTGCATTGGTTTCGCGTTTTCGGCAGAGGCCCATTCAACGGTATCGAACGGCTCCTCCCGGGATGGCCTGCGGGAGACGGACTTATGCAGTCTCGACAGCAAGGCACCGATCCGGCCGGGACCTTCGGCCGGCGAGACCTCGGCTTGCTGGACAGGCGGTGGCGCGGCCGGCGGTGGTGATGCAGGCGGGGGTGTCGATGGCTGCGGCGCTGGTGTTTGTGGCGGCGCCGGCGGCGCTGCCCGATATGCCTTGTCTTCGTAAGGCGTCCGGCGTTCGTCCGTGCCATGGTCGCGGCGCGAGCGCGAATTGGCGGTGTCACGCAGGCTCTCATAGGCGCCACGCATGGCTCCGAGGCCAATGCCGGAGGCAAAGCCCAGCAACAGGCCGCCGAGCGCGACCACGACCCGCGACGGCCCGTTTGCCTCGAGCGGCGCGAAGGCCTTCGAGATCACGTTGATGTTGGCTGTGTTGATGTCCTTCTGCTCGCCGGTTTCCTTGGCGCGCAGCAGATACTGTTCGTAGACGGAACGCTTGGCGGTCGCCTCGCGCTCCAGTTCGCGCATCGACACCAGGTCGCTGTTGACGTCGCCGCTGCGGACCTTCAGCTGCGCCAGGCGAGAGGCAAGGTCCTGTTCGAGCTGGACCGCGCGCTTGAGGTCGACCTGCAGCGACGAGCCTATACGGCGCAGCTCCGCGGCGATGCGGTCGCGTGCGCCGGCAATCTGGGCATTGAGCGCCTGGAGTTCGGGATGACGCGGGCCGAACCGGATGGCGGCGCGGTCAGCCTCCTGCTTGAGCGACGCATATTGCGAACGCAGATCGCTCATCGTGTTGGAGTTGATCTCCTCCGGCAAGGTGCCGGTGAGGACCGAATTGACGTCGACCGACCGCGCCGAAGCGGCCCGGGCATTCAGCTCCAGCGTGCGGGCGCGGGCAATCGACAGTTGCTCGTTGAGCTTCAGCATCTCGTCATCGCTGATGAGATGGCCCTGCGCGTCGACAAGGTCGTGCGTGGCCCTGAAATCTTCGACCTTGCGCTCGGCGGCCTCGACTCCCTTGCGCAACTCGTCAAGCCGGGCCGTCAGTTCGTCGGTGGCGCGGCCTGCGGTGTCCGACTGTATCTGGCCGAAAGTCTGCAGAAAGACATCCGTCATCGTGTTGGCGATGAGGGCCGATTTCTCGCCATTCTGCGTGGTGGCACTGACGGTGATGACGAAGGTCTTGCCGCCGCGCTCGACCGAAAGGCTCTCGGCCAGATTGCCGACAGCAAGCGCGCGGCGGCGGGCGTCGTCGACACCGCCCGGCCCGTCATTGCGGGACAGGACGGAGCGGATGAGCGACATGACGCTGAGGCCGCCGCCGTCTTGCCCATTGAATTCCGGATCATTGACCAGATTGAGCTTGTCCACGACCTTGTTGAGAACGGTGCCTGATGTCAGCACCCGGACCTGGTTCTCGACGATGGCCAGCGTTGCATCGGAAGCCACGACCGACTGGGTGAGGTCGCGATCGGTGAGCTTCAGGTCGCGTGGGTCGACGATCAGTTCGGTGGTGGCTTCGTATTTCTTCGGCGTCGACAGCGCGATGGTGATGCCGAGCGCGGCGCCCAGTATCGTCGTCGTCACGATCAGCAGCTTCGACTTGCCGACACCGCGCACGACCTGCATCGGGTCGATCAGCGGCTTCCACTGCTGGCTGTCCATGCCGTCGTTTCGGGATACCGACGCGTCGCCTGCAGCGTAAGGGTCCGATGCACGATCGGCGCGACGGGCGCCAGCGGTTTCGGCGGCACCAATTTGTGTCCGTGGCGTGGTTTGCGCGCGGTGCGGCGATGAAGCCCGCTCCTGATGCCCGTCGGTCGCGACCGGATCCGACAGTTTCGGGTTGCGCGCCTCGCGCTGCGAACGGGCGAGGCGATGACGTGTGGCGGCATCCTCGCGCCATGACGGGTCTGCCCGGTCGCCTATCGAGACCAGCGACGCGTCGGGTTCGTCGCCGCGCACAGCCTGGCCAAGCGCCAGCAATGAGCGCTCGCGCTTCCAGTCTTCGCGGTTTTCCCTGTCGACCATCGTCTGGAACTTTACCTTTGGCGACCTGCAAACGGCGATTGGCCATTCGTTAAGCCACGCTAAACAGGCATGGAAAACAAAAGGTTAATTTTCCCGCGCCGAAGCGTCGGTTTCTCGCTTCGGTTGCATCTATTTTCGACACAAGCCCAAGCTCCAGAACGGCACGTTAAGTTTTCCGGCCTAGGCTCTCCTCGAGACATGACGCAGGCCAGTGACATACCGCAAAGGCGGCCCCTCGCCCGGATCGGCAGCTTTTTGGCCGAACGACGGGGGCTGCTTCGCGACTATTTCTCGGCGATCAGCGGCGCCGGCGGGCGACTGGTGTTTTCGCTGGCCTATTTCATCGCGTTGGCCAACACGCTGTCCATTTCCGAATTCGGCATGTTCGCCACCGCATCGGCGGCCGGTGTCATGCTGTCGCGCATCCTCGCTTTCGGGTTCATCTCGGCGCTCTACCGCACCGCCACCATCCGCCCCAATCTGATCGGCACCTTCTCCGCCGGCTTCCTGCTGCTCGGCGTGCTGTCGCTGCCGCTGCTGGCCGCGGCCTCGTTCGGCGTCTATCTGCTTTTCTTCGCCGACACCGTGCCGCTGTCGGTGTTTGCGGCAATCGTCTTTGCCGAAGCGCTGTTGTGGCGGCCGGTCGAGGTAGCACTGATCGTCAACAACGGCCTGGGCAAATTCGGCCGCGCCGCGCTGCTGGCCATCCTGGCGACCGCGCTGCGGGCGCTCGGCGCGGTGCTGTTCATGTTCTCAGCACAACACAGCGTCTGGATATGGTCTTGGTTCTATATCGGCGCCAATGCCGCCTCGCTGCTGATTGCCTTCGGCTTCTTCTACCCGCGCCAGAGGCTGCGGCTGCGGGTCGCTCTGTATCTTCGGCGATTGGCCGATTCCATCTATGTGGCCGGCGCCGAAGTGCTGTTCTACCTGCAGATGGAGTTCGACAAGCTGCTGGTGCTGGCGATCGGCGGCCCGCATCTGGCTGGCATCTACGCCATCATCATGCGGCTGGTAGACCTGACGGCCATTCCGATCCGCACCTTCTCGATGATGCTGGTGCAGCGCATGATGCGCGCACCGGAACTGTTGTCACGGCTGGCGGTCAAGAGCGGCATCGAAGGCGGTGTGTTCGCGGTCTCCACGGCAGCGCTGCTGACGCTTGGCATCGTGCTGCACTTCTTCCCCAACGCACTCGGCAAGAATGTCGCCGAGGCTGCCCCGCTGGTGGTGCTGGCGATCTGCGTGCCGGGACTGCGCAATCTTGTCGAATACCAGGCCGAACTTTTGTTCGCGCGCGGCCAGACGCTGGTACGGGCGCTCAATCTCGGCCTGCTCGCCGCGCTGAAGGCACTGTTGCTGACCTATGTGCTGACGACCATCCTCGACACGCCGAATCTGGTGCTATCGCTCAATGTCGTCTTCCTGCTTCTGTATCTCGCCTCGACGCTGCTCACCTATTCGGCGATGCGCAAGCCGGCGAAGGCGATTTAGCACTAAGAGCGGTCTAGCCCGATCAGACGGCGGATGCGGCCGATGTCGGTGCCGATGAAGGACTGCATGCCGATCGCCACCTGCTCCGGCGCCATGGCGGCAACGAAGCGGCGGAACTCGTCATCCGAAAGCGCTTCGCCGGTCCAGTGCACACGGCAGAACTCTTCGGAACCGTGGAAGTGGCCGGCTCCGTCCAGCAGATCATCGACATAGCGGCCGTAGATCATGCATTCGGAGAATTTGCGCGCCCAGCCGACGACCTCGACCCAGTCGCGGCCATGGACCTTCTCGATCTCGCCGCACATGGCCAGCACGCTGTCGCGCCGCCACGCGATCAGCGTCGAGATATAATCATGGATCGACGTCCGGGACGGGTCGATGCCGAGTGCCGATCCCGCATTGCGCGACCAGATGCGATGCTCCTCATGACCTTCGTCCGCCAGGACACCGTCGCGGCGAAACAGGCGCACCTTGCCGTCGCGCCAGAAGGCGCCGCAGTCGAAAGGTTTGAGGAAAGCGACGTCTGAATCGCAGAAGATGAGCACGTCTTGAGATGCATGCCCCGAGATGGCGATGCGGCGCAATTGCTGCACATGCCAGCCGCGCAGCGGCTGGGTCTTCAGGCTGAGCCAGACGCGCCGGCGAAACAGGCTGAGCGGATCGTCGACGGCGTGCAGCCAGCGCGGCAGCAATTCACGCTCGTCGACGACCGTGCGGCGGCCGGTTTCCAATTGGCGAAACAGACTGACGTCGCGATGTTCGACCAGGATGTAATGGTGCGCCGCGCCCGAAACGTGGCGATCAAGTGTCTCGCACAGCAGGCGGCAGCGCTCGAAGTCGGGCGCGTAGCTTGCCGTCACGATTGCCGCCGTCGGTGTCTGCCGCAGCGGGCTTGGCTCGACAGCGGCACCTGGCACGAACCTGCTGTTCACTTGATATCCCTCGCTGCTTCGGGTGTCCGCGAGAATTTCTGCCTGACGACGCGCAGCAGGAACAGGGGGTTGCCGACCACATAGCGGCGCCACAGGCGGCTCGGTTCGACAGCCAACCGGAACAGCCATTCGAGCCGCAGCCGGCGCATCCACAAGGGCGCGCGGGGCACCGCGCCGCTCAGGAAATCAAGCAACGCGCCGACGGCGATCGGCAGCGTGCAATGGCGCGCGTCGATGTGGCGTTCGATCCACAATTCCTGGCGTGGCACGCCCATGGCGACGAGCAGCACGTCGGGCCGAAGCGCGGCGATCCGGTCGACGATTTCCTGCTCCTGCGAAGCAGGGAAATAGCCGTCATGGATCACCACGAAGCTGTGCTGCACCGCCAATGCGGCCAGCTTGACCGACGCCGCTTCGGCATTGACGCGCGTCGCGCCGAGCAGCCCGACGGTGAGCGGCGTCGTTGAGGCCTGCAGGAAGGCCGGGACGAAATCGGTACCGTTCAGATTGTCGGGAAATGGCGCCCCGTAGAGGAGTCTCGCCGCCAGATCGATACCGATGCCGTCGGGCAGGATGAGGAAATCATCGAGTGCCTCGGCGAACACCGGGTCGGTATAGGCGATGTTGGCGTTGTGGGCGTTGAGGAAACTGACCTTGGTGAAGCGCCGCTCGGCAATCAACCGGTTCAGCAGGGCGATGGCATCGTTCCAGCGGACCGCAACCACCGGGATGCCAAGGATCGTCTTCAGCTTGTCGAGCCCGGACGCGGCGCGGGCGGAATGCATGTTCACGCAAACGCCTCCTGCCTGACGGGAGCGAGTTTTTCGAGGCCGAGCCGGATGGCGGCGTCGAGCGCCTTGACCTGCGAGCCCCGGAACGCGCTGCCGTCAACGTCGCGGATGTCGGCCGCCGCGGCCTCGAGTGCCCTGGCGAAGGCGGCGGGATCGTCGGTGACGACGCAATTGGACGGACGGTGGTCGATGCCGCGCAGCGAACGGCTGGTGGCGACGGAAGGCAGGCCGAGCTCGAAGGTTTCGATTGTCTTCAACTGGACGCCGCTGCCTGCGGTGCTGATCAGCGGAATGACGGCAGCACCGCGCACGAACGCCTGCGCGTCGGGCACGCGGCCGACAAATTCAACACCCGGATGCTTCGACGTGACGCCCGAAGGCATGTGGCCGGCGATGCGGATGCGAAAGTCGGGCCGCAGATGCGGCACGACTTTGCCCAGGAACCAGTCGAGGCCGATGCGGTTCGGCTGCCAGGTCCAGGTGCCGATCAGGGCGGCGTCGCAGTCGATGCGGCGCGGGCCTTTCAGGGTTGGCGCGTGGGCACCGGTCACCAGTGGCAGCACCGCCGAGCGGTCGTGCGAGGCGACACCGAGGGCGGCGCGGTCTTCTTCGGCCAGGGTGAAGACGAAGCGCGCCCGGCGGCAGAGACGCTCTTCGACGATCTTGAGCAGCCTCGCCTCGCGGCGAAACAGCAGGCGCTGGAAGAGGCTGCCAGCGGCAGCGGCATTCTCCCGCGCCGAAAGATGCTCGACATTGTGGGCAACGAAGATCGAAGGCCGGTCGGTGAACAGTTTTTCGAAGGCACCGGCGAACTGCACGGAATTCAGGACATAGCCATCAACCGGTCCAGCGCGCTCAATGGCAGCGAGAACATCGCTGTCGGACACGGCGCGCAGCTTGGCCGAGGCGAAGGTGAGGCCCGAAAGCAGCGCCTTGCCGACCCAGGCCAGCTTTTGCCGCGCGGAGGCATTGTCCGTGCGCACGTCGATGGCACCCAGAACCACGGTGTTTTCGGGGTCGGCCGCGGGTTTTCCCGGCCAGGTGAAGCCGATGACGGTTACGCGCGCGCCAGCGCGCCGCAAGGCAGCGATGATCGCAGCGTTGGCGATCTCGTAGCCCGAGGCGAGAGCGCCGTCAGGCACGATCGATGTGGCGAACAGCAGATGCATCTCACCTATCCTGTGGTGTAGCCGGTAGCAAAGTGCGGTGAACCCTTGATTAAGCCAGCACATTCGACGGCCGAAAGTCCCTGTCTGGCGGGCTTCTCCGTGGAAGGTGATTAACGAAACCTTATCAACCGTGGTGCTACCAGAGCCCAACTCACCATGTGGCTGGACGCGGATGATCCCTTTGCCATCGGACGGTTCGGTATCGATCGCTGGACGCACGCCGCGGCTCGACGTCGAGGCCGTCGAAGCCGTCGTCACCTTGCCGACCTTCAAGCGCCCCGAGCAGGTGCTGGAAACGCTGGCGTCGCTGCGCGCGCAGCAAACCGGCAGGCGCTTTGCCGTGATCGTCATGGAAAACGAAGCCGAGGCGCGGGCCGGCGCCAAGGCAGCGCTGCCGCTGTTCGAGCGGGGCGAAATGTCGGGCCTGGTGATCATCGCGCATGAGCGCGGCAATTGCAGCGCCTACAATGCCGGCTGGCAGACGGCCATCCTGCAATTCCCGAACTTCAGGCATCTGCTGGTCATCGACGATGACGAGATCGCCGATCCGCAATGGCTGGAACGGATGTGCCAGGCTGCCGAAACGCTTGGCGCCGATATTGTCGGCGGCCCGCAGGTGCCCATGTTTGCCGACCCTGCCCATGCGCGATGGGCCGAGCATCCGGTGTTCGCGCCGCCTTATCGGGAAACCGGACGCGTGCCGGCGCTCTATTCGTCCGGCAATCTTCTGGTCGGGCGCAACGTGCTGATCGCCATGGGTCCGCCCTTTCTCGATCTCAGATTCAACTTCATGGGCGGCGGCGATTCCGACTTTCTCAGCCGGTCGGCGCAAAAGGGCTTTGTTCTGGGTTGGTGCGCCGAGGCCAAGGTGCTGGAAACCGTTCCGGCGCGGCGTATCGAAGCCGACTGGATCCGTGCCCGCAGCCTGCGCAACGGCGTGATCTCGACACTGGTCGAAAAGAAGAAGCGTGCCGGCACGCCAATGGCCGGCGCCAAAGTGTTGCTGAAGAGCCTGGCACTGCTTGCCGCTTCGCCCTTTCGCGGCCTGATCCGGCTGGCGCGGACCGGATCGCCTGATATCGCCATCTACCCCGTCCATGTGGCGCTGGGCCGCGTGCTGGCCGAATTCGGATATGCCAATGAGCAATACCGCCAGCCTGAGAAAAACTGAGCACGCGCCGCTCAGCGCCGCGTTCACGCGCGAAGGCGTGGCCACCGCCATTGCCGCGCTGCTGTTCACCGTCATCATGGTGTCCTTCCGGCCGTTCCAGCCGGGCGGCGCAGAACTTACCGGTCAAGGCGGCGACATCGTCAACCAGCTTGGCTTCGGCTCGCTCGGCGCCATGTCGATCTTCTCGCTGATGGCCTTTGCCGATCCGCGCGTCGTGCGCTCGCTGCTCAGCCCATCCTGGGTGCTGATGCTGGGCTTCTTTTTCCTGTCGGTGGTCCTGTCGACCGATCCGCCTTCGGCGATGCGCGCCGCCTCCTTCACCCTGATCGGCATCCTGACGATGGCGACGATCCTGGTGCTGCCGCGCGACGCCGAAGCCTTCTCGAAGGTGATCATCTTCACCGCCGTCGTGGTCATGGGCCTTTCCTATCTCGGCCTCATCGTCTTTCCGCACGAGGCGATGCACACCGCCGACTCGCAGGAGCCCGAGCATGCCGGCCTGTGGCGCGGCGTGTTTACCCACAAGAACATCGCCGGGCCGATCATGGCCTGCCTCAGCTTCGCAGGCCTCTATCTCTACCGGCGCGGACAGCGCTACTGGGGCGCCGGGATCTTCCTCGCAGCGATGATCTTCATGCTGCACACCGGCTCCAAGACGACTGCCGGCCTGGTGCCGTTCTCGATCCTGATCGTGATGTTCCCGAGCCTGATAGGCATGCGGCTCGGCACGCCGATCCTGTTTGCGCTGGCGATCGTCGCGACAGCGGTCGGCACGCTGGGCATCGTCTTCCTGCCGCCTGTAAAACATCTGGCGGCGATCTATTTCCCCGGCATGACCTATACCGGCCGCACGACGCTGTGGGAGTTCGCCGGCAGCATGCTGGCGAGGAAGCCATGGACCGGCTACGGCTATGAAAGCTTCTGGGGCACGCCGCTCTTGCTCAACCAGGACCAGCCCTTCGACCGGCCGTGGGACATCAGGACCATCGTGCACGGCCATGACGGCTATCTCGACATCGCCGTGCTGATGGGCATTCCGGCACTGTGCGTGGCGGTCTACACTTTCCTCATCGCGCCGCTGCGCGACTACATGCGCATTCCGTTGCGCAGGGAAAACATCTTTCTCGGCGACTTCTTCATGATGGTGGTGCTGTTCACGGCGCTGAACGCCTTCCTCGAAAGCTTCTTCTTCCATCGCGGCGACCCGGTCTGGCTGTTCTTCGTGCTCGGCGTGCTTGGCCTCAGGCAAGTGTCGCTGCGGCCAATCGCGGTACGCGATCCCGATCGTGGCTCGCGATCCTGACAGGGCTTCCCCAGGGAAGCGCCAGCGTCTATGTGATGGCTTCCTTCGGAGGGCTTTCGATGACGATCAGACTTGTTCTCGCCGGCTGCGGCAATATGGGCTACGCCATGCTCTCGGGCTGGCTGAAATCCGGCAAGCTTGCGCCGTCGGCGGTCTTCGTGGTCGAGCCCAATGCCGATCTGCGCAATCGCGCGGCAGCGCTGGGCTGCGCGACATCAGCCGATGCCGATGGCATACCGGCCGATGCCGTGCCCGATCTCGTCGTCATCGCGGTGAAGCCGCAAGTGATCCGCAACGTGATTGCCGCCTACAAGCGCTTCGGCGACGGCCGCACCACCTTCGTCAGCATCGCCGCCGGCACGCCTGCCGCCACCTTCGAGGAAATCCTCGGCAACCGCGCGCCGGTCGTGCGCTGCATGCCCAACACGCCCGCGGCGATCGGCAAGGGGATGATGGTGGTGTTCTCCAACAGACTGGTGTCCGACGATACCAAGCGTTTCGTCGCCGACCTTTTGTCGGCGAGCGGCGAAGTGGCCACCATCGACGACGAGGGCTTGATGGATGCGGTGACCGCCGTGTCCGGATCGGGGCCGGCCTATATCTTCCATTTCATCGAGGCGCTGACCGTGGCCGCCGAGAAGGCCGGGCTGCCAGCCAAAACCGCCAAGCTGCTCGCCATGCAGACCGTCTACGGCGCTGCCTCGCTTGCCGCAGAAAGCAGCGAAGAGCCGGGCGTGCTGCGCCAGCAGGTGACCAGCCCCAAAGGGACGACGGCCGCGGCGCTGGAGGTGCTGATGGGCGAGGACCGGCTGACAAATCTGCTGACGCAGGCGGTGGAGGCGGCGCGGTTGCGGTCTGTCGAGCTGGGGAAATAATCCTCAGCTTGCCCCGTACAGCATCTCGTCCTGCAGCCGGCGCAAGGCGAACAGCCTCGTCGTCTGGTCGGGCGATGCATTGTCGGCGGTCAGCAACTCGCCTTTCCTGACCGGTTTCAGCACCCTGCCGCCCTCGAGCAGACCGACCGGCACGGCGCGCTGGGCACGGGCTTCGCCGACGGTCATGGTCCAGGAACGGTAGCAGGTCTCGCCGATCGCATCGAAGGTCTCGGCGGCGGCAAGGTCGCGCTTGGCGACGGCGCACACTTCGGCCACCGGCCTCGGCAACGGCACCATGTCGGGCTTGCCGAAAAGCACGATGCGGGCGGCGGTCAGCGGCACCTCCAGCGACGTCAGATGATAGGGCCGGAACAGGCTGTAATAGGGGCCGTGGCCGATATGCAGATCGTCCATGCGCTCGATGATGCGCGGATGCGTCGCCTCGACGATGACGAAGACGCCAGGCGCGACGCCTTTGCCGACCGTGTAGTCGACGACGCCTTTCTTCAACAGCAGACCGCCATCCTCGCGCGGAATGAGCACCTTGGCGAGGTCGTCGCGGTCGGCCTTGGGGCCGTGCATGCCGGGCACATCGGGCACCAGCCCGGTGGCGTTGGCGATGGCGCACATCTCGACCATGGTCTTGGAGCCGTCGACGAACTCGACCAGCATGCGCGGGTTCATGTTGCGGCGGATCGCTTCGGCGCGATAGTCGTCCGGCACGGCATCGTGGTTGAGCGGGTTGTTCTTGCCCTTGCCGGCCGAGACGATGGTCAGCCCGAGTGCCGACGCAAACTCGATCAGTTCCATGCAGCTCGACGGCTCGTCGCCCGCACCCACCGAATAGACGACGCCAAGCCGGTCGGCCTGCTGCTTCAGATAGCAACCGATGGTGACGTCGGCCTCGACGTTCATCATCACAAGATGCTTGCCGTGCTCCATCGCCATGAGGTCGAAGTCGGCGGCGACACCCGGCTTGCCGGTGGCGTCGATGACGACGTCGATCAGCGGATTGGTGACCAGCATCTCGTTCGAGGTGATGGCGATCTTGCCGCTCTCGATGGCGCCGGTGACTTTCGACGCGGTGTCGGCTTCGACCGCCATGGCTTCATCGCCATAGGCGATGCGGATGGCATCGCGCGCGGTGTGCGGGCGGCGCGTCGAGACGGCGCAGATCGAAATGCCTGGCATCAGCATGCCTTGCGTGACCAGATCGGTGCCCATTTCGCCCGAGCCGATGACACCAATGCGCACCGGGCGGCCTTCGGCGGCACGCCTGGCGAGATCACGGGCAAGGCCGGTCAGGGCGACGTTGATCATGCAGGAATGTCCACAGCTTCGTGATTTGGGATCGGATAGCAGGGAACGGGTTCTATTTGCCAACGAAACCCGGTCGCGACCGGCAATTTCCACGAAATCGTCTCGGAAGGACGTCCTTCGGGGCTCGATTGGCCGAAGCGCAACCAATTGACATCGCAGCGAACAACCCCAATAAAACATTCGTTTGTCAACAAAGGCAAATGTTCACCGACGCGACAGTCGGGAAGCATTCGCCTCTGGCGCAAATTGGGGAGTGTCTTTGCGCCACGGCGTCAAAGGCTGGATGGAGCATCATTGCGAGGCGTCGAGCGAAGGCTCGCGGCTCCAGGGGAGGAAAAATGGATACTGTTCTCGCGGGCCTCAAAGGGGCCATCGATACGCTTGGCCCGACGATCCTGCTGCCAATTGTCATTTTCATCATCGCCGTGGCTCTGGGCGCCAAGGTCAGCAAGGCTTTTCGCGCCGCCGTCACCATCGGCGTCGCCTTCATCGGCATCAATCTGGTGCTTGGCCTGATGTTCACGTCGATTGGCGATGTCGCCAAGGCCATCGTCACCAACACCGGCATTCATCGCGACATCATCGATGTCGGCTGGCCCTCCGCGGCCGCGATCGCCTTCGGCTCGTCGGTCGGCCTCTGGGTCATTCCGGTCGGCATCCTGGTCAATATCGTGCTGTTGCTGACACGCATGACGCGCACGCTCAATGTCGACGTCTGGAATTTCTGGCACTTTGCCTTTGTCGGCTCGCTGGTGGTCGCCGCAACCGACAATCTGGCCTATGGCATCGCGGTCGCAGCACTTGTCGCAGCACTCTCGCTGCTGTTCGCCGACTGGTCCGCGCGCGCGGTACAGCAGTTCTACGGCGTGCCCGGCATTTCGGTGCCGCATCTCGCCTCGGCACAGATTCTGCCGATCGCCATTGTGCTCAACTGGATCATGGACCGCATTCCCGGGATCAACCGCATCAACATCAACACGGACACGATCGAGCGCAGGTTCGGCGTGTTCGGCGAACCTGTCGTGATGGGCCTGATCATCGGCCTCGTGCTTGGTGCGATCGCCTTCTACAATGCGGGTGATCTCAGTGTGGTGCTGGCAAAGGTTCTGGGCACCGGCATGACGCTGGCCGCGGTGATGCTGCTGCTGCCGCGGATGGTCAAGATCCTGATGGAGGGGCTGATCCCCGTTTCCGACGCCGCACAGGCGTTCGTGCGCAAGCGCACCGGTGACCGAGAGCTTCTCGTTGGTCTTGATTCGGCGATCCTGATCGGCCATCCGGCCGCGATCTCGTCGTCGCTGATCCTTGTGCCGATCGCGATCATCCTGTCCATCATACTGCCGGGCAACCGCGTCATCCTGTTCGCCGACCTCGCGGTCATCCCCTTCATCGTCGCGATGACCGCGCCGCTGGTCAAAGGCAACGTGTTCCGCATGGTGGTGATCGGCACGGTGACGCTGGCCATCGGCTTCTACGTCGCCAACGCGCTGGCGCCGCTGTTCACAAGCGCTGCTGTCGCATCGGGCTTCAAGTTGCCGGCGGACGCGCTGCAGATCACCTCGGTGGTCGACGGCTTCCTGTGGGTGCCTTACGTGGTCATCGAGGCGATCCAGGGGATGGGGCTTGTCGGCATCATCGTGATCGCGGTGGTCATCGCGGCATTGTTTGTCCTCTACCGCCGCAATCCGCTCGGCTGGGAGCGGGCCGCGGGCGCCGAGGACGAGCCGGCCGAAGAGACGGCCTGACCTGATAGCGTCCACCCTTTAAACCGATCGTGCGCCCTTTCCGGGGCGCACGATTTCATCGACGGAGCAAAGAATGTCCGACGGCCTCATGCAGCTTCTGGACCCCGACGCGATCGTGCTCGGATCCGATGCCTCGACCAATGAGGAGATCATCCGCATCCTGGCGGGCCGGCTGGAGAGACTTGGCTATGTCAAAAGCAGCTATGCCGACGCGGTCGTGCGCCGCGAATTGACCATCCCGACCGGACTGCCGCTGGAACGCTCCGACAATGTCGCGGTGCCGCACACCGATCCGGAGCATGTGCTGAAGCCTGGCATCGCGATGGGCACATTGAAGCAACCAGTCACCTTCGCCAACATGGAGGATCCCGACGAGATGCTGCCGGTCGGCTTCGTCTTCCTGCTTGCCATCAACGACAAGGACAAGCAGATTGAGGCGCTGCAGGCCGTCATGGCCACCATCCAGAACCCGCAAGCCTTGGATGATTTGAGGTCGGCCAGAACCCTCGAAGACGTGCGAGCCGTACTCGGCTGAAACAAGGAGAAGCAGAGATGTCCAGACAGAAAACCATTCTCTTTGCCTGCGGCACGGGCATCGCCACCTCGACCGCGGTCAATGTCGCCGTCACCGAGGAAATGAAGAAACGCGGCCTCACCTTCAACGCCCAGCAGGCAAAGGCCACCGAAGTGCCTGGACTGGCCGACAATGTCGACTTCATCGTCGCAACCACACCGATCTCCGCTTCGGTGACCAAGCCGGTGATCAAGGGCCTCGCCTTCCTCACCGGCATCGGCAAGGACAAGGTGCTGGACGAGATCGAGGCGCAGTTGCGCAAATGACGGCACAGACGCTACGCGCAGGCTGACGCGGCTTCACACCACCCTGACATAGCTCGTCATTCCCGATTTCTGGTGCTCGATGATATGGCAGTGCAGCAGCCAATCGCCGGGATTGTCGGCGACGAAGCCGAGCTGAACCTTCTCGTTGGGCTGGATGAGATAGGTGTCGGAAATCGCAGGCTGAACCTGGCGCGTCGAGGATGACAGCACCTTGAAGCTCATGCCGTGCAGATGCATCGGATGGGATTGCGGCGTCAGGTTCTCCATGTCGATGACGTAGCTTTGGCCAAGCTTCAGTTCGGCCAGAGGCGCGGTCGGATCCTTGGTGTCGCCGGGCCACGGCACTTTGTTGATGGCCCAGAAACTGTAGCCAAGCGAACCGCAGATGCCATCGCTCGGGACGTTTTCCGCCGTGGCGCTCAGTGCCAGGGAAATATGCCTGGCGCTGGCGAGATCCACTTCCGCCACCGGATTGAGCTCCAGCGGCGCGAGATCGCGAATGTCCCGTTTGAGCGAGTTTCCAGTCGCACGCAGGGTCGCCAGGATTTTTGGCTTGGTGCCCCTGACGTCCCTCAAGCTGACGATCGCACCTTCCTCGTCGGGCATGCGCATGGCCAGCTCCATGCGCTGGCCGGGTCCAAGCAGCAAGGCATCGGGCGAAAAACGTTCAGGCACCGGATTGCCGTCGAGCGCCATGACACTCGCCTCCGCACCGTCGACGCGAAAAGCGTAGATGCGCGTGACGTCGGTGATGGCGACCCTGAGCCGCACCAGCCCTCCCGCCGGCGCGTCATATTGCGGCTGATCCAGCCAATTGGCGGTGCGCACCGTGCCGTAAGTGCCGGTTCTCGCGGCATCGCGCGGCCGGAACTGGTCGATGAACTGACCGTCGTCGCCGAGGCGCCAGTCGCGCAGGTTGAGGACGATTTCGGCATCGAATTTCGGGTCGTTGGGATTCTCGACCACGATCACGCCGGTCAGGCCATGGCCCATCTGCTCCAGTGTGTTGCAATGCGGGTGGTACCAGAAGGTGCCGGCGTCGGGCGGCGTGAAGGCGTAGTCGAAATGATCGCCGGTATAGACGTAGGGCTGGACCAGGAACGGCACGCCGTCCATCTTGTTTGGAACGCGAATGCCGTGCCAGTGGATAGTCGTCGGATCGTCGATCGCGTTGACAAGGCGTGCAGCGAAGGGCTCGCCCTTTTTCATTCTGAGCATGGGCGGCATTCCGGCGTTACCATAGGTCAGCACATCCCTGGTCTGGCCGACATCCATCAGCTTCGCCTGGATCTTTGCCGTCTGCAAAACCACCGGCTCAGTTGTGGCAGCTGCCAAGCCGCCAAGCCGACCCATGGCCGAAAGCCCGACCCCGCCCGCGCCGGCTATCGCTGCCGTTTTCAAAAGCCTGCGGCGTGTGAGTAAGGTCATTCGGCGCTCCAACTGCAAAGGCGACTGCCCGCGAAGGTGTAACCGCCGCGCCATGGATCACAAGCCGGGAACCCGCGCAAATTCTGTTGAGGGCATGCCGTCGCTATTCAGCCGCCTCGGCGTAGTGTGCCGGCACGTAGTTGAGGATGGGGCCAAGCCAGCGCTCGACCTCGGCCAAGGGCATTGCCTTGCGGCGTGCATAATCTTCGACCTGGTCGCGTTCGACCTTGGCGACGCCGAAATAGTAGCTTTCGGGATGCGACAGATAGATCCCCGACACGGACGAGCCCGGCCACATCGCATAGCTTTCGGTCAGGCTCACGCCCGCATTGCCCTCACCGTCAAGCAGCCGGAACAGCGTCGCCTTCTCGGTGTGATCCGGCTGCGCCGGATAGCCGGGCGCCGGACGGATGCCGCGGTAAGGTTCGCCGATCAGCTCGTCGGGCGCCAAGGCTTCGTCGGGAGTATAACCCCAGAATTCCTTGCGCACCTTCTCGTGCATGCGCTCGGCAAAGGCTTCGGCGAAGCGGTCCGCCAGCGCCTTGACCATGATCGACGAATAGTCGTCGTTCGCCCGCTCGAACCGTTCGGCGATCGCCACCTCCTCGATGCCGGCGGTGACGATGAAGCCGCCGATGTAGTCGGGCTTTCCGCTGTCGGCCGGCGCGACAAAATCCGACAGCGCGACATTGGCCTTGCCGTCGCGCTTGGTCAGTTGCTGGCGCAAGGTAAAGAAGGTCGCCAGTTCCTGCGACCGCTTTTCGTCCGTGAACAGCCTGATGTCGTCGCCGACGGCATTGGCCGGCCAGAAGCCGATGACGCCGCGCGGGGCGAACCATTTTTCGGCGATGATCTTTTTCAGCATCGCCTGCGCATCCTCGAACAGCTGGCGCGCGGCGGCGCCTTGCGCCTCGTCTTCGAGAATTTTGGGATAACGGCCCTTCAGCTCCCAGGTCTGGAAGAACGGCGTCCAATCGATGTAGCGCGCGAGTTCGGTGAGATCCCAGTTCTCGAACACCTTGACGCCGGTAAAAGACGGCTTCGGCGGCTCGTAGGCAGACCAGTCGATCCGGTGCGCATTGGCCCTCGCCTTGGCCAGCGGCAGCCGTTGCTTGTCGGCTTCGGAGCGGGCATGTGCATCCGCGACCTTCTTGTATTCGGTGCGCACCGTGTCGACATAGCCGCCCTTGCTCTCGTTCGACAGCAAGGACGACACGACGCCGACCGCCCGGCTGGCGTCGGTGACGTAGACCGTCTGCCCCTTGCTGTAGCGCGGGTGGATCTTCACCGCCGTGTGCACGCGGCTGGTCGTCGCGCCGCCGATCAGCAGCGGAATGTCGAAGCCTTCACGCTCCATCTCGGCGGCCATGTGCACCATTTCATCGAGGGATGGCGTGATCAGGCCGGACAGGCCGATGATGTCGACATTTTGGTCGCGCGCCGTCTGCAGGATTTTCGCTGCCGGCACCATGACGCCGAGATCGATGATCTCGTAATTGTTGCAGGCCAGCACGACGCCGACGATGTTCTTGCCAATATCGTGGACATCGCCCTTCACCGTCGCCATCAGGATCTTGCCCGCGGTCTGGCGTTCGCCATTGTCGATGCCGTTGGCGGCGTTGGCCACCTTCTCGGCCTCCATATGCGGCAGCAGCCCGGCCACCGCCTGCTTCATCACACGCGCCGACTTAACCACCTGCGGCAGGAACATCTTGCCCGCGCCGAACAGGTCGCCGACGACGTTCATGCCGGCCATCAGCGGGCCTTCGATGACATGGAGCGGGCGCTCGGCGGCAAGCCGCGCTTCCTCAGTGTCGGCGTCGATGAATTCGGTGATGCCGTTGACCAGTGCATGGCCGATCCGCTGTTCGACAGTCCATTCGCGCCAGGCGAGATCGCGCTCCTGCGCTTCCTTGCCGGCCGTGCCCTTGAAGCGTTCGGCGATCTCCAGCATGCGTTCGGTGGCGGTGCCGCCGGCCTTGGGCATGCGGTTGAGCACGACATCCTCGCAGGCTTCGCGCAGTGCCGGCTCGATCGTATCGTAGACGGCGAGCTGACCGGCATTGACGATGCCCATGTCCATGCCGCGCTGGATGGCATGGTAGAGGAACACGGCATGCATGGCCTCCCGCACCGGCTCGTTGCCGCGGAACGAGAAGGAGAGGTTCGACACACCGCCGGAAATGTGGACATGCGGCAGCGTCGCGGTGATCTCGCCCGCCGCCTCGATGAAGTCGACGCCGTAATTGTCGTGCTCCTCGATGCCGGTGGCGATGGCGAACACGTTCGGATCGAAGACGATGTCCTCGGGCGGGAAGCCGGCCTGTTCGGTCAAAAGCTTGTAGGCGCGGGTGCATATCTCCACCTTGCGCGCTTTGGTGTCGGCCTGGCCATCCTCGTCGAACGCCATGACGACCACGGCGGCGCCATAAGCGCGCACGAGCCTTGCATGATGCAGGAATGCCGCCTCGCCTTCCTTCATCGAGATGGAGTTGACCAGCGGCTTGCCCTGCACGCATTTCAGGCCAGCCTCGATGATCTCCCATTTGGAACTGTCGACCATGACCGGGACACGGGCGATGTCCGGTTCGGCGGCGATCAGGTTGAGATACTCCACCATCGCCTTCTTCGAATCGATCAGGCCTTCGTCCATATTGATGTCGATGATCTGCGCGCCATTGGCGACCTGGTCGCGCGCCACGTCGAGCGCGGCGACATAGTCACCCGCCGTGATCAGCTTCCTGAACTTGGCCGACCCGGTAACATTGGTGCGCTCGCCTACATTGACGAAGGGAATTTCGTCCGTCAGCGTGAACGGCTCCAACCCGGACAGGCGCATCTTGCGCTCGATGTCGGGAATGGCGCGTGGGGGATACTTTTTCACCGCCTCGGCGATGGCGCGGATGTGCTCGGGCGTCGAACCGCAGCAGCCGCCGACGACATTGACCAGTCCCTCGCGGGCAAACTCCTCGATCTGCGCGGCCATGAAGTCCGGGCTCTCGTCATACCGACCGAATTCATTGGGCAGGCCGGCATTCGGATAGGCGCAGGTGAAGGTGTTGGCGACGCCTGAAATCTCGGCCAGATGCGCGCGCATGGCGTTGGCGCCGAGCGCGCAGTTGAGGCCGATGGTGAACGGGCTGGCGTGGCGCACCGAATGCCAGAAGGCCGTCGGCGTCTGGCCCGACAGCGTGCGGCCGGAGAGGTCCGTGATGGTGCCCGAAATCATCACCGGCAGGCGCACGCCCTTCTCGATGAAGATCTCTTCCGCTGCAAAGATCGCCGCCTTGGCGTTCAGCGTGTCGAAGATGGTCTCTATCAGGATGATGTCGGCGCCACCGTCGATCAGGCCGCGCAGCTGCTCGCCATAGGCGAGGCGCAGATCGTCGAAGGTCACGGCGCGATAGCCGGGATTGTTGACGTCGGGCGACATCGAGGCGGTGCGGTTGGTCGGCCCGAGTGCACCGGCGACAAAGCGGCGCTTGCCGTCCTGCTGCTCGGCCCGAACAGCGGCGCGCCGCACCAGCCGCGCGCCATCGCGGTTCAGCGCGTAGACGGCATCCTCCATGCCGTAATCGGCCTGGGCGATCGAGGTCGAGGAGAAGGTGTTGGTTTCGAGGATATCGGCGCCTGCGATGGCGTATTGATAGTGAATCTCCTCGATCGCCTTCGGCTGCGTCAGGATCAGAAGATCGTTGTTGCCTTGCTGGTGGCAGGCGCAGCCGGCGAAGGCCTCGCCGCGAAACTGGTCCTCGTCAAAGCCGAGGCCCTGGATCTGCGTGCCCATGGCGCCATCGAGGATGAGGATGCGTTCGCGTGCTGCTGCCGTCAGCGCGGCAAGCACTTCCGAGCCGTCCGGTTTTGCCGCGACGGGGCCGAACAAATCGTCCAGCGATGCAGAATTCTGCGACATTTTTTATCCCTTTGGCGACAGGCCTTTTCATGTCACATAAGGATATCTTTATGTCAATATACGGTAGGTGCACGTGATTGTCACCCACCTGTCTCGAAGGCGGGGTCTGTGGCGCCGGTTTTCCGACGGACCTACGCTCTGTCGAAGCTTGCCAGGAAGCGGGCGAAGACCGGATTGAAGCGATCCGGCGAATCCCAGAACGGCGCGTGGCCGGATTTGTCGAGCAGATGGGCCTTGCCTTCCCATAGATTGGAGAATTTCACAGCGGAGACGAAATCGGTGTTGACGAATGGCTCGTCGATGCCGTTCAGAACGGCGATCGGCGGCGTCTTGCCGGCCACGATCTCGCGCTGGTTCCGCCCGGTGCCGGCCGCGAACTTTTCGAACATCAGGCGCCGCGCCCTTCCATCGGTGCGCGCCACCGTGTCGATGAGAAACGGCTCGAACGGCTCGCCGCAGGTGCTGCGCGCATAGGCCTGGACATCCGCGTCAGTGAAGGTTTCCTGCCCGGCAAGGTGCATATGCGGGCTCGGCTTGAAGCCGTTGCCGACCTCCTCGGGCGAGACGGGCGGCGTGCCGGTGATCATCAGGCCAAGCAGGCCGGGAAAGCGGTCGATCATCTCAAGCCCGATATGGCCGCCGAGCGACCAGCCGAAGACGATGGCCTTGTCGATGCCGAGCAGCCCGAGCACTTCGGTCATGGCGTCGGCATAGCCTTCCATGCTGTAGGAACGCTCCGGATCGATCGCATCGGCGGACGCTCCATGGCCGGGCAAGTCGGGAGCGATGAGATGGTAGCGCTCGCCCAACATGCTGTCCAACTGGTTGCGGAAAACGGCGCTGGAAGATGAATTGCCGTGGATCAGCATGACAGCGGTGCCTTCGCCACCGGTCTGGCGAACAGCGATCTTGCCGTGGCTGGTTTCAAGGGTCTTCTGCGAGATCGTCATTGTCCGCTCCGTCGGGAATTGCCCTGTTTTAACGCAGTTGCGCAGCAAAGCGCCACGGCTTCCATACCTTTGCGGGAACCATCTTCCCGGCTAGGTTGCGTTGAAAAATCCTTTTCAAATAAGAACAATTATGCGTAGATTGTCAATTATCCAACTCCCGATGAACGGGAGGAAAACAGGGAACAGCACGATGAAGCCCAAATCCGCCGCAAGTCGAATCCGCCATATGCTGATGAGCACGACGCTGATCGGCATGTTTGCCGTGTCAGGCGCCCCCGCCTTTGCCGAAATCGTCAAGATCGGCCTGCTTGCGCCGCTGACCGGCCCTGCCGCGGCGGACGGCCAGGAATTCCAGCGCGGCGTGCAGATGGCCATCGACGAGGCCAACGCAGCCGGCGGCGTTGCCGGGGATACGTTCGAACTGGTGGTCGGCGACGTCAAGGATCAGTCCGCCGGCAACGTCACCAGCGCGGTCGAGCGCCTGCTTGGCGATCCGGGCGTGCACTTCATGCTGACCGGCTATGCCAGCCTGACCAATTTCGAGATCGACAACATGGCCGAAGCGGAAATGCCTTACATGCTGGCGGCCACCTCGCAGCAGACCAGGGACATCATCGCGCCGAGCCCCGATAAATACATGTGCTGCTGGTCGCTGACGCCTTCCTTCGACGCCTACAACACCGACGTCACCCTGTTCGTCGAGAAGCTCGCGGCCGACGGCAAGATCACCTTGCCGACCAAGAAGGTCGCCATCATCTCGTCCGACAACGCTTATTCGAAGACCATCTCCGAAGGCATGAAGAAGACCTTCAAGGAGAAGGGCTGGACCATCACCGTCGACGAGATCGTGCCCTTCGGCGAAGTGACCGACTGGCGTTCGATCCTCGCCAAGGTGCGCGAGAACGTTCCCGACGTCGTCATCAACACCGACTATCTGCCGGGCAATTCGGCGTCCTTCCTGAACCAGTTCCTCGAGCAGCCGACCAAGAGCCTCGTCTTCCTGCAATACGCACCGAGCGTTCCGGAATTCGTCGAACTGACCGGCAAGAAGTCGGATGGTGTCATCTACAACCTGCTCGGCGGCGCGCTGACGACGCCGAAGAACCCGCGGGCCGACGAGGTGGCAGCCAAGTTCAAGGCAAAATACGGCGTCGAGAGCGGCACCTACGGCATCGGCCTCTACGAAATGACCAATGTCTATTTCGACGCGGTCAAGAAGGTCGGCGGCGCATCCGACCATGCGGCGATCATGAAGGCGCTGTCGGAGACCGACAAGCAGGTCGCCGAAGGGCGGCTGAAATTCGATCCCGCCACCCACCTTGCCACACAGGGCGACGACTACATCCCGATCACCTTCTTCCAGATTTGGGACGGCCAGCGCACGCTGATCTCTCCGGAGAAATACGCCACCGGCGCCTTCAAGCTCCAGCCCTGGATGAAGTAGGGAATGGCCCTGCTTGAACTGGACGACGTGTCGAAGGCCTTCGGTTCGCTGAAGGCCGTCGACGGCGTGTCGTTCAAGGTCGAGGCCGGCGAGATCTTCGGTATCGCCGGCCCGAACGGCAGCGGCAAGAGCACGCTGTTCAACATCATCACCGGCATCCCGTTCGGCCCCGACCGGGGCAACATCCGCTTTGACGGCATTGCCATAAACGGCAAATCGGGACACGCCATCGCGCGCCTCGGCCTCGCCCGCACGTTTCAGCGCGAGACCAGCTTCGACGGGCTGACCGTGTTCGAGAACGCGCTGATCGGCGCCAGTTACGGCAAGCAGGAAAAGACAGCGGCCACGGCCCGCAATGCCGCCGCCGAGGCGCTGGAGTTCGTCGGTCTGGGATCTCAGTCGTTCGGCCGGCTTGCCGGCGAATTATCCGTGTTCGAGCGCAAATGCCTGATGCTTGCCACCGCGATTGCCATGCAGCCGCGCATGCTCTTGCTCGACGAGCCGGCATCGAGCCTGACCAAGCCCGAGATCGAGACGTCGATCGGCCTGATCCGCCGCACCGCCGAGCGCGGCATCACCATCCTTCTGATCGAGCACGTGCTGACCTTCCTGATGAGCCTTTCGCAGCATCTGCTGGTGCTCAACAATGGCCGTGTCCTGGCCGCCGGCGATCCGGCAGGCGTAATCGCCGATCCGCGCGTCATCGAAGCCTACCTCGGCACGAGGAGGTCGGCGGCGTGAACCCCATTCTCAGCGTCGAAGGCGTCACCGCCGGCTATGGCCGCGTCACCGTGCTGCACGATATCTCGCTGGAGGCCGGCCGTTTCGGCAATGTCGGCCTGTTCGGCCCCAACGGCCATGGCAAGACGACGCTGCTGCGCGCAGTCTCCGGGCTGCTGCAGCCGAAGAGCGGCCGCATCCTGTTCGACGGGCAAGACATTGCCGGCCGCAGCGCACGCGCCATCGTCGGCGCCGGCCTGATCCATGTGCCGCAAGGCAACCGGCTGTTTCCCGATCTCTCGATCGCCGACTGCATGGCGCTCGGAGCCTATTCGCCGCGGGCCCGGCCGCATGAGGCGGAGAACCGCGAGAAGGTGATCAAGCTGTTTCCGAAACTGGCGGAACGCTGGCGCCAGCGCGTGCGCACATTGTCGGGCGGCGAGCGCCAGATGGTGTCGATCGGCACCGCGCTGATGAGCCATCCGCGCCTGCTGATCCTCGACGAGCCGACGCTGGGGCTGGCACCCAAGATCAAGGACGAACTCTGCGCCTCCGTCATGGACATTTCGCGCGGCGGCGTGCCGCTGATCGTCGTCGAGCAGGATATCGAATTTCTGCTGGAACTGACGCAGCAACTCTACCTCGTCAACCATGGCGCCGTTGCGACCGAGATCAAGCCGGGCGAAAGCCTCGACCACGGCGAGATCATGTCGATGTATTTTGGCCATTAGGAAAATCCGAAGATGAGCGCATTGGCGGAAATCCTGTTCGGCGGCCTGTTCCAGGGCTCGCTCTACGCCATGATGGCGGTTGGGCTCGCTCTCGTCTGGACGACGATCGGCGTGTTCAATTTCAGCCATGGCGTGTTCATGATGCTGGGCGCCTACATCGCCTGGCAGCTGGTCGAACTCGGCCTGCCGGCGGCGGTCGCCTTTCCCATCGCCGTCGTCGTCATGGCCGGCGTCGGCTGGATCCTGCAGGCGAGCGTCGTGCGGCCGCTGATCGGCCGACCCAACATCGTGCTGGTCGTCGTCATCACCACGCTGGCAGCCGGGTCGCTGATCGAGAACGGCGCGCTGACCATCTGGGGACCGCGCTCGAAGCAGATCCCGGCGCTGATCGCCGGCAACACCACCATCGGCGGCGTCGGCGTCTCCCTGCACCAGATCGCCATCATCGTCATCACGCCGCTGATCCTGACCGCACTTTGGATGTTCCTCAACCGCACGCGGCTCGGGCTGGCGCTGCGCGCCGTGGCGCAAAACGAAGATGCCAGCCACCTTGTCGGGCTGAACGTCACCGCGCTCTATGGGCTGGCCTTCGCCATCGCCGCTTCGCTCGCCGGGCTCGCCGGCATCTTCATGGGCGGCTACCGTTTCATGTCGCCGGTGATGGGCAGCGACCCGCTGCTCAAGGCGCTGATCGTCGTCGTCTTCGGCGGCATATCGAGCATATCGGGCCCGATCTTCGCCGCCTATCTGATCGGCTTCTTCGAGGCAGCCTGCAGCTATTATTTCGGCTTGTACTGGACGCCGGCGCTGCTGTTCGGCGTGCTCATCCTGACCCTGATGGTGCGCCCCGAGGGCATCTTCGCCAGCCGCTCCCGAGGCCTAGCATGACCGACACGACATCGCTGATCGCGCCTGGCCACGCCGAGGCGGCAACCCCGATCGCTCCAGGCCGCACGCCGTGGAAGCAGGAGGCCATCGGCTTCGTGCTCGGCTTCGCGCTGCTGGCGCTGCTGCCGCTGATCTTCGGTGACACCTATGCCCGCCACATCCTGATCATGGCCTTCATCTATGCGATCGTCGCCTCGAACTGGGATCTTAGCCTCGGCTATGGCGGCGTTTTCAATTTCGGCCATCTGGCGCTGTTCGGCATCGGCGTCTATGCCTACAGCCTGCTGACCAAGCTGGCCGAATTCGACCCGTGGATCGCGCTGTTTGCCAGCGGTGTCATCGCCACGCTGGCGGCGATCCTTGTGACCATCCCGATCCTGCGGCTGAAGGGCATCTACATCATCCTGGTCACTTTCGGCTTCGCGCAGCTGGTCATGCAGGTGATCATCAGCCAGTCCGCCATCACCGGCGGCACGCAAGGGCTGGTGCGCATTCCCGGACTTTACGTGTTCGACCACAATATGGTCCGTGACGGCAAGTCAGCCTATTTCTACATCGCGCTGGCGATGCTGGTGGCGAGCACGCTGTTCCTGCGCGTGTTCGTGCGCTCACGCGCCGGGGCCAGTATCGTCGCCTTGCGCGACAATGAGGAATACGCCGTCAGCCGCGGCGTCTCGATCGTCCGCCAGCGCATGCTGACGCTTGCCGCGAGCGCCTTCTTCACCGGCATCGCCGGCGCCTTCTACGCCGCCTACCAGCGCAATGCCTCGATCGACGTCTTCGGCATGAGCCTGGCGACCATCATCCTGTCGATGGTGCTGCTCGGCGGCACCAGCACCATTTACGGCGCCATCATCGCTTCGTTCGTGCTGACGATCTTCGCCGAATGGATGGCCGATTTCGGTGCGTGGCGGCCGATGATCACGGCGGTGCTGATCATCGGCGTGATGCTGGCCTACCCGAGCGGCCTGGTCGGCATGATCAAGGCTTCATGGGGCGCCGTCGCCGGACGCCTGAAACGCCCGGCCTGACCGTTTCGGAATAGCGGCTCCGCCTCAGCGGATGCCGCACCAGTCGATGACCGAAGCAGCGATCACCTTGGCGGTCTCGACCACCGATTCGACCTCGACATATTCGTCGGAACCGTGAAAACCGTCGCCCGACGGGCCGAAGATGACACCGTCGACGCCGGCGCCGGCATAGTGCGCGGCATCGCACACAGCGACGAAGCCGCGCGCCTGCGGCGCCTTGCCGACCATGGCCTTGCGCTTCATCAGCGAGGTCACCAGCGGATGATCGACCGGGGTGTTCATCGGCGGGAAATACAGCCCGCCGAGCTCCCATTGGATCGCAGGCGGGTTGTCGCGCAGCCACGCATCGGTCTGGGCGAAATGGTGGACGAACGTCTCGAAATCGCGGCGGTAGTCGGCCGAGTTCTCATCGGGCAGGAATTTCATGTCGAGATCGAGCACCGCGACGTCGGGAATGATGGCCGGGTTGGTCATGACGGTCGGCAGGCCGTGTTCGCCAAGGCCGGTGCCGCCATGCATGACGCCGATGTTGATCGTGTTCATACCGAGCGGCAGCAATGGATGCGATTTCGCCCGCGTCCGGTCCAGTTCATACTGGCGCACGGCGGCGATGAAGCGAGCGGCGATCTCGATGGCGTTGACGCCCGGCTCGAGCCGGTCCTTGTCGTGGCGCTGCGGATAAATCTCGTTGTAGCGCAGCGCCGAATGGGCGTTGCGGCCGCGGATCGTCACCCGCGCCCATTCGAGCCCGCCTTCGACGGGCAGGACATCGCCCCAGGTCGGTTCGGCGACCAGCACCGCCTTGGCGAGCTTGCCCTTCTTCACCGCGTCCATGGCGCCGAAGCCGCCGGCTTCCTCGTCGACGACGGAATGGATGGCCAGCCGGCCCTGCAGCGTGATGCCCGCCTTGCGGATCGCATGTGCTGCGGCGACGCAAGCGGCGACGCCGCCCTTCATGTCGACGGCGCCGCGGCCATAAAGGCGGCCATTGGTGATCTCGCCGCCGAACGGATCCACCGACCAGTCCTTCATCGCGCCGACCGGCACGACGTCGATGTGGCCGCACAGGATCAGGCTGCGGTCCTCGTCTCCCGCCCATTCGCCGACCAGATTGGGCCGGCCGGGCAAGGCATCCCATTGCTCGGTCTTGAACCCGTCCTGCCTGAGGATCGGTTCGAGCAGCGCCTGGACATCCGCCTCGCGGTTGATCGCCGGGTTGGGCTCGAATTTGGGGTTGACCGAAGGGATGCGAACCATGTCGCGGGTCAGGCCGATCAACCAGTCGCGATCGGTCTCGATCTCAGCCTGCACGGCATCGATGATGGTCTGGTTGTCGGGCATTGTCGCTTCCTTCTCTGCGTCGCGGCGCTTTGCAATCGCTGCACTGGGCGCAACGACACTATTTCCTTGTGGTTTTGGATTTGGCGGCGTCGTCGGCCGATGACGACAGGGCGGTATCGAGCGTGACCGCATTGGCGCTGCGGATCCTTTCGATGTCCTCGATGCGCTTGCGCACCCCGGCGCCGTGGCTCTCCAGCGCGTGGGCAAACACGGTTTCCATCTGGGCAACGGCCGTCGCCAGCGTGTCGAACGGCGAGTTGGCGTCGATCGCGGCGACCATGGTCAGGTCCGCTATGTCAGATATCGGCGACAGCCAGACATCGGTGAACAGCAGGATGGAGACGCCGCGCTCCTTGGCCTGCTGGGCAAAGCTCACCACGTCCGACTGGTAACGCCGGTAGTCGAACACGACGAGGAGGTCGCGCTTGCCAAGGTCGATCAACAGGTCGAAATCGGCGGGGCTCAACGAACCGATGTCGCGCACGCCGGAGCGGAACTGCAGGAGGTAGCCGGCCAGCATGGAGGCGATATGCCGGCTGAACCGGCCGCCCAGCAGCACGACCTGGCCCTTGCTCTCCAGCAGCATGTTGACGGCGCGCGTGTAGGCCTGCACCGGCACTGCCGTGCGGGTGCGCTCCAGGCTGTCTGAAACCGAATGGAAATAGGTAAGTGCGGTGCCTTCGCTGGAGCCGCCCGGACGCTTGGCCTCCATCATCAAAAGCGGCGAATGCAGCCTGGATTCGACTTCGGTGAGCAGGCGTGCCTGGAAGTCGGCAAAGCCGACATAGCCAAGCTTGGTCATCAGCCGCGTCACGCTCGGGTCGCTGACGCCGGCGCGCCGTGCCAGCCGGGTCGCGGTGCCCAGCCCCGACATCGGATAATCGGCGAGCAGGACCTGGACGATCTTCTCTTCCGCGGAGGTGAACGCCACGGTCGTATTGGCCAGTTCTTCGCGGATCGACATTGTCATCGCCTATCGTCGACGGAAAGACAATTATCTTACAATTTCGCACATGTTTGTCAAATTTGGAACTTTTCTTACAGAACCATCGAGAGTTCGGCATGACTTGCAATCCCATGACAGCCAAGCCAGTCGTGCAACACATCCACGTCGGCTCGAACGAGGGCTTGCGTCTATCTGAAGCTGGCGATGGGCAGGAACTTGACCGCTGAACCGGTGAAGCGTCGGTGATCGGAGGTCTGTCCTCGCGGCTGGAATCCATCGAGATAGATGTGCTCCGGCGCTGTGCGGATGAGATTGGCGGCAATGACGGACGCCGCCGCAGGGCTAGCTCCGCCGGCGATGCCACGACCCGTCTCAATCAGCCGGCCGGACAACGCTGCCGGCACGATGACCGCGGTGGCTTCGGGATCGAGATTTGGCTGGACACGGTCGGCCTTCGGGCTGGTCCTGACGCGATCTTCGGGCTTCGATTGGGCAACCGAGACCCGCTGGCCGGCCAACCCATTGTGGCCGTCATCGGCGTGGTTCAAGGCCAGCAAGGCAGCGACCGCATCGCCGGCTTTGTCTGCTTCAGGCTGGCGCATCGGGCTTGTCAAGCTTTCCGGTCGCCATGTCGGCAACGGGATGTTGAGCGCCACAAGGTCCGGCGCGCCGCTCGCGGGGCCGGCATCCGACTTGCCCGAGGGAATTTCAGCATCGGTTGCCGCTGGATTGGCCAGTTCGGCCCGCGCCGTGGAAGCGTTGGCTGTTGCAAGTTGCGCGATTTGCGGGGTCGGAATGCTGGTCGTTGGCCCGGTGCGCGGGGCGAAGGCTGGCAGCGGCACTGAGCCCGGCGCCATCGCCATGACGATCGCTTCAGGCGTCTTTCCTTCCGGCCCAATCGACGATTCTTCGACCCGATCGACGGAAGCCATCTGGATGTCAGCGCGCTGGGCATCCTGCGGCGGCACGATCGCGATGCCGGCGGGCCTGGGTTCAACGGACTTGGCCGGCTTGCGTGGCGCCGGCACCGCTTCGGCGACATCATCGGTCTCGTCCGCGCCGCGCCCGCCCAAAAGCGTCGCCAGCAGGCCGCGCGGCCTGCGTTGGCCGCCGTCGGCACTTGCCAGGTCGATGTTGGGCGCGCCGGTGCCCTTGCGCGACTTGTAGGCGGCAAACGCCTGCCCATAACCGGGCAGCGGTTTGCCGTCGCTCGGCACATGCAGCGTATTGCCGTTCGGGAATACCCTTGCGAGTTCCTGGCGGCTGATGCCAGGCCAATGCCGCACATTGCCGACATCCATATGTATGAAAGGCGAGCCGGAGGTCGGGTAATAGCCTACGCCGCCGCCCTGCATCTTGAGGCCGATGTCGCGCAGCTTCTTCAGCGGCACATCCGGCAGGAAGAAGTCCATCGCGCGGCCAACCATGTGTTGGCTTTCCCGAGCCACGCCCTTCGAGCGGCTGCGCAGCATGGCGTTCGTCGCTGGCGACCGATAGGCGCTGACCACGTGAATATAGGCTGTCGAGCCGCTGGCGCGATAGGCCTGCCAGACAAGATCGAGCAGGCGCGGATCCATCTTCGTCGGTTCGTTGCGACGCCAGTCGCGCAGCATCAAATTGATCTTCTTCAATCCCGCCGGATCATAGCGCCCATTGCGCTTGAACACGATTTCAGCCTTCTCGCCCGTATGGAGATGTTGAATCTTCAAAGCACGCGTCTCCGCGAACGCGCCGGTAACGAACAGACATAAGAACGCTGCCATGATGGCCGGCAGTGTCCAAAGACGGGAAGCACCGGGGGCGTTTTGCACGTTTTCGCTCACGTTCATGCCTTGCACGTTCTTTTGTTTCGGGCGGTTTTAGGTTCCGCCCAGATCAGGAGCCTTTCGGCCCTCTTCCTGACAAGCATGGACTTGACCGACGCAGACGGGCATCCATGCCACAATACGTCATGTCGATGAACAGCATCTTGGTTAACGAATCGTGTCTTGCCGGGAATGCGCTTCGGCTGGAGTTGCCTGTGGCAGCCATTTTCTGGAGCAATGCACCGCTGATGAGGTCCGCCAGCACGACGGCCGCGCCGTTCCCGTGTAGCCGCCTCGCCCTTGCAAATGCAGAGGACGAATGTGCGGCAACAAGGATGTTGGAAACTGGTGCTGCGAGAGAGGATTGAACTCTCGACCTCTCCCTTACCAAGGGAGTGCTCTACCACTGAGCTACCGCAGCCGCTGATGGCGGGGCTTCTGCCATATCGAACCGGCAAGCGCAAGGCCAAGCGCAACGCTTCTGTGAAAGCCTTTGCCGGATAGCTTTTAATGACATGGGGGCGCCACAATGTTGGCTATCCCTGAATGGCGGGCTGGCTGCTCACGGGCCAGAGCGGGACAATGGATGACAAGGCAATTCCAGTGAAAAAGGATGGTCCACCGAATAACAGCGCAACAATCCGCAAGGATCGGCTGGCAGAGCAATTGCGCGCCAATCTGCAGAAGCGCAAGGCGCAGTCACGCTCGCGGCGCACCGGAGATGCAGATCAACGGCCGGACGGGCTCGCTGCATCGAAGGAAATACAAAAAGATTAACTCAAATCGGCCACTCTTGGCCCGGGGTGGGCGAAATCCCATTTCTTGAACCAGCGTAATTCTTGAACCAGATCGGCCAATGGTCTAGACGGGCCGCTACTCAAACGATTGAACCGGCCCTGTTTGGCCGAGAGGGACTTTCTTCCATGGATCGCATCAGAATTGTCGGGGGCAACCAGCTCTCCGGAAGCATTCCGATCTCGGGCGCGAAAAACGCGGCGTTGCCTTTGATGATCGCCTCGCTTTTGACCGACGACACGCTGACGCTGGAAAACGTGCCGCATCTGGCCGATGTCGAGCAACTGATCCGCATCCTGGGCAACCACGGCGTCGATTATTCGGTCAATGGCCGCCGCGAGAAGCAGAATGAGGGCTATTCGCGCACCATCAACTTCTCCGCCCGCAACATCGTCGACACCACAGCGCCCTACGAGCTGGTGTCGAAGATGCGCGCCTCGTTCTGGGTGATCGGCCCGCTGCTGGCCCGCATGGGCGAAGCAAAAGTGTCGCTGCCGGGCGGTTGCGCCATCGGCACGCGGCCGGTCGATCTGTTCCTCGAGGGCCTGCAGGCGCTGGGTGCCGACATCGACGTCGACACCGGCTATGTCATCGCCAAGACAAGGAATGGCCGCCTTGTCGGCAACCGCTATATCTTCCCGAAGGTCTCGGTCGGCGCCACCCATGTGCTGATGATGGCCGCGGCGCTCGCCAAGGGCGAGACGGTGCTGGAAAACGCGGCTTGCGAGCCCGAGATCGTCAACCTCGCCGAGTGCCTCAATGCCATGGGTGCGAAGATTTCCGGCGCCGGCACGCCGACAATCACCATCGACGGCGTCGAATCGCTCTCCGGTGCGCGCGTACGCGTCATTCCCGACCGCATCGAGACCGGCACCTATGCCATGGCCGTCGCCATGACCGGCGGCGACGTCGTGCTCGAAGGTGCGCGTCCGGATCTGCTGCAGACCGCACTGGACGTGATCGCCCAGACGGGTGCGGAGATCACGCCGACCAATTCCGGCATTCGTGTGAGGCGCAACGGCGCCGGCATTGCGCCGGTCGACGTGACGACGGCGCCGTTTCCGGCCTTCCCGACCGATTTGCAGGCGCAGTTCATGGGCCTGATGACGATGGCCAAGGGCAAGTCGCGCATCACCGAGACGATCTTCGAGAACCGCTTCATGCATGTGCAGGAACTGGCGCGGCTCGGCGCTCACATCACGCTTTCGGGCCAGACGGCGATCGTCGACGGCGTGCCGAAACTGAAGGGCGCGCCGGTCATGGCGACCGATCTTCGCGCCTCTGTCTCGCTGGTCATCGCCGGCCTGGCGGCGGAAGGCGAGACGACGGTCAACCGCGTCTACCATCTCGACCGCGGCTTCGAGCGGCTGGAAGAAAAGCTATCCAACTGCGGCGCGGTGATCGAGCGGATTTCCGCATAGGCCAATCGCAAGGCCTCGCGGTGCGGTTGCGCGGACGGGAAAGACCGCCTAACAGAAGGTTCAGTTATCAACCTTCAGGTGCGAAATCCGCATGACTGCCCTTAAGCTTATCGCGCTCGACGATCAGGATCTGAGCATCGTTTCGGCCCATGTCCAGGATGCCGTGATGAAGGTCAGCGACCTCGAATTCCTGCCTGCGGCCAAGCGTTTCCTGCTGACCATGAACCGTTTCGTCTGGGAGGCCAAATCCGGCCTGTTTCGCCAGCACAATGAGCGGCGGCAGGCGGTGCTGCATTTCGACCGGGTGCTCGGCGCCAAGACCAACGGCATCGCCCGCGACAAGCCCAATGAGGTCCTGTCGCTGCTGGCGATCAGCTTCATCGAGATCAGCAAGCCGGCGGGCATCGTCGAGCTGATCTTTGCCGGCGGCGGCACGATCATGCTCGACGTCGAATGCATCGAGGCGCGCCTTGCCGATATTGGCGGGGCGTGGGAAGCCACCTCGCGCCCCATCCACAAGGCCTGAGCGTCCGATGGCCATCAAGCTTCGTCAGTCCGACGCCGATTTCGAGCAGCGTTTCGCCGCCTTCCTGTTGACCAAGCGGGAAGTGTCCGCCGACGTTGATGCCGCGGTGCGCGACATCATCGCGCGCGTGCGCGCCGAAGGCGACGCGGCGCTGATCGACTATTCACAGAAATTCGATCGCGCCGATCTGACTGGATTGGGCATCGCCGTCTCGAAGGACGACATCGCTCAAGCTTACAAGGCTGCCGACTCAAAGACGATCGAGGCGCTGGAATTCGCGCGAGACCGTATCCGCTCCCACCATGAGCGGCAGCGGCCGAAGGATGATCGCTATACGGATGCCGCCGGCGTCGAGCTCGGCTGGCGCTGGACGGCGGTCGAGGCGGTCGGGCTCTATGTGCCGGGCGGCACGGCGAGCTATCCAAGCTCGGTGCTGATGAACGCCATACCGGCCAGGGTGGCCGGGGTCGAGCGCATCGTCATGGTCGTGCCGGCGCCCGGCGGCATCATCAATCCGCTGGTGCTGGTGGCGGCCGACATATCAGGCGTGTCGGAAATCTACCGTGTCGGCGGCGCCCAGGCGATCGCAGCCCTCGCCTACGGCACCCGGACTATAAAGCCGGTCGCCAAGATCGTCGGCCCGGGCAATGCCTATGTCGCGGCGGCCAAGCGCCAGGTGTTCGGCACCGTCGGCATCGACATGATCGCCGGGCCGTCGGAAGTGCTCGTCGTGGCCGACGGCAGCAACGATCCGGACTGGATCGCGGCCGACCTGCTGGCCCAGGCCGAGCACGATGCATCGGCGCAATCGATCCTGGTCACCGACGATCCGGCCTTCGGCATCGCTGTCGAACAAGCGGTCGAGCGCCAGTTGCAGAGCCTGCCGCGGGCCGAAACGGCTGCGGCGAGCTGGCGCGATTTTGGCGCCGTGATCCTGGTTCCAACCATTGAATCCGCGCTGCCGCTGGTCGACCGCATCGCCGCCGAACATGTCGAACTGGCCATCGACGATGCCGAGGGTTTCCTGGCGCGGATGCGCAATGCCGGTGCCGTCTTTCTCGGCCGCCACACGCCGGAAGCCATCGGCGACTATGTCGGCGGCTCCAACCATGTGCTGCCGACGGCACGCTCGGCGCGCTTCTCGTCGGGCCTGTCGGTGCTCGATTTCGTCAAGCGCACGTCGATCCTCAAGCTTGGACCGGAGCAGTTGCGTATCTTGGCGCCGGCGGCGATTGCGCTCGCCAAGGCGGAAGGCCTTGAGGCGCATGGACGCTCCGTCGCCATACGGTTGAACATGTAGGCGGCGATGTCTGGCCCCGATCAAACCCGCGCCAGGCTGATCGATGTCGAACTCGATGAATCGATCGGCCGGTCGACACCCGATGTCGAGCATGAACGCGCGGTGGCGATCTTCGACCTGATCGAGGAGAACAGTTTTCAGCCCGTCAATGACAGCGGCGACGGCCCTTACCGGCTGAAACTGTCGCTGGCCGAGCAGCGCCTGGTGTTTGCCGTGGCGCGCGAGGATGGCACCGCCGTCGTCACTCATATCCTGTCGCTGACGCCGCTGAGGCGCATCGTCAAGGATTACTATATGATCTGCGAAAGCTACTACGACGCCATCCGTTCCTCGACGCCGAGCCACATCGAGGCGATCGACATGGGCCGCCGCGGCCTGCACAATGAAGGTTCGCAGACGCTGATGGACCGGCTATCCGGCAAGATCGACATAGACTTCGATACGGCGCGCCGGCTGTTCACGCTGGTCTGCGTACTGCACTGGCGGGGCTAGCCCTGGCACCCGGCGCCCTACCCCGTTCGATCCTGTTCCTGTGCGGCATGAATGCCGTGCGCTCGCCAATGGCAGAGCAGCTGGCGCGCCGCATGCTGCCCGCGGCCATCTTTGTCGCTTCGGCCGGCGTTCGCGCCGGCGAGCGCGATCCGTTCGTCGATGCGGTGCTTGCCGAGGAAGGCCTGTCGTTGGGCGAGCGTCACCCACGGACCATGGACGATCTCGAGGACGATTATTTCGACCTCATCGTCACGCTGGCGCCGGAAGCGCACCACGCCGCACTTGAACTCACCCGCTCGCTCGCTGTCGAGGTCGAATACTGGCCGACGCCGGACCCGACCGACGCCGCCGGCACGCGCGAACAGATCATGGCGGCCTACCGGGACGTGCGCGAGCGCCTGAAAGCGCGGATCGGGCGTCGATTCACACCTCCGGAGGCCGCCGATTAAGCGTGTTCACAAGCGGACGATTATCATATAGGTTCCGCCGAAATTCCGGCCAGGGCGCTGGAACTACCATCCAAGCAAAGGTATCGAATGCCGAAGGAAGAAGTCCTCGAGTTTCCGGGTGTCGTGACGGAATTGTTGCCGAACGCGATGTTCCGGGTAAAGCTCGAAAACGAACACGAAATCATCGCCCATACGGCCGGCCGCATGCGCAAGAACCGCATCCGCGTGCTGACCGGCGACAAGGTTCTGGTCGAGATGACGCCATACGACCTGACCAAGGGCCGCATCACCTATCGTTTCAAGTAAGCAAAGCCCGACTGGTCCGCGATGAGCATTTTGCAGAAGCTGGTGCTTGCCTCGGGTTCGCCGCGCCGAATCGAGCTCTTGCAGCAGGCCGGCATCGAGCCGGACCGCGTGCTGCCGGCCGATGTCGACGAAACGCCGCTGCGTGCAGAGCATCCGCGCTCGCTGGCCAAGCGGCTGTCGAAGGAAAAGGCCGAGAAGGCGTTCGCGTCGCTGAAAACCGAAGCCGACTACGCGCCGGGCTTCGTGCTGGCCGCGGATACGGTCGTCGCCGTCGGGCGGCGCATCCTGCCCAAGGCAGAAACCCTCGACGACGCCGCCAACTGCCTCGGGCTGTTGTCGGGCCGTTCGCACCGGGTCTATTCCGGCATCTGCCTGATCACCCCGGGCGGCAAGCTGCGTCAGCGGCTGGTCGAGACGCGGGTGCGCTTCAAGCGGCTGCCGCGCGAGGAGATCGACGCCTATGTCGCGTCGGGCGAATGGCGCGGCAAAGCGGGTGGTTACGCCGTCCAGGGTCTCGCCGGCGCCTTCGTCGTCAAGCTGGTCGGCTCCTACACCAACATCGTTGGGCTGCCGCTGTATGAGACCGTCGCGCTGTTGAGCGGCGAAGGCTTCAAGGTGCATGGCGGCTGGCTGGCGGGAACCCGGCTGTGAATTCCGACTCCAAAGTCACGCCCTTACGCCCAAAGCGCCCCTGCCCCGAATGCGGCAAGCCCTCGGCGCGCGACACCTTTCCGTTCTGCTCGACGCGCTGCAAGGACATCGACCTCAACCGCTGGCTGAAGGGCGCCTATGTCATCAAGGCCCGCGATGACGAGGAAGAGACGGACCCCGACGCTCCGAATTAAGGCTGGGCGCCGCCGATCAGGCGGCGGCCTCGTTCTTGCGCTTCAAGCGCGCCCAGGCAGGCAGCCATTCACCATGAGCAGCCAAGAGATCATCGACCAGTGACCAGATCTGGTCGAGATCGAGTTCGGCCGCGGTATGCGGGTCCATCATCGCCGCGTGGTAGATGTGTTCGCGGTTCTCCGTCATCAGCGCTCGCACCGTCAGTTCCTGCACGTTGATGTTGGTGCGGATCAGCGCGGTCAATTGCGGCGGCAACTCGCCAATATAGGTCGGCTGGATGCCGGAGGCATCGACCAGGCACGGCACTTCGGCGGCGCAATCCCGGGGCAGCGAGGTGATGCAGCCATTGTTGCGGACATTGCCGTAGATCACCGACGGCTCGCCGGTCCAGACCGAATTCATGATCGAGGAGGCATATTCCCGGGACTGCTCGACTTCGATGCGATCGGCCGAACGGTAGGCTTCCGCCTGCCCCTTCCAGCGCTCGATCTGCTCGATGCAGCGCTTGGGATACTCATCCAGCGGGATGCCGTACTTCTCGATCAGGTCCGGGCGGCCGTTCTTGATGAAATAGGGCGTGTATTCGGCGAAATGTTCCGAGCTCTCGGTGACGAAATAGCCGAGCCTGGTCAGCATCTCGTAGCGCACCTTGTTGGGGCAGCGCGGGTTCCAGCCGGGCTTCGGCGCGCGGCCCTCGCGATAGGCGCGCACGAGATCGGGATAGAGGTCGCGGTAGGAACCGTCCGGCTGGCGATGCTCGAAGCTGAGATAGAAGGCCATGTGGTTGATGCCGGCCGAGCGATAGCGGATCTCTTCGTAGGGAAGGTCGAGATCGTGCGCCAGCTCCATTGCCGTGCCCTGCACGGAATGGCAGAGACCGACCTGCCTGATGTCAGGGTATTTCTCCGCTATCGCCCAGGTGTTGATCGCCATCGGGTTGACATATTGCAGCATGATCGCCTGCGGGCAGACGGCGAGCATGTCCTCGCAGATCTTCCACAGATGCGGCACGGTCCTCAAGCCGCGCATAATGCCGCCGACGCCGAGCGTGTCGGCGATCGTCTGGCGCAGGCCGTATTTCTTCGGCACTTCGAAGTCGGTGACCGTGCAGGGCTCGTAGCCGCCGATCTGGAAGGCGACGACGACGAAATCTGCGCCCGCCAGCGCCTTGCGCTGGTCCGAATGGGTCTCGGCCTTCGCCTTGACGCCGAGCGTCGCGATCAGCTTGTTGACGACGATGGCGCTCTCTTCCAGCCGCTGCGGATTGATGTCCATCAGCGCGATGGTCGCGCCGGAAAGCGACGGGCGCTGCAGCACGTCGCCGACAATGTTCTTCATGAACACCGTCGAGCCTGCGCCGATGAAAGTGATCTTGGGATTTCTTGCCATGCTAACCTCCGGCATATGTTCAGGCCACGTCGAAAGCGGCCCTGACGAGCCGTTCCGTGTAGGCGGTCTTGGGATTGGACAGGACGTCGTCGACGGGGCCCTGCTCGACGATCTTGCCGTTCTGCATGACGATCACGCGATGGCACAGTGCGCGCACCACCTTGAGGTCGTGCGAGATGAAGAGGTAGCTGAGGCCGCGCTCGTCCTGCAGCTTGCGCAACAGGTCGATGATCTGCGCCTGGACGGAGAGATCCAGCGCCGATGTCGGCTCGTCGAGCAGGATGAATTCGGGTTCGAGTGCGATGGCGCGGGCGATCGCGATGCGCTGGCGCTGGCCACCGGAGAATTCGTGCGGAAACCGTGACAGTATATCGCCCGGCATGCCGGCGCTGACCAGCGCGTCGCGCACCCGTTCGACCCGCTCGCGCCGCGTCGCCCCTATGCTGTTGACGATCAGCCCTTCCTCGATGATCTGGCCGATCGTCATGCGCGGGTTGAGCGAGGAGAACGGATCCTGGAAGACGATCTGCATGCGCGAGCGCAACGGCCGCATCTGCGCCCGCGACAGGCCGTGGATCGGCTTGCCGTCGAAACGGATCTCGCCGCGCTTGGCGTCGATCAACCTGAGCAGGGCCTGGCCGAAGGTGGTCTTGCCTGAACCGGACTCGCCGACCAGCCCCAGCGTCTCGTGGCGACAGAGTTTCAGGCCGAGATCGTCGACGGCGACCAGCTCTCGCCAGTCCGGTTTCAGGAAGGTGCCGTGGCGCAGCATGAATGAGACGCGCACGCCGCTGGCCTCCAGGATGGTGCCGCAGCCCTCCGGCAGCGGCTTCGGCTGCCCCTGCGGCTCGGAAGCCAGCAGCCGTCTCGTATAGGGGTGCTGTGGATTGGCGAACAGCCGTTCGGTGACGTTGTGCTCGCACATTTCGCCATGCTGCATGACATAAACGTAGTCGGAGAACTGGCGCACCACGGTCAGGTCGTGGGTGATCAGGATCACCGCCATGCGCAGTTCTTTTTGCAGGCTGCGGATCAGGTTCAGGATCTGCGCCTGGACGGTGACATCGAGCGCTGTGGTCGGCTCATCCGCGATCAGCACATCGGGATTGTTGGCCAGCGCCATGGCGATCATCACCCGCTGGCGTTGCCCGCCCGATAGCTGGTGCGGGTATTGCTTGAGCCGCGCGGCGGGATCGGGAATCTGCACATGCTGCAGAAGTTCCAGTGCGCGCGCCCAGGCCTGCTTGCGGCTGACTTTGCGATGCACCCGGATCGCCTCGACGATCTGGCTGCCGACCGTATAGATCGGGTTGAGCGAGCTCATCGGCTCCTGGAAGATCATCGAGATGCGGTTGCCGCGCAGCTTGCGCCGGGCGCTCTCGGGAAATTTCAGGATGTTTTGCCCGTCATAGCAGACGCTCGATCCGGGGGACACGGTGGCGCGCCGCGACAGAAGGCCCATGACGGTGCGCGCCGTCACCGACTTGCCCGAACCGGATTCGCCAACGATGGCGATCGTCTCGCCGCGATAGAGCTGAAACGAGATGTCCTTGACCGCGTCGACGACGCCATGCTCGACCTTGAAGGCCACGGCGACGTTGCGGGCGTCGATGATCGGCTGGCCCCGGCGTCCGTCATGGTCGTGACGGACGGTTGGTGCGAAGGATTCGGCGAGCGCGACGGACATCTCAGGCACCTCAATAAGGGTCGACGGCGTCGCGCAGGCCATCGCCCAGCGCGTTGAAGGCAAAGACGGTGACGAGCACGAAACCGACCGGCGACAGGATCCAGGGATAGGTGCCGATGACGGAATAGGTCGCGGTGTCCTGCAGCATCAGACCCCACGAGATCAGCGGCGGCTTGACGGCGAAGCCGAGGAAACCGAGGAAGGATTCGAGCAGCACCACCGTCGGGATCGCCAGCGTCACGGCGACAATCACATGGCTCATCACATTGGGGAAGATGTGCTGCATGATGATGCGACGGTCGGTGGCGCCGACCGCCATGGCGGCGCGCACATACTCGATCCGCGCCAGCGCCAAAGTCTTGCCGCGCACCTCGCGAGACATCTGCGCCCAACCCAAGGCCGACATGACGATGATGACGAAAGCGAGGAAGACGTTGGTGGGAGCGGTGACCGGGATCAGCGTCGTCAGCGCCAGATAGAGCGGCAGCTGCGGGAAGGCGAGCACCAGTTCGACGAAGCGCTGCATCCAGACATCGAACCTGCCGCCAAAATAGCCGGAGACCATGCCGACGGTGGTGCCGATGACGGTGATGATGAAGACGACCGTCAGCGCGATCATTAGCGAGACGCGCGAGCCATGGATGGCACGCGACAGCACGTCGCGGCCGAACTTGTCGGTGCCCAGGAAATGCACCGGCTGGCCGTCCAGCGAGCCGAACAGATGCCGGTCCGCCGGCAACAGCCCGAAGAGCTTGTAAGGCGCGCCATGCACGAAGAAACCAAGCAGCCTTGGATGATCGTAGTCGGGACCGACGACGGGCTGGAAAGTGACCGGATCGAGGTCCGCCGAATCGGCCAGCGCATAGACCCTCGGCCGCGCGACGAAACCGCCATCTCTGTCATGGAAAACAGGCACCTGCGGAGGCGCGAAGCCGACATCCGTCACCTTCGGGTCCATTGGCGCGATGAACTCGGCGAACACGGCCATCACCAGCAGCAGCACGACGAGCCAGAGCCCGGCCATGCCGGTCCAGGAGCGCTTCAGCCGGCGCCAGACAAGGGCGAGGTAGCTTTCGTTACCGCGCGCCGGTTTGGCTACGATGCGACCTTCGGCCGGCAGCGGTGGAGGGGATGGATCGCGCGCCAGCATCTCAGCGCTCCCCGAACTGGCGCACGCGCGGATCGAGCAGCACGAGCAGCATGTCGGCGATGATGTTGCCGACGATCAGCGTCGCCGACAGCACCATCATGAAGGTGGCGGTGACATAGACATCGCCGACAGCCATGGAGCCGACGATCGCCGGGCCGACAGTCGGCAGCGCGAAGATGATCGCCGTCTCGATTTCGCCGGTCAACATGTAAGGCAGCACCACACCCTGATACATGATGAGCGGGTGCAGTGCGTTAGGCACGGCGTGGCGCATGACGACGGCGGCGCCGGTCAGCCCCTTGGCCCTTGCCGTCTCGACATATTGCGCGTTCAGCGTATCGAGCAGATTGCCGCGCATGACGCGCATATTGTAGGCGAGCCCGCCGAAAGTCGCGATCGCCACCACCGGCCAGACATGCTTGACCAGATCGACGAATTTGGCCCACGACCACGGCGCGCCCCCATATTGCGGCGAGAAGAATGAGCCGATCTCCGACACGTTGAATTGGAAGACCAGGAGATAGACGATGATCAACGCCATCAGGAAGCGCGGCACCGTCATGCCGAGGAAGGAGATGGCCGACAGCGCCGAGTCGATCCAGGTGTATTGCCGGGTCGCCGCCCATATGCCGAATGTTATGCCCAGCACCGAAGCCAGCAGATGGCAGACCAGCGCCAGGAGAAGCGTGCGCGGCAGGCGCTCGCCGACCACGTCGGCGACCGGTTTGTTGTAATAGAGGCTGTAGCCGAAATCGCCTCGGGTGACGATGCCGCCGATCCAGTTGAGATACTGGAGGGGAAGCGGCTTATCGAGACCATGCTCGATGCGGTAGGCCTTTGCCTGCGCGTCGGCCTCGGCGAAGGAGGCTCCACCCTGGTTGATCGCCTGCGAGCGGATGTAGTCGGCATAATCGCCCGGCGGCGCCTGGATGATGGCAAATGTGGCCAGGCTCAAAATGGCGAGGACCGGGATTGCCGACGCTATTCGCGTGAGCAGGAATCGCAGCATGGACGGTTCGTTTCCTCGTCTCGCCGATCGCGCCCTTGGTTGCGTCCGGAGGTTGGTTTGTCCGGCCGCGCCAGCGGCGCGGCCGGAGGTCTCTCAGTCAGGGAGGTAAACCTAATTCATCGGCCCCTTCTCTCCGGGTTTGCCGGGCAGTTCTTGCGGGAACAATTCGTATTTCGCCTGCTTGTCGGCCGCGACAAAGACCCGTTCGCGGATGATCGAATCCTCGGCCCAGTTGAACATGAAGATCGGCGTGCCCTGTGGGATGTTCGAGAAACGCTTGTTGACGATCAGCGCGCCGGGATACTCCGTCAGGCCGACATTGTAGACGTGCTCCGTCGAGATCTTCTGGAATTGTTTCATCAGGCTGGCGCGCTGGTCATTGTCCTGGGTGGAGACGAACTTGTTGACGATGTCGACGAGGTCCTTTTCGAACGGCATCACATCGACCTCGCCGTTCTCCGGCGCACGATGGTCCCAGCTGGTGCGCGGACCGACCGGGGCAAGCTGCACGGTGTTCTGCACCACCGACGTCAGTTCCTGTTCGTTGCGACGGACCAGCCAATCGAAGCGGCCGGAATATTGCGAAGCGTCGCGTTGGGTCCCGTTGAGGCCGTTGAGCACGACCCGAAGCCCGAGCTTTTCCATCTGGGCGACGACGCCTTCGGCAAGGCTCTTGTCGGTCGTGTAGTCGTTGTTGACCAGCATCACGATCTCGACATTCTTGCCGCCGGCGGTGCCGGAAGGGAAATTCACGAAGCCGTCGCCGTCCGTATCCGTGAGGCCGGCCTTGGCGAGTTCGGCCTTGGCGCCCTCGAGGTCGAAGGGGTAGTAGACCGTCGAAGCGCGGTCGTAGAAGCTGGTTCCTGACGACAGGCCGCCGGGATAGATGGCGGTGAACGGTCCCTTGACCAGCGAGTCGCCGAGCGCCTTGCGGTCGAGCGCCATGGTGACGGCCTTGCGGAAATCCTCGTTGCGGTTCAACTCGCGGATCGCCTGGCCGCGTTCGTCCGGATTGCCCCAGCCATTGGCAGAAAAATTAAAGCGCAGATTGTAGCCGATGAGCCGCGGGCCGAAAGCAAGACGGGCCGGCGCGTTCGCCTCTGCCGCACGCTTCAGCGAGGCGACGAAGTTTTCCGGCTGCTCCAAATTGGAAAAATCGGCCGCGCCGGCCACCGCCTGGACATCGCGGTCGGCCCAGGTCGACAGCTTGTAGTGCAGTTCGTTGAGATAGGGCAGTTGATTGCCCTTTTCGTCGACCTTCCAGTAATAGGGATTGCGGCGCATGACGATGATGTCGTCCGGCCGGTATTCGACCGGCACCCAGCCACCCATCACCGGCATGTTCATGAATTCCGGCGGGAAGGCATTTTTGAACTGATCATAGGTATTCTTCGAGTATTTCGGATGCTGCGGCTTCAGGATGTGCGCGGGGCCCGGACAGAAGGTGCCGTAGGCCATGGCGTACAGGTACTGCTTCGGGAAGGCATCCTTGAAGGTCCATTCGATGGTGTAGTCGTCGATCTTCTTCAGCGTCGTGCCGACGCCGAAGGTTTCCGGCGTCGCACCGTTCAGCGGCGAGACGTTAGGATCGACCACCTCGTCGTCCCAGTAGAACATGACGTCGTCGGCATTGAAGGGCACGCCGTCCGACCACTTCGCTCCTTCGATGAGGTGCATGGTCAGCCTGTGGCCATCGCTCGACCAATCCCAGCTCCTGGCCAGGTTCGGCAGCGGCTCGGTGTCCTTGGCCTCGACCTGGAACAGCGGGGCGGTGCGCGTCAGGCATTCGGAGAGGCCGATGTCGATGCCGCCCCAGCCTTGCGTCTGACCGGCGCCGTAGTTCCAGCCTTCCGGCCGCCCGCCGATGACGTGGCGCATCGTATCGCCATAGACGCCGATGCCGTCCTGCATGTTGCCCGTCTTGTAGACCAGCGGATCTTTCGGCAGCCTGTCTTTCACCGGCGGCAGCTTGCCGGTCTTGACGTATTTCTCGGTGACCCAGTCGGGCTCGTGATATTCGGGAAGCGCCTTGAACTCCAGGATCGAGTCTCGCGCGACATAGTTGATCTTGCCCTCGGCGGGAAACGGTGTCGGCGCCGGCGGAACCGTCGGCTCGGAAGCGTAAGCACTGAGTGCCGAGACCGAGACGCTCAGCGTCAGTCCGGCAGCAAGGCCGATATTGCGTAAATTCCTCACGGTCTCTCTCCCTCTTGTTTGTCCGGAGCGTTTGCACCCGCTCCGCCTCTCCTCGAATTCAAACGGCTTCGTGGCAATGAATCCGCCTCCCATGGATCCACCATCACCGCATGAATTTTCAGCCGGCCCGCCTCAGCCGGCTTGCTTCAGCGCGGCTTTTTCGGCGCGCAATTCCTCGATCGAGCGAACGCTGCGCCGTGCGGCGCCCGCCCACTCGCGGGTCTTCACCTGAGATGTCGACAGCCGCTCCCTGGCGGCCGGAACCGCATGGGCATATTGCGGCAGCCAGGCTGCCTGGGCGACGACCATTTCGTCGACCATCTGCCAGACCTCCTCCGGCGTCGAAACCGCGCCGACCAATGGGTCATGCAGCACGGCGAGCTTCAGAAGATCGATCTCGCCTGATATCGCGGCATGCACCGACATGCGCTGGACGTTGATCGAAGCGATGCAGGTGGCGGCGCAGGCTTCCGGCAACGTGATGCCGGCGGCCATGTTGATGCCAAAACGGTCGACGAAGCCCGGCGACTCGATGATGGCGTCCTGCGGCAGGTTGGTAATCACGCCATTGTTCTTGACGTTGAAGTGGCCGCGATAGACCCGGTTGGTCTCCAGCGCCTCCAATATGTGGCTGGCATGCTCGTTGGAGCGCTTCTCCCGGTCGATCGGCTTGGACGCCGCTTCGAGGAACTGCGGATATTCCGTCTCGAACCAGTTGCGGGTTTCGGTGGAGTAACGGAGATAGCCGCCAGTCTCGCCATGGATCCAGTCGGACATATCGATCCAGCGCGTGATCTCGTCGGGACGTTTGCGGTACCAGGGCAGATATTCGGAAAGATGGCCGTTGCTTTCGGTCGAATAGACGCCGAAGCGCTTCAGGACATCGATGCGCAGTTTCTCCTGCCTGGAATAGACGGGATGCGCCTCGAAGGCAGCCACCAGTTCGTCCTTGCCGATGGAGCGGCCGTTCAGGCGCAGGCCGATGAACCAGGTCTGGTGGTTGATGCCGGAACAGACATAGTCGAGCTCCTGCGTGGACTTGGCGCCAAGCACCTCGGCGATCTGCTCGGCGCCGTGCTGGACGCCGTGGCAGAGCCCAACAGTGTCGACCTTGCCGTATTCGATCGCCGCCCAGGTGTTCATCGCCATCGGGTTGGCGTAGTTCAGGAACTTGACGTTCGTCTCGGCGACCTCGCGCATGTCCTTGCAGAAATCCAGGATCACCGGGATGTTGCGCTGGCCATAGAGAATGCCGCCGGCACAGATCGTGTCGCCGACGCATTGGTCGATGCCATATTTCAGGGGAATGCGGATATCGTCGGCATAGGCTTCGAGACCGCCGACCCGCACGCAGCTGATGACGTAGCGAGCGCCTTCGAGAGCCTGGCGGCGGTCGGTCGTCGCCGTCACCCTGGTCGGCAATCTGTTTGCCTCGACGATCTTGTCGAGGATCGCCTTGATCATCTGAAGGTTGTGCTCGCTGACATCGGTCAGCGCGAATTCGATGTCCTCGAATTCGGGCACGCACAGGATGTCGGTGAACAATTTCTTGGTGAAGCCGACGCTGCCCGCGCCGATGATAGCGATTTTGAAACTCATCAGCCGCACCTCATTCCACTTCGAATTGCAGGCAAGGAATGACAATGGGAAGCTGTAGCCACATGCCGACATGTATGCAGGACAAGCCGGAATCGGGCTCGCCAACCTCCCCGTCCGCTCCTCGACTGCGGATCTCTCTCGCTTTTCGACGGGGATTATGCGCTTATTCGCGAGCGCGACCAGAGAAGGATTATGCTTTCGGGGGTAATTTTGTGCTGCAGGATTTGATACAAAACGGACAGTCCATGCGCACGATCTCGCTGCCGCGCGGCCGCCAGCGCCTGCATGCCATGCCGACGAGCACGGGCTATGAAGTGCGCGAGGACGAGATCTACGACTGGGATGGGCGAAAGCGCGGCCAGACGCCGTTCACCGTGCTCCAGCACACGATCAGCGGGACTGGCCGGCTGCGCTACGAGAACCGCAATTACCGCCTGCAGAAGAACGACACATTGCTGGTGCTGGTGCCGCACAACCACCGCTACTGGCTGGCTGAGGACGAGCGCTGGGAGTATTTCTGGATTTCAATGAACGGCGAGGAGGCGTTGCGCATTCACAAGTCGATCCTCAGCGTCTCGGGTCCTGTATTTCGGCTGCAGCCGGCGACGATCGATCATCTTGCCGATTGCAGCCTGCGCCTGATCAAAGGCGCCGCTTCGCCGGGTGCTGCTTCGGCGGTCGCCTACGAGGCTGCGATGGCGCTCTATGACGATGTCTTCGGCTCCCATGCCTTTGCCGAAAAACAGAGCGCCATGCAGCCGGTCATCGATCACATCAACGCAAATCTCGACAAGCCGCTGCCGGTGGCGGACCTTGTCCAGATCAGCGGCCTCAGCCGGGCCCATTTCTCACGCTGTTTTGCTGAAAGCGAAGGCTTGCCGCCTGCCGAGTTCGTGCTGCAGCAGCGTCTGCAACGCGCGGCGAAGCTGCTGACCAAGGCGGATTTTCTGCCGGTGAAGGAGGTCGCCATCCTGTGCGGCTTCGAGGACGCGAACTATTTTTCGAAGGTCTTCCGCCGCTGCTACGGCATCACGCCGAGCCAATTCCGCACCACAGGCATGTACGCCAATTTGCGGACTCCGGCCAGGCGTGGCGTCAGGGCGCCTGATGACGAGACCTGACGCCGCGACCGTTAAGCCGGCAGCCAGCTAGGCAGCGCGCAGACTGCCGCCATCCAGCCATTCGAGATCGGCTTGCGAAAGCGTGATGTCGAGAGCGCGCAGGCTGTCGTCCAACTCATCCAGCGTGCGTGGCCCGATCAGCGGGATGGATGGGAAGGGCTGAGCGAGCACATAGGCCAGCGCAATATGGATCGGGCTCTTGCCCAGTCTCGCGGCAAGTTCGATCGCCCGGTCGCGGCGGCCGAAATTCCGCTCGGAGTACCAGACCCGCACCAGCTCCTCATTGTCTTGCTTGTCCCGACCTGCGCGATCGGTGAAGAAGCCGCGCCCCTGGCTCGACCAGGCGAAATTCGTCATCTGCCTGGATGTCAGCCAGGCCTTCCATGCATCCGTGGAGGACGTGACGCAGCCTGCCCAGATCGGCTCCAGCATTTCAGCCAGCGAGAAATTGTTGGACAGCGCGCCGGGCTTTTGCTTGCCGGTGCGTTCGGCATAGGCAATCGCCTCATCCATGCGTTCCATCGTCCAGTTCGAGCCGCCGAACGGGCCGCGGATGCGGCTTGCCTTCACCTCACGATCCATCGCATCGACGAATTCGCCGACCGGCACATCCGGATTGTCGCGGTGCATGAAGTAGACATCGACATGGTCGGTCTGCAGGCGTTCGAGCGACTGGTCGAGCTGCTTGCCGATCACATCGGGATAGCACAGCGGCGAGTGCGCGCCCTTGGCGATGACCACCGATTGCGCGCGTACGCCACGGTTTTTCAACCACTCGCCAAGCAGCTTCTCGGTATAGCCGCCGCCATAGACATAGCCGGTATCGAAAAGATTGCCGCCGGCCTCGAAAAAGGCATCGAGCAGGATCGAGCCTGAGGAAAAGGTACGGAAATCCTCGAAGCCGAGCGCCACCACCGATTCCGGCTTCGACAGGCCAGGAATGGTGCGCTTGGCGATCGCCGTGCCGCCGGACCGCAAAGGCCGGCCGGAGATGGTATTGATGCGTTGCTGGGCCTTCTCGATCCCGTATTCGAGGCCGGCGGCCGCCCGCCATTTGTCCAGTACACGCAAGGTGCCGAGGCTTTCCGCCCATGCCATGCCGGGCCAGGCGAATTCTTGGCCGCCGGCGCGGATGGCCTCACCGGCTGCGTCGACCTCGAAGGAATAGACATGACGCTTCTCGTTGACGCTGATGGTCTCGCGCGTGCCATCGGATGCGATGACGTCGATCCGGCCGAGACCAACGTCGCGGTTGCCGCCGGCGAACCAGAAGTCCGGCACCTCGATGCGGCCTTTGGTGCCGAGGATGCGCAGAACATTGTCCTGGTTAAGCGAGATGCTGCAGGAGACTTCGGCGACAATGCCACCCGGGAAATGCAGCAGCGCCGAGGCCCATTCGTCGACGCCGGACTGGCCAAGATGGGCAGTACCGACCACCTTGTCAGGCTCGGCGAAGGGTTTTCCGGCCGCGGCGCCGGCAATCAACCGCACCATCGAGACGGGATAGCCGCCGACGTCAAGAATGCCGCCGCCGGCGAGATCGTTGGCGTAGAGCCGGTGCTCCGGCATGAAGCGCGGCATCGCAAAACCAAAGCTCGACTTGATCATTCTGATCTCGCCGATGACGCCCGATCTGATCAGTTCCACCAGCTTCAGCGTCTGCGGATGCAGCCGGTACATGAAGGCTTCGCCGAGAAACGTGCCGGCCTTGCGCGCGGCATGCATCATGGCGTCGGCCTCGAAGGCGGTCAGCGCCAGCGGCTTTTCGCACAGCACATGCTTTCCTGCCTCGGCCGCCTTGATCGCCCATTGCGCATGGCCGGGATGCGGTATCGAAATGTAGACGGCATCGATTTCGGGATCAGCAAGCAGCGCATCGTAGCCATCGACGATGCGGGCGCCGGGGAAACTCTCGGCGAGGCCGGGCTTGGCGGGATTGCGGGCACCGATGGCGACCAGCTTTCCGGTGCGCGAATCGGCCACGCCACCGGCAAAGGACTGGGCGATGCTGCCCGGTCCGAGGATGCCCCAGCGAATGGGCGTGGTTGCGGTCATTGTCATTCTCCTTGAAGGCTGGAAACGGCGGCCGGTCAGCGCAGCCGCAGTCCTTTTTCGTCGAACAGGTAGGATTTGCGGATGGAAACGGTGATCTCTGATGTGTCGGGGACCTTTGTCGCGTCGCGCTGGATCACCACGTCGTCACCATTGGCCGTTCTTGCGTAGAGGAAACTTGTGCCGCCCAGGTGCTCGACCACGTCGATGGCAACCACAAGGTCGGCGTCGCCCTCTCCGGCATTGCCGAAATGTTCGGGCCGCACGCCGACAATGACCTTGCTGCCGATTTTTGGGCTGCCCATTTCGGGTGCAGCGCCGGTCAGCGGTTGCGTGATGCGGGTCTTCTCCTGACCCGCCAGATCGACCACCACGCCACCCGCATCGTGCCCGACAACCCGGCCCTTGATGAAGTTCATCTTCGGCGACCCGACAAAGCCCGCAACGAACTGATTGTCGGGGTTGTCATAGAGATCGAGCGGCCGGCCGATCTGCTCGATATGGCCGGCGCGCATCACGACGATCCTGTCGGCGAGCGTCATCGCCTCGGTCTGGTCGTGCGTGACATAGATCATTGTCGTGCCGAGTTCCTTGTGCAGCCGGGAGATCTCGACGCGCATCTGGACGCGCAATTCGGCGTCGAGGTTGGAGAGCGGCTCGTCGAACAGGAACACCTGCGGTTCGCGCACGATGGCGCGGCCGATGGCGACGCGCTGGCGCTGTCCGCCGGAGAGTTTTTTCGGGCGCCTGTCCATCAATTCGCTGATGCGCAGGATCTCGGCCGCCCGCTTCACCCGCCGTTCGGTGTCGGCCTTTGGATTGCCGGTCATGCGCAAGCCGAAAGAGAGGTTCTGTTCGACGCTCATATGCGGATAGAGCGCGTAGGACTGGAAGACCATGGCGATGCCGCGGTCGGCCGGCTCGACATCGTTGACCACCTTGCCGCCGATGGCGATCTCGCCGCCGCTAATGTCCTCGAGCCCGGCGATCATCCTGAGCAGCGTCGATTTTCCGCAGCCGGAGGGGCCGACGAAGACGACGAACTCGCCGTCCTTGATGTCGATGCTCGCGCCATGGACGACCTCGAAGACGCCGAAGCGCTTGACGACACTGTTAAGCGTGACCGTTGCCATGCTGCCCCTTACTTGACCGCGCCGGCGGCGATGCCGGCGATGAAATGGCGCTGCAGCAGCACGAAGACCACGAGCATCGGCACCGTCAGCATCACCGCACCCGCCATGATGCCGCCCCATGACACCTTGGTGAGGCCGATCAGCGTGCCGAGCGCTACGGGTGCTGTCATCGAACCCGGCTGGCTGTTGATCAAAAGCGGCCACAGATAATTGTTCCAGGAGGCGAGGAACAGGATGATGGCGAGTGCGGCCAGCATCGGCCGCGCCAAAGGCAGCGCGACGAAGAGGAAGATGCGCCATTCCTTGACGCCCTCGACGCGCGCCGCATCGAAGAGATCGTCCGGCATCATCGAAAAACTCTGCCGCATGAACAGCACGCCGAGCGAATTGAACAGCGGCGGGACGATCAGCGCCACCCAGGTGTTGGCGAGCTTGAAGTCGCGCGCCACCATGATGAATTGCGGGATCAGCACGACCGCATAGGGCAGCGTTATGGTGCCGAGGATGATGGCGACAACCACGCCCTTGCCGAAGAACTGGTAGCGGGCCAGCGCCCAGCCGGCCATCGACGTCAGCAGCACCGACAGGAATGTGTAGGTCACCGCCACCGAGACCGAAATGCCTATGGCGCCGACGAAGTTCGTGTCACGCTGCAGATTGTTGAAATTGTCGATGAAATTGCCGTGCGGCAAAAGCTCGATGCCGGGGCTGAAGATGCCGTTGTCCGGCATGGTCGAGAACACGACCATCATCCACAGCGGAAACAGCCAGATCAGCGCCAGCGGCGTCAGGAACAGATGCAGAGCGATGCTGCGTCCCAATCTGGCTGCGGAGCGCGAACTCATTTCGGTTCCCTCGTCAGCCACAGCTGCGCCAGCGTGATGGCGATCGCCAGCCCGGCCATGGTGTAGGCGACGGCCGAGGCGTAGCCGAAATTGAGCGACCGAAAGCCCTGGCGGTAAAGCAGCAGGCCAAGCGTCTCGGTGCCGCCGCCCGGCCCGCCGCGCTCGGTGATCAGGAAGGGCTCGGTGAACAGCTGCATGGTGCCGATGATCGACAGCACGAGGCAGAACACGATGACCGGCTTGAGCAACGGCAGGGTGATGTAGAAGAACTGCTTGAGCTTGCTGACGCGGTCGAGCGTCGCCGCCTCGTAGACATCTTCGGGAATGGACTGCATGCCGGCGAGCAGGATGATGGCGTTGTAACCGGCCCAGCGCCAGGTCACCGCGATCATGATCAGCGCCATCGCCGGAGTGACGTTGGAAAACCAGTCGACCTTGGGCAGGCCGATGCTGTTCAGGAGCTTGTTGATGATGCCGAAATCGAGGTTGAACATCAGCCGGAACACCGCCGAATAGGCAACTTCGCCGACCACCACGGGGGCGAAGAAGGCAAAGCGGTAGAGGCCGCGCGCCTTCAAGAGCGGCGAGTTCAAAAGCACCGCCATGACGAGCGCCAGCGAGATCATCACCGGCACCTGGATGACCAGGATGAGCAGCGTGTTCTTCAGGGCGTTGAAGAAGGCCGGATCGCCGATCAACCGGCCCCAGTTGAAGCCGGGCGCGAACCGCCACGGCACGGTACGCGTCGCCTGGAAGGAAATCATGAAGGAGCTGATGATCGGCCATACCCAGAAGATCGCGAAGATCAGCAGATAGGGCGTGAGGAAGCGATAGGCCGTGGCGTTGCGATTGCGCATCTTCCTCCTCCTTCATTTCGTTGCCGCTTCGGCCATGGCCCGCAGCAGCGGAGCCGGTTTGCCAGCAAATACAGGTCCCGTGGGAGAACCCCACAGGCCGCGACCAGGTCCGGGCGGCGCAAACGCCTGTCCCGGACCCGGCTTGGGAGGTTATGACTTGACGGGCAGTCCGGTTGCCGCCGCGATCTGGCTTGCGGCATCGTCGAGTGCCGTCTTGGCGTCGGGGTAGCCGCCGGCCAGATACTTGGTCTGCACGGCGCGGACGATGATTTCGGCGTCGCTCTGGAACTGCGTGCCGCGGCTCGGAACAACCTTCGGCAAGGTGCCGAGAATGTCCTTCCACACCGCCTGGCCGCCCCAATAAGGCAGGCCTTGCGCGACATAGGGATCGTCAAGCGCCGAGATCAGGGACGGCACCAGGCCGAACTCCTTCAGCATCGTGATCTGGCCTTCATTGGTTCCGAGCGTGTATTTCAGATAGGCGTAGGCGGCCTCCTTGTTCTTCGACGCCGAGGTGATAGCCAGTGAGGAACCGCCGAGATTGGCGGCGCGCGGCCCGTCGGCGGTGAGGCTCGGCATCAGATAGACGCCCCATTTGCCGTTTTCACCGGCAGATTCGGTGCGAATGGTGCCCTCATACCAGCCGCCATAGATCTGGGTGGCGACGGTGCCGGCGGTGTTGTTGGTGATCTTGGTGCCCCAGTCGGCCGACGAGATGATGCCGGCGTCCTTCATCTCCTTGACCTTGGTCATGGCATCGACGCATTTGGGCTGGTTGACCGTGATCGATTGTCCGTCCTCGGAGAAATAGGCGCAGCCCTGTTCGTTGGAGATCATGCGGAAGAATTCCGAGTCACCGTTGAAATCGGCATTGGTCATCGAGACGCCTGGGTTGGCGGCCTGGATTTTCTTGCCGGCGGCGATGAAATCATCCCAGGTCTTGATCGAAGTCGGATCGACGCCGGCCTTTTCGTAGAAGTCGCGGCGATAAAAGGCGGCCACCGGGCCGGAATCCCACGGCATTGCGTAGGCCTTGTCGCCCACTTCCAGCTCGGTGCGCTTGAAATCGGGGAACTTTTTCTGGTCGTCGGCTGTGTAGCCCAGCGTATGCAGGTCGACGAAGCAGTCGGGGAACTGGCTCCAGTAATTCTCGGCCTCACCGTTCTCGACGGTGACGATGTCGGGCAGGCCTACGCCGCCGGCGGCGCAGCCGGCGATCGACTTGTCGTAGGTTGGCTGGTTGCCGAGATCCTGGACCGTGACCTTGACGTCGGGAAATTGCTTGTTAAAGCCGGCAATGGTCGCCTTCAGCGATGAAGCCGCGACATTCCAGCTCCAGATGGTGATTTCGCCGGATTGCGCGAAGGCCGGGGCTGAGCCCAGGGCAAGCGCGAGCGCGGCGCAGGTCATTGTGATGCGCATTGAAATCCTCCCATTCATTTGCTCTCTCACTGTGAGCGTGGCTAGACTATGCAGTGGGCAAGGCCTGTCGCCGTCAAAGGGAATATGAAATTGGCGGAAAGTAAGATGCCTGAACGGCCGTTCTACCAGCCTGGGGCCAGCAGCGTGGAAGGCCTGCCGCTGCTCCTGCAGATGTTTCACACCAATCCGCTGGTGATGCTCAAGCCGCACTGGCACGCCCAGGTCGAGGTTAATTTCATCGTGCGCGGCAGCGTGCATTACCTCATGAACGACCACGAGATTTCGCTTTCGGCCGGCGAGATGTGCCTGTTCTGGGGTGGCCTGCCGCACCAGATGGACGATTTGTCCGACGACGCCATCTATGCCGGGGCGCATCTGCCACTGGTGCACTTCTTCCGGCTGCACCTGCCCACCGATATAAGGCACCGGCTGATGACCGGCGCGACACTGGTGACATCAGCCACCGACCAGTCCGACAACCATAATTTCGAGCGCTGGAACCGCTACGCCCGGTCCGGCGACCAGGCCAAGGCCGAACATGCCGTCAACGAATTGCTGCTGCGGCTGGAGCGGGTGCGGTTCGAGCCCTACCGGCTGGTATCCGCAACTCCGACCGACCAGGAAACAGGCAGCCCCTTCGACCAGCAATCGTCGCGCAATGTCGGACGCATGTGCGATTTCATCGCCGAAAACTTCCTCTACGACATCGATTGCGTGAACATCGCGGCGGCCGCCGACATCCATCCCAAATATGCCATGAGCCTGTTCAAGAAATCCACCGGCATGACGCTCAACGAGTATGTGAATCTGTTGCGGCTGAGCTATGCGCAGGCGCTTTTGATGCATCAGGACGCCAATGTGCTGCGCGTCGCCATGGATTCAGGCTTCGGCTCGCTCAGCGCCTTCAACAAGTCGTTCCGCAAGCTCGCCGGCATGTCGCCCTCCGATTTTCGCCGCGGCGTGACCGGCGTCAGATAGGCGGCGGCGACCAGTGGCGCGTCTGAGCCGCAAATGCATTGGTGCGCCTCGATCGCCGGCTAAAGGCAGTGCCACGGCATGTCAGCCGGCAATAGCGGCACGGACAGGGATGGCGAAGGCCGCATCGTGCCATGCCGTGCCCGATTCCGGCCTGCAAGCGGCATGGAAACCGGGGCACCGCACGGCATCGCTTTTCCTGCCCGAAATCGCCCACTAGGCGCTGGACAGGCCGAATTCCCGTGCTATAACCCACGCGCTTTCAAGGGGCGCCCACGGCGCCTCGATGAAATCCGGTCAACGCGTTTTCGTTTGCCGGAACAGGCCCAGATAGCTCAGTTGGTAGAGCAGCGGACTGAAAATCCGCGTGTCGGTGGTTCGAATCCGCCTCTGGGCACCATCCCCTCTTCTCCCGACACTCCGTTAAGCCGAACCTTCTACGCTGCAGCTTCTGCAAGCCACTGGGATTGTTGATCTTTTTCCGTCGCATTGCGCAATTAAGCGGGACAGAGAGCGCTTCGGGCGCATTTGGTCCAACGAGGCGGGGGGATGGTATTTCCGTTGGTATTCGACATCCTGATGGTATCGAAACAGCCAAGGGAGACCTGACGAATGGCGCTATCCGACGTGAAATGTCGAAACGCCCGCCCTGCTTCCAAACTCGTGAAATTGTCTGACGGGGGCGGGCTGCAGCTATGGGTACAGCCCACGGGCTCTCGCCTCTGGCGGCTCGCGTACCGCTTTGACGGCAAGCAGAAACTGCTCGCGCTGGGGAGCTATCCGCTTATCTCTCTCGCCGAGGCACGGGAGGCGCGCGATGATGCTAAAAGGCTCCTGCTAGCTGGCGTCGACCCTGGAAAGGAACGCAGCTTGCGGAAGGCCGATTCGGCAAAGGACTCCTTTCGCTCAATCGCGGACGAATATGTTGACAAGCTGAAGAAGGAGGGACGTGCCGTCCGGACGATCAGCAAGGTCAAATGGCTGCTCGACTTTGCCTATCCGATAATCGGCGATAAGTGCATTCGGAAGATCGATCCGGCTATCATCCTTACCGCCCTCCGTCGAGTCGAGGTTCGCGGTCGATACGAGTCGGCCAGGCGACTGCGCTCCACCATCGGCAGCGTGTTTCGATACGCAATCGCGACCGCACGCGCCGAGACAGATCCGACCTTCGCCCTCAGAGGCGCACTCATCAGTCCGAAGGTAACGTCTCGCGCCGCGATTACCGATCCGAAGGCCTTGGGCGGTTTGCTGAGGGGGATCGATGCATTTGATGGACAGCCTACAACCCGAGCCGGTCTAAAGCTGATAGCGCTGCTGTTTCCCCGCCCCGGCGAGCTTCGCGCCGCTGAATGGGAAGAGTTCGATTTTGAAAGCTCGGTGTGGACGATCCCTGAAGCACGCATGAAAATGCGACGGCCGCACCGCGTACCCCTATCAAAGCAAGCGATCAGCGTCCTGACTTCACTGAGAGAAATCTCTGGTGATGGATCGCTGCTGTTTCCTAGTGTTCGGTCGGCTTCGCGTCCGATTTCCGACAATACGCTTAACGCCTCACTGCGTCGTATGGGTTACAGCAAGGATGAAGCTACCGCGCATGGTTTTCGAGCAACGGCATCAACTCTGCTGAACGAATGCGGCAAGTGGCATCCGGACGCCATAGAGCGGCAGCTGGCCCACATTGAGAACAACGACGTTCGGCGCGCCTACGCCCGGGCAGAGCACTGGGAGGAGCGCGTCAAGATGATGCAGTGGTGGGCCGATTATCTGGATGAACTCAAGAGCAAAAACCTGCGGGTGATCTCAATCGAGGGACGCCGCAAGCGTGCTGTCCACACACCAACGCGACCATCCACTTTGAACCCAACAGCGGCCGTTCATCAAACGCCGAAACAGATCTCCAACCGCCGGAAATCATACTGACCGTCAAAAAAGCCACAACTCGACGCCAAATCGTAGGCCCGCATTGTCAGATTTCCTGGAGAGAAAGTTGATCACATTCGCCGGGAAGCTGCCGTTCTGCAACCGACCCCATTCCCGTCATTCAAGATGCCGATGGCCGGTTCCGAAACCGGGCACCTACCCGGCCCGGGCCTATCAGAGCGAGAATGCCATGGGCAGTGTGCGGTCCGTCCGTTTCGCCGACATTAGTCCGTGGATCCGCTATCCCCGCCCGACTTTCACCTCCACAACCTACACGGGCTCCGCGGCGGCTTCCTCTCCATAGATCCGGGACAAGCCCTTGATGCGCGTCGTGATCGCGTCGACGAGGCGACCAACGATCTCATGGATGATCCCCTCCTGGCGAAGCTCTTGCGCGCATTCCGATGACATGTCCGGTATCACCGCGAGCTGATGGCGGATCGTCCGCATTGTGTACTCGCCGCCAACCTTTGCTGAGGACGCACAGCGACGCCAGTGGCGCGGCATGATCTCCTCGATCGGGTAGACTCTGTCGATCTTCATCGCCAGTTTAAGGTCGCGCATCTCAGCCTGGATCTCTCCCTCGCCGAGGTGCGGCAGAATGGAGGAGATGTCGTAGAGCGGAGCTAGGCGGGCCTCGCCCTGGGCACCCAGCAGCATCGAATAGTTCTTTGCATGCGCGTCCGTGCCGGCGATGATCCAGTTGAAGACGTTCGCGGCCATGAAGGTCTGACGGTCTTGGACGGGTTCCATGGAGGCCGCCAGCACCTTTTTGGAGATCGCCGTGATACCTGGCCCACCCTGGTTCTCGTACTTTAGCGTCGGCATCACCGATAGGGCCTGGCACATGTCCTCCTGATGGATGCGGATGGTCTTGCCGTCGATGTTGCGGCGGTCGTAGCGCTCGAGAACGATCGCCTTTTCGCCTGCGAAGTCGAGAACCTGGCTGTGTGCAGCGTCCATGCCGAGCTTGCATGCAAGCTGCAGGCAGAAATGTTCGTTCTCGGTATGCCCGTGCAAGTGCGGCAAAGGCGGCTTGAAGATGTGTGTCGTGGGCGTGTCGCCTAGAGGGATCCCCCAGCGATTGCTGCCCTTGTCGAAATGGAACGCCGTCTTTGCCTGCGCACCAGCGAGACTGAACTGACCAGGATCGCCGATTCGCCGGGTCGCCGCACCATCCTTGCGGAGGTCGCGCAGGCGGTCGCCAATCTGCGCCTCCGTGAGCAACTCCACGTTCTCGCCGCGGGAAACCTGGTGGCCACGCGGAAGGAACTGGACGGCGCCGGCGCAGTCGCGGCCGACATTCTTGAGCAGGGCAAACGGGTTTCGGGCGGAGACCTGGAACCTCTGCGCCCATCTGGCGAGGGTCTGCTCATTATCCGGCAGCAGACCCCAGAGGAATGCCTCGACGACCTTGCCCTCGTAGGTCCTGGTGATCGTCGGCATGGACAGGGAAAGCGGGATCGCCACCCGGCCCTCCATCCATGCCTCTTGATAGGAGAACGAAAGCTTGCCGCCCTGCAGGTGGTGGAGCCACCCAACCGGTCTGCCAGCGATATGGACGTCGAGGGTGTCGATCGGGTTCACCATGATCATCGTCCCTAGAGCTTGTAGGGAATCTCGTCGTCGTCATCGTCGACATGCCGTTCATCGGCATTATGATGATGATCAGCAGCTGACGTCGGCGCCGGCGGGATTTGAAAGTCCAGCTCCACACCAAGCGTAGTCAGCGCCAGCAGCACGTTACCGATCTCGGCGCTGGGCTTGCCGTTCTCGATCCACGACACCCACGTCTGCGTGGTGTTGATTATCTTGGCCAAGGCAGCCTGGGACAGGCCGCGACGGGTGCGGGCCTCCTTGATCAGGATACCAATGTCCCGAGCTGTTCTGATCTTCATGGCGTATACGATCTCTGTATGAGCTAGCCTGATATAGGCTCCTATATGACGGGCTGTCAATATATGACCCTATATCAAACCTTACCTCATATAGGTTCCTATATCGGTGATCCTCATATATTAACCTATATTGAGATAGGCAAACTCCAGCCGCTTTCGCGCCCGTCGTACAAATCTCTAGCGTGACCGTTTCGAGTTTTGCGACTGCCAAATAGGAAGATCGGGTGTGAGCGGATTACCATGATCGCCCGGAGCATAGGCTCCCGTGAGAGGAAGGATAGATTGGCGCGGACCGTACTCGACCACCCGTTTCGAATTCCCTTGCACCGCGCGGCCGGTCCATAGACTGCGTGCATGATCACGGTCAACTTGACGCAGGCCTTGCAGTGGAATGAGCGTTCGGCGATCCCTGGCCCCAGCTTTTGACCTTGTCGGAGCCGTTGAAGCGCGTCATCAGGCCCAACGCCGTCTCGCAGAGCGCCCGCCGCACGTCCTCGTCGCCGGCCTTCGAGATGCCCCCCTGAACGTCGATGGAGGAGCCGGATTGGCAGCGCCGCGACGTCTGCCCGAAGTAGACCGCGCGACATCACGCGAACGGTGGAAGCGCGACGGATCGTCGATCACGGTCATGCAGGAGAGCCCTGTCACCGACTCCGGGGACACCTTCGACTGAGCGGGTTATTTCAGGTCGAGCTTCTTTTTGAGGTAGTCGCGCAGTTCGCCGACAGACGAGAAAATAGCGTCTGGTTTCGAGGCTTCCAAACCTGCCACGTCGAGGCAGCCCCATGCCGAGCCCAACGCGGCGACGTTGGCTCCACGCGAAGCCTCGGTATCCTGAGGCTGATCGCCGACATGATAAGTATTGTGAGGTTTTCCTCCCGCTTTTGACATCGCAAGCAAAAGACCCTCCGGGTGCGGCTTTCGGTTTTTCACGTGATGATAGCCGACCACAATATCTATCGGCCAGGCATGTGCCTTTATGAAGGCCTTCGGCACCATGTCGGGGCTTTTTGTCACGATAGCCAATGTGTGACCAGCCGCATGTAGCTCGATGAGCAACTCGGTAATTCCGCCGTAGACGGCCAGCTTCGGGGCTTGGGCCATAACCGCCTTCCAGTCCCGAGCGGCGCGAAGGTGCTCAACTGTGGAGGTGTCCACGAGAGTTTGATCGAAGTCGAAAATAATCATCTCAGAAACCCAACCGAGTTTGAGGATCGATGTCCAATGCGCGCTCCGGTCTTTTTGCTGGAGAGCGTTCGACCTGCTGGACGTGCAGCAAGAACTGCGTCAAGGCGACCCCATCGGATATGGCGCGGGCCCAGTGCTGAGCAATCATCATCTGATTGCCCTTCGTCTTGTCCTCGTGCTTCCACTTATCGGGATGATCAATGCACGCCAGCGAACGCTTCTGCTCTCGGCAGAACCGCACCGTGTGCATGGTCCCACCCTTCACATCCGTCTCCACCACTAGCACTGCGTCGGAGAGACCACTTTGGATGCGATCTCGCTCGGCAAAAGCTGTCCGCATAGGAGTGACACCAAGAGGATATTCGCTGACCAAACAGCCGCCGTTTTCAATTAAGCGAGTTGCCAGTCCCCGATTGGCGGCGGGATAAACTTTGTCCAAGCCGTGGGCCATCACTGCGACCCCCACACCGTGGGCATCCAAGCAGCCTTCGTGACCAAGAGTATCGCAGCCATGTGCTAAGCCACTGACGATAGTGAAGCCCTCGCTTGCTGCCGCCGCTGCCGACTTCCTAGCAACAGCTTCACCATAAGGAGTTGGCTCACGCGTCCCCACGACGGCAAGGCACTTCGTTGCGTGGAGTCCTGCCACGGCTCCCCTTACATACAAGACGGCAGGAGGATCTGGGATATTACGAAGGCGCTGAGGGTACCCTTCGTCATGAAATGAGAAAAACTTCGTAGCGCTATTTAGCGTTTTCTCCAACTCGTCCTGAGCTCGATCCCATGCCTCTAACAGTGCGCTTTCCGATACCTTCGCCCGCGCCGCCCTGTCCACCACAACGTCTTTCGCATCACGGTCAGGCACAGGCCCATTAACGATGCGCAAGGCCCCCCGCCGGCCGAGACCTTTGAGCTTCATCAAAGCGACTAGCGCTACTGATGTCGATGACACGGGCGATGAAGCCATTGCTCTAATCCTTCTTGAACTTCGCGTCGTGCTCCCGTTCGCCCAGACCCCATAGCGTATCCCACCTAGCAGGAACATGATCGTTCTCGGGATTCGGGCAGTAAGCAACACTCTCCGCTTTCGCGAGCGCAATCCCATACACCTTGCATTTCGGATTGGCGGCAAGCACCGCTAGCGCGATGCGAGACAGCGTATCACCTCGCGTGATGAAGTCATCGAAAACGAAGACATGGTCCGCATCTATTTTTGCCGACTGATACTTAGCCTTATCCAGCTCAGCGGAGCGACCCTCAGCGGAATAAATCGTATGAATCTTCTGATGGACATTCTTGGATAGGATGCTGTCGGAATATTGCGCCCCCACAGTTTTTGCGCATTCCTTGGTAATCCACGGTATTGAGCGGCTTGGGTCGGCTTTCGTTTCCTTGGACGAAAGCGCGGGGATAAATGAGGCGCGTTTGGGATCAATACCTAAGTGCTTGATGAGAGTCGGAGCAGCATCGTATAGAACCGTCGCCGCACCCCACTCGGCTTTATTATTCTTGTCTTTGAATCGAATAAACCAGGCGGTCCACTTCTCGTCAGGCCTGTCTTTCAATTTATAGGCAATTGTAAACGAATACGTCAGCCCGAGAGACACACTCAGGTGAGGAAAACCCATCCATCCGGCAATTTTGTTGAAATAAACCACGCCACCCCCCTTACTTCGCAGTGCACGATGTAAGCAGCACGAGGCCGACTATCAACTCGCTTGCTGGCCTTTTATTCTGCCAAAATTCGAAATTTCACCGGAGACCGCAGTGCACTCTTGGGAAACGGCCTCCGCCTGACGCGATTCGGGCCTAGGTGCCACTCTGAAAGGTCAGCCGAGTTGGATGCTCTACGGAAAGCGCGACCTATGAGAGCGGCCTCAAGGTCCCGGCCCAGACGTAGGTCTATGAGACTCGCATCTGCGCGGGCCCGAAGCGCGGCACGGGTTAACGACCGCCGGTCAGCCACGACCAGAAACCTCTAGATTTGGTTTTCGCGACCTCGGCCTTCGGCGAAGCGAGCGGCTCGACATGGCCACCGAAGTGACCTTCGCGCGCCGCCTTGTCGCGCATCCTGCCCCACGCAATCTCGTCCTCCGACATGTCGCCTGCCCAGACCACTGTGTCCATACGGATGAAATAGTGGGACCGGCAGGCGAATGACCAGTTCCCGACTGACGGCGAGAGACTGACGCTCTCGCCGTCAAAGGTGAGTTGCCAGCCTACCGGGCTAATCGGTGTCACCACCTTGGTGCCACAACCGCAGAAGCAATCATGGACTGCGGTTGCATACGGGATCGAAACATAGAGGACACCGGCCTCGCGGACCCTCGGGACGAACTCCACGAACTCGTGTCGGATCTTGTAGGGTCTCTTCATTCGCTGTCCTCGTTGATCGTCTCGGCGCCCGCGAGCACGAAGATGCTGAAATGTTCGTGGGTGTCGTCATCGTAGAAACCGAAAAGCTTCTTGAACTTGATGACTGCAAAGGCAGCATTCAGAGCGTTGAGTTCCACCACCTGAATGTTTTTGTCGTACTCGTTGACCTCTTCTGTCGTCATGAACGCGATGCGTTTCCCGTTGTGGACGTGCTCGCGCTTGGTAGGCGTGCTGGTCGTTGTACGTATCTGGCCCCGCAGGCTCTCGTTGTGCACCGTCAGGCCCATGCCCACATCTACGAACGGGATGTTTATTGCCTCCAGTTTTTGGACGATCGGCCGCTTCCCGGTCCCCTCCATGCACAGGAACACGAAGTCAAGGCCTTCCAGCAGGTGAAGGTTCTCAGGGGTAAGCTTGACCTTGTGCGGGACGATGCCGCGGCGCATTTTGCTATAGGTACGCGCGTGAAACTCGACCTTGGAGAGCTCCTCCTCCAGTTCTTCGCCTGAAGGCGCGCCCGGCGCCCGAAAGGCGTTGTGCTGGTTGAACCCGTCGTTGTCGAAGAGGTGGATTTCGCGGACGTGGGTCTTGGCGAGATAATCCAGGACGTAGGAGCCCGTGCCGCCCAGGCCGACGATGCCAACCTTCAGCGGCTTGAGCTTTAGCGCGATTGCCACGATGTCGGCGCGACTACTGGCCGTGTCCTCGTAAAGAAAGACGCTGTCGTCCTCGTCGGGCGCGTAAGGCTTGAAGGATTGCGCCGTCACACCCGGCTCGATCACCTGTGCCGGGCCCGAGATTTTCGCCACGTAGTGCGCCATCTTTTGATGGAAATCGTCGTAGCGGTCGGCGGGCTTGGGCTTACAGGAAAAGTTCCAGCGCACCGGCATCCCGTCGATCTTCAGGCCGTCACCCAAGTCGCTGTCGCCAAGCCCCTGGATCTTGCTGCCGTCCTCGTTGCAAGGGTGATCGCCGGACCACTTGGTCTGGTGATCCTTGGGCGGCTTCGCAACGTCGTTGGTCACCTCCAATGGGGCGAACAACACGCCGCGCTTTACCTGCCGGTTGCTGTCAACATAGGGTACGTCACGGATCACGAGATATCCCGTGACCACGTCGACGCTGTAGCCCTCGTCGCGAAGCCGCTTCAGCGGCGGGCTACGATCGATCGGTCGCCGTGACATCGAACTTCATCCTGTTTTTGATCTTCACGGAGTGGCCAGCCGTGAGCGTGCCTTTGGGGTTCGACGGGGGGCCATCACGGTAGGTCACTGTGAATTCGATGCACGTTCCCGTCGGCAGGATGGGGAACGCGATCTTCACCAGTTCCTCGAACGAGAGACGAGTTTCAGTGGTTTCGAAGGGCTCGCCATTGATGCCAACTGTCACAGCCTTTTGGCTGTAGAAGTGATCGTCCTTCTTCAGGTCGATCACAGTGTCGTCGCGCGGTACGAGTTTGTCCTCGTGATCACCCGGCACCTCCCGGAACAACTCACGGTGGTTCGGGATCTCGGCCAGCGCGTAGAGCGCTTTGCCCGTTGTGGGGTCGGGCGACTCGAAAATCTCCCGGTCGACATGGATACGCACCAGGTGCGCAGCGACATTGACTGACATTTTTACTACTTTCTCCGCTTCGCGGTGCTTGCGTTTCGCTCTGCCGGATGGCATCTTGCTGTCCGGACAGACAACACTTAGGCTCTGAAAAACGCCCTGTTCGGCACGAGACCAACCCAGAGCGCGTTGTCTGTCTGGACAACAGAATGGGAGATATTGTGGCGAATGTCAAGGAGGGCGGATGCCGGAGTCTGCGTTAGGAATTTGGCTGAAGGGGCTTCGCGGCGATCTTAGCCTGCGAGAGTTGGCTCAGCGGAGCGAAGTCGATCACGCCTACATCTACCGCCTCGAGACGGGTGCGAAGGAAGCGCCGTCCGACGAGGTGGTGAACAAGCTGCTCGGCGGTCTGGCGCCGTCCGAGCGGGAAGTCAAGATCCTGCGGTTTCTATCAAGTCACCCCAATGTCGACCCCGATCTTGCCGAGTTCGCGAGGGCCGATGATCGAGTTTCATTCGAAGAGTTCCATATGCTTACCACCGTCGTGAACCGTGGCGCCCGCCCCGACTACGCGACCTCCCTTGCCCGCATCCGCCGGTTCATGAGCGAGGACGAAGATGGATGAACTCTCCGTCGCGATGAAGGCACGCGACTTCATCGCCAAGAGCGGTCCATTGGCGCTTCCGGTCTCAGTAAACGCCTACGCGGCGCAAGTCGGAGGTACCGTGAAGCAGGAAGTGCTTCAGGAACATGAGGACGCATGGTCGGTGCGGTTGTCGAACGGCAAGTACCGCATTTGCGTGAACTGCGCCCACAACAGCCGTCGGCAGCGCTTTAGCATCTGTCACGAAGTGGCTCACGAGGCCCTCGGCATAGCGGCGGATCATAGGTCGCCGAGCTGGAGTTTCACGCGTAGGCCGCCCGGCGAGATCGCCTGCGACGTGTTCGCGGCCGAGCTATTGCTTCCATTCAAGCTGTTCAAGCCGAGAGTCGATGCGGCTGACATGAATTTCGCCGCGGTCAGCGACCTGGCCGACGAATTCGACGCTTCCTTGATGTCGACGGGCTCACGTTTCGCCACCTTCTCGCGCGAACTGTGCGCCTTCGTGCTCTCCGAGGGCGGCAAGGTTCGCTACTGCTCGCGTTCCACATCCCTGCGAGGCGCCAAGGCTTGGGTGCGCCTCGGAATGGATTTGCCAAGCGACTCCTACAGCGCCCGGGTGCGGGCGGGGGCAGCGGCGGCAGGCCCCGAGGAAGCCGAGCCGGATCAGTGGTTCGAGGGCTGGGAGCGTGAAGGTTCTCTCTACGAAGACGTCCGCCACCTCGCCGCCTGGGATCAGACCCTGACGCTGCTCTGGTTCGATGATGAAGATCTCCCGCCCCCGGCGGCTGAACGGAAGCGATGGGAGGAGGAGACCTACGGCCTCCGCGAGCTTGACGGCGAGCTGCCTTGGCCTGGCAGGTCGAAACGTAGGAAATAGGAAATGAGCTGGGCCGGCCGGCGCGCGGCGCGAAACATCCTTCCGTAGAGCCGAGAAAAATCTGACCCCTGTTTGCAGAACCTTACACTGACCGCTGTGGGCCGGGAAAAGACTGACCATACCGGCGATTTCTCGGCGCATACCCGTGCGGGAGCTGGCCGCAGCCCGTGGTGCGGTGGAAGCGCTTCCCATCGAACGGAAGAGATCGACGTATCCTTAGCAAGACCCCACCATTGGAGGTGCTGGCGGCATTTGCGAACTAGTGCCAGAGCCAAGCCACCAGCGCTTTGAGCGCTTGCTTATGGAGGGACCGCGAGGGCGCCAAGCCAGGAAGTCGTCGATCGTTATTCGCTCGGCTGGCCCGGGAGTAATGCCGTGGCGAGCAAGCTCGACATAAAGGTCAAGCTCACTGGAAAAAACCAATTTCCAAAGTTCATTGACGTTTTGGGTTAAAACCAGAGTTGGAACTGCCAGCGTGACCTCCTGACGCAACTCTATCGCAAATTCTCCGCCAAGAATTGGTATTGAATCTCACGCTCAACCGAGACTAGCAGAGACTAGATTCGGGCGGCCGCTTCATTTGCAATCAGAGGACTAGGAGCGTGATGACGTCTGAAGAAGCCGGCAGTAATCTATTCGCACTTACTGTGGATATCTTTTCGGCCTATCCAGAGGAACGCGGTTCCGGTCTCTGGATTGCCCGATTTGATCGCTAGTGTAAATTCGGCATTGACTAAGATCGGACAGGGCGCCAACTGAAGAAACGGCTCCGAAGCCGTCATCCTAAAAGGTCCGTCCTCCCAGACTACATAATCAGTCTTGAAGATGGAGCAGAAATACAAGTCACTCAAGCGCCATCTGGCAACCCGGCACGGGATGACGCCCGATGAATACCGGGCAAGGCGGGGACTGGCGAAGGACTATCCCATGGTCGCCCCGAACTATTCGGCCGCCCGATCAGCGCTGGCAAAATCGTTAGGCTTGGGGGAGGGAAGGCTGCTCCGGCCAAGAGACCTATCTCAAAGCGTAAAGCGAACGCCTGATATCAAATTTTGCGAAGCGCTTGCTGGGATCGGTGGCAACGCGGTCAGCATCAAGAACCTAGCGGTGCGACACCAAGCGTTACGCGTTGTCCGGTGTGGAAGATGATTGCCTTCGCGGTTTCTCCGACACGCCAGCGCCCGGCAGACCTTCCTTTCTGGCCTTGGCAAACGCCCGGTCGCCTTCCAGGAACCCGACCAGCATAAAGGGGATCAGGTCAGCCACGGTTTCGGACTCACCATAGGTCTGACGGTAAAGCGCCGCGTAGTTATTCAGCGCTTGGTTCAGTTCGGCATTAACGCTTATGGTGATCTTCGAAGATGTCCGGTCCGGAAGTTTTCCGAGTTTCAGGTTAGCCATGAAATCCTCCTGTTCACCCCATGTATGGCCGCAACACGAGGTCCTTGTGCACGATGACGCGCAACGGCCAACCAGGGCGGACGGTGATCGTGGGTTGGACGTTCAGGTTCTTTTCAGTGATCCGTTGGCCGGCTTGACTGACGTTCTGCTGGGTGGATTCACGAATCGCCTTGACCAAGTCGCTTTCGTTTTCCCCAAAGGTCAACTCGGTACCAACCCCCAGCAATGTGGCCACGGCGACGCCCTTGATCAGCTGCCAAGTATGGAAATCCACCTTGTCCTCGAGCCCGGCATAGCCGGCCGCGTCGGTCACGGGCAGATTGTCGATTTCGGTAGATGAGCCATCCGGCATCACAATGCGTTGCCACACCAACAGAGCGCGCCTTTGGCCAAAGGCTACAACACTATCGTAGGTGCCGATCAGCCGTGAGCCCTGCGGGATGAGCAGGGTGCTGCCGGTGACGCTGTCGCGCACATTCTCGGTAACCTGCGCGACGACGAGGCCGGGCAGATCGGAATTGATGCCGGTGATCAGGCTTGCCGCAATCACGCTGCCGGCCATGATCTGATACGGCGAGGCCGGCGTCTGCAGTGCATGCGGATTGTAGATCCCGCTGGTGTTCCGTTGATCGATAAAATCGAGCTTGCGCTGTTGGTTGTTCTGGTCGCCCTCGGCCGGGGCGACGGAAGCTCGCGCGCCTTCGGTATCTGGCTGCGGAGGCGCCGTCTCGAAAGGTGAACGTCCGCCCTGCCCATTGCTAAAAGCTTCCGTTTGCTGGAGTCGGTTTTCGATGCGGAACAGGACTTGCGACTCGCGCGCTTCAATCGCTTGTTGTGCAAGCCGCTGCGCCTCGGCGGAAACGTCTTGCCCGGGCGCGATGCCAAGCTGGCGCTGGTGCTCGAGAATAGGACGGCCGAGATCCCCGGGCAGCGGCGGTCCAAGCACCGGAGCCTTTGGCTTAATCCCGAAATAGTCCTTGGGCAGCGCTTCGAGTCCCTCGGCGGTCGGCTTGCGGTCGGTGCTGTAAAGCTCTTCGGCCTGCTGCTTCAGGCGCAATGCGGGCCCCTGCAGCGCTATCATCGTGACGCCAAAAACAGCGCCGGAACCAACAGCAGCGATGGCGACAATTATGCCGCGCCTGAACCGCACCGCTCGGCGGGGTGAGGCTCGCAGCTGCAACTGTTCGGGATTGAGCTTCGGCGGAGCATTCGGGTGGGAAGTATCGGTCATGAGCCTCCCCTTACCTGCCAGAGCGCGAAAACAGCGAAACCCGCCGCGGCGGTTGCCGACCGTCGGTTCTCGTAATGCGCACCACCTGCTGCTGTTTGGTGCCCAGCCTTAGCTCGGCGGCAGCAAAGAGGCGATCGACGACGTAGTAGTTGCCGCGCATCCGGTAGTTCACGAGTTGGTTATCGCCGTCGGCTCCGACGATGAAGAGCGGCGGCGCCTCACCTTGGTCGATGCGGCGCGGGAACTCGATGTAGACCTTGCTGCCATCATCGAAGGCGCGCGTCGGTCTCCACGGCGGCGTGTCGCCGGTGATCGAATAGCGGAAGCGGATGTTTTCTAGTGCTACGTTCGAGGCCGCGGGCATTTCAGCCTCTGCCTGAGCGTTGCGCCGCCGAAGCGCCACGAGTTGGTCTTCGCTGTAAATCCAGGAGAGCGCCGCCATGGCAGTTTTCTCAGTGCTTTGAAGCTGCAGGTGATAGGATCGCCTGTCGGTCGTGATGACCAGATTGGTGGCAAGCCCCGGCGCGAATGGCTTCACCAGCACATGAGTGCGCTGGTCATCGCCTGAGCCACTAACGGTGTCACCGATTACCCAACGGACCGTATCGCCGGCTGAGACCGAGGTCAGCTTCTCGCCCCGCTGCAATGAGATATCGGTGACGCGCTCCGGCGCGGCGTAGAGCTGGTAGAGCGCGCCGTCGGCAAAGGGGTAAACCTGCACCGCATTGACATAGCCAAACTTGGTGGGTTGTTGCGTCGCCGCCTTGTTGGCATCGGCGACCTGTTCTTCCGGCGAGCGCTTATCTGGGGCGAGCTTGCCGGGTGCGGGCATCAACTGACCAGGCAACGGTAACGGTTTCGGCACTTCCACGACCTTGACCGGCTTCTCCGGCGCCTTCTCGATCGCGGCTGGTTTGAAGTCCTCGTGGTCATAGGAAATCTGAGGCGGCGGCACTGGCTTCGAGGCACAGGCCGAAAGAACCGCAGCAGACGCCGACAGGATCAAGGCAGCACGAAGCAATGGGGCTCTATTTGTCATTGGCGGGCTCCTGAGGGGAAACGGGGGTTGGCGCGGCGCTGTCGAGCTCGCGCGACCAGTCGATGGCGTTGATGAAGACGCCGAGCGGGTTCTTGCGCAGCTGCTCGGTTGTCCTAGGCGGGCGGATGAGGATGGTGAGGATCCCGATCCAGCGCGTCGTGCTGGCGAGGCTGCCGCGCTCGAACACCTGCTCGGTCCATTTGACCTGGAACGAGCTGTCGGAAGCCCTGACCACGCTGGTCACCTGCACTGACACGCTGCGCGTGCCGATTTGGCCGAAAGGGTCGTTCGCCTTGGCATATTCGTTGAGGAAGAGCGCCGCTCGGTCGGTGGCAAAGTCGTAGGCCGACAGCCAATTCTGCCGCACCAGAACCGCATCGGTGGAAACCGAACGAACATTCTGGATGAAGCGGCTGAGATGCCAGGCGATCTGGGCATCGTCGGGCTGGTAGTTTTGGTCTGCCGGCGCGACTGCGTGCGCCTCGCCAAAGCGGTCGACCTCGACGACATAAGGCACGACGCGGCCCTGCATCGACTGCCACAGAAGCCCACCGGAAAGCCCCGTCGTCAGAGCCAGGCAGCCAAAGGCCATGAACCGCCAGTTCTTGGCCTGGACGCGCGCCGTGCCGATGCGCTCATCCCAGAGTTGGCTGGCCTTCTGGTAGGGTGTTACGGGTTCGGGCGTCTTTCCATAACGCTGAACGGGTCGCTTGAAGAGCATCTAGTCTTCCTTGTCATTGAGGGAGGGATTGGCGCCGCTTCCGCCCCGATCTCCATCGCGCACCGCCTGCGTGGCAGCATTGCGATGGGCGCGTGCGGTCTGTTCGGAACGCAGACGCCTTGCCCAGGCAGGCGCGGCCGCGGGAGCTACAACTGGAGAGCTTCCGCTCATCGAGCTGGTCGGCATGCCGCCGGTCATCCAGCCGGCATCGCGACCGGCGTCGGCACTACGGCGGAATGGTTCTGCTGCGGATCGCATTCCCCGCATCGCGGCGCCGCTGGCGGCACTCGCAACCCCCTGCAGCCCAGCAGCTACCCCGGACAGCCCGGACTCGGGCGTTGTCGCGCGCCCCGTTTGCCAAGCGACGGTGGCAGCGGACCCCATGGCGGCGCCGGCACGGACTGCGGCGAGGCCGCCGCCTGTTGCCATGCGCGCGCCGGCAAACGCAGCGCCTCCGGCAACGAGCGTTGATCCAGCTGCGGCCGCCGTTGTTCCAAGTGCCGCGCCGGCGCCAAGCTGCGGCGCGCCGGAAACAAGACCCGAGGCAATCCCGGGGCCGAAAATGCCGAGCCCAAGCAGCGCCAGCGCACCCAGTACCTGAGACATGGCCGCCGCCAGGTCCGGCTCCTGGCCCTGCAGGGCGGAAGCGAACTCGCCAAAGAGCGTGGAGCCGATGCCGACGATGACGGCAAGCACCATCACCTTGATGCCCGACGAAATCACATTGCCGAGCACGCGCTCGGCCAGAAACGCCGAGCGGTTCCAGAGCGCGAAGGGCACCAGGACGAAGCCGGCCAGCGTGGTGAGCTTGAACTCGAGGATGGTGATGAAGAGCTGGATGGAAAGAATGAAGAATGCGATGAGGACCAGGAACCAGGCCAGAAGCAGCACGAAGATGGTGAGCGCGTTACCGAAGATCTCGGGGAAGCCTACTAGCTGGCTCGCTTGATTGAGGAGCGGCCAGGCGCCCTCGAAGCCGGCCGCGGCAATGCGGCCTGGCCGCAGGAGACTGTCGGCGGACAGGTTGCCGGCCGATGCGTTGATGCCGAGACCGGCAAAGGAGCGGTAAATTATGTCGGCGAGGTTCTTGAATTTGTTCAGGACGAAGGCGAAGGCGCCGACATAGAGCACTTTGCGAACAAGCCGGCCAAGTATGTTGGGCTCGCCGCCGAACGCCCAGACCAAGCCCGCGAGCGTGATGTCAATGCCGATCAGAATGGTGGTGAGAAAGGCGACGTCGCCCGAAAGCAGACCGAACCCACTGTCAATGTAGCGGGTAAAGGTCTCCATGAAGCGATCGATGACTCCGAGGTCGTTCATGTCGCCGCCTTCCTCGTTGTCTTGAAGAACTGCCGCTCAGTTGCCGGGATAAGCCGTGCCGGTGCCCAGGAAACGCTTCGTCGTCTCGCGAGCGGCTTCCTCAGACTGCGCCTTGCGCGCCGCATCCTCGGCCTCGGCCCGGAACTGGGTCGCAAGCAGCGTCTGGATCTGCATCTGCTGCTTGGTCGAAAGCGCGATCAGCTGATTCGTAGCCTGGCTTGCCTCGAGGGCACCTGCCGCGCCCTGACTGCGATTGACGAGATCGGTAAGCAGGTCGCCATCGGCCTGCACGTTCTCGACGATCTGCGACTGCGCGCTCATGGTCTGGCGGAACGCCTGCATGGCGCTCTGCCAGCGCTCGCGCGCGGCGCTCGCCACATCGCTGACCTTGATGGTGGCGTCGTAGCTTTCCGGATATTGCTGGCGCCACTGGTCCTGCAGCTTGTCGAGATCGAAGCTCAGGCCGCTCGCCTGGGTCATCAGACCGTCAATCTGTTGGAGCGAGCCGGTAAGCTGGCCCACGGAAGAGAAATCCAGGCGCTGAAGGTTGCGCGCCATGTTCTGCAGCATGGTCGCCTGGTTCTGAAGCGACTGGATTTGGTTGTTGATCTGCTCCAATGCGCGTGCTGCCGACAGCACATTCTGCGTATAGTTGGACGGGTCAAACACGATGAGCGCATAGGCCGGCTGGACGTAGTCAGCCATCGGTTTGGCGATCAGGGAAACGGTGACCAGGCTAGTAAAAAGGCGGCGTCCGATCATGACGATTGCTCCTTGTTAGGTTGAGGAAATTGCTGGAGAAGCTCGGCAGCCCAATCCAGGCCGCGCGCACTGAAGAAACGGGCGGCAAAGCTGCCCTGCCCTTCTTCGGAAAGAATATTGTCGATCAGGGTCTGCGCGGCCGGGTCGGAGGCGCCGCAAAGCGCAAGAGCGATCGGGCCTAGCCCGAGCTCGAAGAGGCGATTGCCGCGGCGCGACTGCAGATAGTAGTGGCGCTTCGGCGTGGCGCGGGCGACCAATTCGATCTGTCGCTCATTAAGACCGAAGCGCTCATAGGCTGCCCGTGCCTGCGGCTCCACCGCACGATCATTGGGGAGAAAAATGCGCTGCGGGCAACTCTCGATGATTGCCGGTGCGATAGAAGAGCCGACGATGTCGGCAAGCGACTGCGTCGCGAAGATGACGGAGACGTTTTTCTTACGCAGTACCTTAAGCCATTCGCGGATGCGGGCGGCAAAGAGCGGGTTGTCGAGATAGACCCAGGCCTCGTCGAGCATGAGCAGCGTCGGCCGCCGGTCAAACCGGTCCTCAAGACGATGGAACAGATAGGTGAGCACAGGCAGCACAGCGCCTTGGCTGTGCATCAGCTCCTGGGTCTCGAAACACTGCACATCCGAGATGGCCAGCCGGTCGTCATCGGCATCGAGCAGCCGGCCGAATGGACCGTCGAGCGTGTAGGGCATCAACGCCGATTTGAGCGCATTGGACTGAAGCAGGACCGACAGGCCAGTCAGCGTGCGTTCCTGCGCCGGCGCGGTGGCGAGGCTGGTGAGCGCCGACCAGATTGCCTCCTTCACCTCCGGGGTGACGGTGACATTCTCGTGGGCAATGAGGCCGGCGATCCATTCGGCCGCCCAGCTCTGTGTGGCCGGGTCGTCGATGTGGCGCAGCGGCTGGAAAGCAAGCGCACCATTCGCACCCAACGCATGGTGGTCGCCGCCCATGGCAAGCGCGGCGGCGCGGGCCGAATTGCCTTTGTCGAAGACATAGATTTGCGCGCCAGCGTAGCGCCGGAACTGCAAAGCGATCAGGGCAAGCAGAACCGACTTGCCGGCACCGGTCGGCCCGACAATCAGCATGTGGCCGACATCGCCGATATGGGTCGAAAGCCGAAACGGCGTCGAGCCGCTGGTTTCGGCGAAAAGAAGCGGCGGAGCGTAATCGCCGGTGACCTCGGCAAGATGCTCGTTCTCCGCTGGACCTGCCCACACGGACGACAGCGGCATGAGATGGGCAAGGTTAAGCGTGTGAACGAGCGGCTGGCGAACGTTGGCGTAGACATGACCCGGCAATGAACCAAGCCACGCTTCGACGGTATTGATGCTTTCGCGAATGGTGGTGAAGCCGAGCCCGTTGACGATCCGCTCGACGGCGCGAAGCTTTTCCGCGGCGGCTTTACGGTTCTGATCCCACACCGTCACCGTTGTGGTGAGATAGCCGAAGCCGACATGATCGCCGCCCAATGCCTGCAGTGCTGCATCGGCATCGAGCGCCTTGTTGTCGGCGTCGCTGTCGACGAGAGGCACCGGTTCGTTGGTCACCACCTCGCGCAGAATAGCCGCGATCGATTTGCGCTTGGCAAACCACTGCCGGCGGAGCCGAGTCAGCGTCTTCGTGGCTTCCGCCTTATCGAGTGGAATGAAGCGCGTCACCCAGCGATAGGCGAAATCCTGGTTATTGAGCGCATCAAGGATTCCTGGCCGGGTGACGTTCGGAAAGCCGAGAACTGTCAGCGTGCGCAGATGCTGTTCGCCCAGCATCGGCTCTAGGCCGCCGGTCAGCGGCGCGTCAACCAGGACGCCGTCGAGATACATTGGCGTTTCAGGCACGGCAACGGGATGACGGCGGGTCGAGATCGTGCCGTGCAGGTACGTCAGGGTCTCGGCATCGTCGAGCGCGCGCACCTCGGGCACGAAGTCCGAAAGAAGATCGAGAACGCGGTCAGTCTCGTCTCGGAACCGGGCAAGCTCCTGGCGCCAGTCTCTTTCCCCTCCCAAGTGATGCGAGTCGACGAGAGCACTTTCCGCGCGCGCTTGGCCATCGGGCCCAGGCATGAAGACCAAGGTCAGATGATAGATGCTCTCGAAATGCGCGACCTTGCCCTCGAAGGCCGCGCGCCGTTCCTCATCGATCAGCCATGAGGCAGCATCGGGAAGGGCCGAGCTCGGATAGCCCAGCGCTTCGATGCGCTCGGCCTCGAAGAACAGCGCCCAGCCAGAGCCGAGCCTTCTCAGCGCATTGTTTGCCCGCGCGCATATGCCGATAAGTTCGGCATCCGTCGCGCTTTCAAGGTCGGGGCCACGAAACCGCAATGTCCGTTGGAAGCTGCCATCCTTGTTGAGCACGATGCCGGGCGCGACGAGTGCTGCCCAGGGAAGATGGTCGGCAAGCCGGTCGGCTTTGCCGCGGTATTCGGAAAGCTTCAGCATGCAAGCCAGCCCTTCTGACGAAGATGACGGACAAGTACGCTGGCAAAGTCCGGGTCGCGCCGTGCGGCAAAGACCGCGAGCGTGTGGCCGGCGATCCAGATCACCAGACCGCCAATCCACTGCTGCAGGCCAAGGCCGATTGCGGCGGCCGCGGTGCCGTTAAGGATCGCCACCGCCCGCGGCGCGCCACCGAGCAGGATCGGCTCAGTCAGCGCCCGATGAACGGGAACCTCGAAACCGTCGATATGCTGCTCTCCGGTTATCATCCGACCAGCGCTCCGCCGCCGAAGGAGAAGAAGGAAAGAAAGAAGCTCGAGGCCGCGAAGGCGATCGACAGGCCAAAGACGATCTGGATCAGCCGGCGGAAACCGCCGGCCGTGTCGCCGAACGCAAGGGTAAGGCCAGTGGTTATAATGATGATCACGGCAACGATCTTGGCCACCGGCCCCTGCACCGATTCCAGAATCTGCTGAAGCGGCTGTTCCCAGGGCATGCCGGAGCCGGCAGCGTGAGCCTGGGCCGTGAGAAGAAGCGCGACGGCGGCGGACGAAAGAAAGCAAATTTTCTTGCGCATGAGATGACCTTTCAAAGCTGCTGGAGTTGCGGAAGAGTGAGCTGGCCAACGGCGTAGTCGCCACTGCCGTCGAGGCCTGTGACCTCGGCAATCGCGTCTATGCGGCGCGACGATCCGCGTCCGGCGATGAAGACAATCAGGTGGACAGCATCGGCGATCAGCCGGCGGGGAACTGTGACGACCGCTTCCTGGGCGAGCTGCTCGATCCGGTAGAGGGCCGAGCGCGCCGAACTGGCGTGGACCGTGGTGATGCCGCCGGGGTGACCGGTGTTCCACGCCTTCAGCATGTCGAGCGCTTCCGCGCCTCTGACTTCGCCGACGATGATGCGGTCGGGCCTCAGCCGTAGGGTCGAGCGTACGAGATCGGCAAGTGTGACGGAGCCCCGCCTCGTCCTCAGCGCAACACAGTCCTTGGCCGCGCATTGCAGCTCGCGGGTGTCCTCAATGAGGATCACCCGCTCATCGCATTCGGCGACTTCTGCCAGAAGAGCATTGGCAAGGGTCGTTTTGCCCGATGATGTGCCGCCGGCGACCAGGATGTTGCGCCGCTCGCGTACCGCCTTCCTCAGGGCATCAGCCTGCAGCGGGAGCATGATGCGATCGGCGACATAGTTGGCCAGCGTGTAGAGTTTTGCTGCCGGCTTGCGGATGGCAAAGCATGGCGCCAAGACGATTGGCGGCAACAGGCCCTCGAAACGCTCGCCTGAGGGTAGTTCGGCACTGACGATTGGGTTGTCCGCATGCGCCTCGGCGCGCACGTGAGAGGCAACGAGGCGGACGATGCGTTCGGCCTCGGAAGGATGCATATACACGCCGGTATCGACCCGGCCTTCTCCCAACCGGTCGAGCCGCAGCGCGCCGTCGGGGTTGACCATCACCTCGATGACGGTCGGATCGGCAAGGGCCTCGGTGATCGCGTGGCCCATGGCTGTGCGCAGCATGGCGCGGCGGCGGTGGTCGGCTGCGGGATGAGAGCTCATCCTTCGCCTCCATTGCCATTGCCGTTGCCAAGCGAGCGCTTCCCGGAGGCGATCTGGCGACCGACCTGCTCGACGAATTTGTCAAAGCGCTCTTGGGCAATCGCCTGTGTCGCCCGATCCGGGACCGGCGTGTGGGAATGAAGCGTAATCGAAAAGCGTATGAAGAGTGCGAGGCTCTCCAGGATCACCTCGACATCGGTTCGGATATGGTCGAGGTCGCGGGAAAGACGGTCGAGACGCCTGCCATAACGATTGTCAAGTTCGTTCTCGCCACGCCGCTCGATGAAGGCCTCGACCGCTTTCGCAACGATCGCCGATTTTGTGGTCGACGGGTTGCGGCTGAGCGTTTCCAGCTTCTCGCTTAACGCGGGTTCGAGCAGAAACTGGTGGCGAATGCGATGGGGCTTCATGGGGCTCGTTCCGACTGGCCGGCGCTGAAGCGCCGGCGGCGGGAACGAACATCGCCGATATCTGAAAAATCGCTTATGGGCGTTATCTACGCTGAGATACGCCTGAGCTGCGAAAGCGCTTAGAAGCCGGGGATGATGTCCTTGTCGTCGCCCCTTCCCTCGTTGATACCGTAGGCGCTGGCTGCGGTGGAAACCCGGTCCATGACGCGCTTGTCTGCGAGTGCCTCGGCGTCATCGTCCGCCAGATTGAAGAGGTCGTCTTGATCAGGCTCCTGAGAGACGACGACGTGGTCTTCAGGCAGGCCGGGATGACGCTGCTGTTGCACGCCGCCGTCTTCTTCGATTGCCGCGCCGGCGTTTTCGTCATCTGCAGCGAGACGGCGGTCAACACTGCGGACTAGTCCGCTCCAATCGTCGGGGCGCGACGCAGGACAGTCCGCGTACAGACCGTCGCGCAACACCGGCGCCGGCAGCACCCGTTCGGTGAAATTCTGGTCCTCGTAGTAGCGGAGCTTGTTCGCACGGATCGGCGGCAATCCTGATATCAGCACCAGCTCGTCCGAAGGCGGCAATTGCATCACCTCGCCTGGTGTCAACAGCGGTCGCGCAGTTTCCTGGCGGCTCACCATGACGTGCGAAAGCCAGGGTGCCAGCCGATGGCCGGCATAGTTGCGCATGGATCTGAGTTCCGTCGCTGTACCGAGCGCGTCCGAGATGCGTTTGGCCGTGCGCTCGTCATTGGAAGAAAAGGAAATGCGCACATGGCAATTGTCGAGAATGGCGTTGTTCTCGCCATAGGCCTTGGAGATCTGGTTCAAGGATTGAGCGATCACATAGGCGCGGATGCCGTAGCCTGCCATGAAGGCAAGCGCGGTCTCGAAGAAATCGAGGCGTCCGAGCGCCGGGAATTCGTCGAGCATCATGAGGAGTTGATGCCTGCGGCTCTTCTTCGGGTCACCCTCCAGGCGCTCAGTCAGCCTGCGGCCGATTTGATTGAGCACCAGTCTCACCAGCGGCTTGGTGCGCGAGATGTCCGACGGCGGCACGACCAGATAGAGCGACATCGGCCGCTCGGCATCCATCAGGTCCGCAATGCGCCAGTCGCAGGTCGATGTTGCCGCGGCCACTGTCGGATCACGATAGAGCCCGAGAAACGACATCGCGGTCGAGAGCACGCCAGAACGCTCATTTTCCGACTTGTTCAGCACCTCGCGCGCTGCGGAGGCCACGACCGGATGGACCTGGGGCTTGTCCGCCGTGCCGAGGTGATTGGTCGTCATCATCCGCTGCAGCGTCGCGACAAAGGAGCGTTGCGGATCCGACAGGAAGGTGGCGACGCGGGCGAGCGTCTTTTCCTCTTCGGCATAGAGCACGTGCAAGATGGCGCCGACCAAGAGTGAGTGACTGGTCTTCTCCCAATGATTGCGCCGCTCGAGCGCACCTTCCGGATCCACCAAGACATCAGCGATGTTCTGGACATCGCGGACCTCGTTCACTTCTTTGCGCACCTCAAGTAGCGGATTATAGCGTGCTGACCTCGGATCGGTCGGATTGAACAAAAAACAGTACGAGAACTTCGACCGCCAGCCGGCGGTCAGCTGCCAGTTTTCGCCTTTGATGTCGTGAATGACGGCCGAGCCGGTCCAGGAAAGAAGCGTCGGAACAACCAGTCCAACACCCTTGCCCGAGCGCGTGGGAGCAAAGGCCATTACGTGCTCCGGCCCGTCATGGCGAAGATAGTGGTCCTTTAGCTTGCCAAGGAAAACACCGGCTGGCCGAAACAGCCCTGCCTTCTCGATCTCCCAAGACACGGCCCATCGCGACGAGCCATAAGTGGTGACTAGGCCGCGCTGCCGCGCACGCCAGAGGGAGCCAGCGATGGCGGCCGCGCAGCCCATGAAGCCTGTGGTGGCCGCAAGCATCCCGGCCGTGTCGAAGACCTCGGGCGCGTATGCGTCGAAATGGAACCACCACTCGAACAGTTGCCACGGCTTGTAGATCGGCCATCCGGCTGCGACAAACCATGGGGGTCCGAGTTGCGGCTGATAATCTAAAGTTTGGGCGCACCATTGAGTCGCTGTCCATACGCCGAGAATGACGATGGCGAACACAATGACTATCTGACCGACAAGGAGCTTCGTCGGTGTCATGGGCGCAGCCTCCGAGTTTTGTTAAACGGAAGCAGGATGGCGTGACGTTTCAGAATATTGAAGATACCCAATATACGCGCCCGTGCGATGCAGTGAACGTTGCAGGCTTGGAAGATTGGGGGCGCCAAGAAATGTCATCGCGAAGGCACGAGCGAATGACTTGTATGGGGCCGTCTGCCGACTGTCCGGTTCTGGCCGAGAAACTCAGAAAGCCGCCGTTCGGCACCCGACCCCAAGTCAGCCCTTCGGTTTGATCATGTCGTCGCCCGAAACTTGCCGTTCGTTCGATTCCAATAGTGGACTGAGTTAGGAGCACTTCGAGACCGATCTCGGCCGAGAATCGTATCGGCTGTTGGGAGTATATTTCGACTCTTGCAGCGGCCCAAAGCAATACCCATCCCCCAATTCAATGCAGAAGTATGGGGTCAATCAAGCAATCTCTAAGGCCAAGCGGAAACTGAGTTGAGGGTGTCAACTATCTCTGCAAAATGATCGGCCGAATCCCTAGCCTTCGCAAGATGAGCACCGCGAACGCCATCGCTAGAATTACAGTAGAAGATCGGCTTCTTGGCGTCCATAGAATATGGAACAAGGCTGTGAAGATTTGGGATCAAACCCAGTTTATAATCATCATCGTGCCAAACCTGTACTTGCTTCAGAGGAGTAAGCTTTTCGATAATGTTTGCGCGAATCGCAGGCTCGAGTTCGTTCCCGTAAATTTGCCAACCTTCCGTCATCCCAACAGCATTTGAACGTACGTTATGCTGTTGAACGACGTAGCCAAGGTAGCTCGGTCTCCCCTTGGGGATAGAGAGAGTGGGGTCCTTCCATGCGGTATTAGTTTGATCCCACTCTTTCCGCCATCCGACGAGCTTGTTGCCGAGGTTTTCCGTTCCTTGAATGGAAAACAGGTCGGGAGCCAGAGGCGTGATGAAGTAATCCGCCGAGGCTAGAACAGCTCGGTTCAGCGCGCCCAGGTTGGGACCGAGATCCAACAGCACCAAGTCTGCGCGGACTTTCTCGCTAGCCCATTGAATGTAGCGATGGATTGCAGATTGAGCTCGCACCGCAGGCTCGTTGCCACCTCGTGCAGCACTCCAGGTGTCGCCCAATGTGTCTTCAAAATCGCTGAGTCGAAGATCCCCCGGCACGAGATACAGCTTGCCCTGAGCGTGTGGAACCGGACTAGGCTGTCTCTGGCGAATGTCGCCGATGCCTCGTGCGACACGCTCAATGGCTCGGTAGATACTGTTTCCCTCCGTGCCCCACGATTGTCGAATAGCAGTGTCGCTCAAGCAATATGCACTCAGGTTACATTGACTGTCGCAATCGACCATCAGGACGGTGAGCCCGCGCGCCGCGAGAAGATGCCCAACATGATACATGTAGGTCGTTTTTCCGACACCGCCTTTGTTATTGAAAATCGCAATGCTCTTGGTCATTTGAAATTCCTTTTGTTCGTGATGACCATAAGCGGCCCACGGTCGGTTCGCCACAGATATGAAATTAATCTTCCTCGAATTGCGGTACAAATGTGGAATGTCCTCAGGCCTCCGCATAAGAGCAGTCAAGGTCGTGCATTTGGAATGCCAGCAATTCGTTGAATTTTACGGTTCTCCTCGATGTGCTTAAACGGCTGAAACGTCGCATGCCCAGCTCAAGAGCTGTCCGTCCGCTTCCCACCCCACAATTGTCGAAGCTACCCGGTATTCCACGTGTCGGCGCGAGTCCCTATCTCCGGTCGGGCGACCACATCGCGAATCCTGATCTTGACCAGGTCACAACCGCGAAGCTTGCTGTCGATTGCTAGATCGAATAGCGCACGGTCCCGAACGCGTCTCTTGCGATCGAGGAAAAAGCGAATTGCCCAGATCTGCTTCTGGTTGAGGGACGCTTGGTGACGACCTCTTTCCGGCATTCCAAGCTGCGCGCTCGCGACTGGCATCATCGAATTGAGAATGGCCCATGTGAGTTCTCCTCGGCCTTGATTGGCCGAGAGAGAACGTCGCACGACACTACCGCTCAGGGGCCGTAACCTGAATGGCAGCTTCGAGAGCAGATGCCGATAAAAGCTGCCATGGGACCTAAGATCGGAACAGGGCGGGCCCGATAGAGGGCCTTATCAGGACGAAGCGATCTCTTCGCCTAAAAACGCTGTGGACTTCTGTAGTCGTATCGCCGCCGAATGCTGCAACGTGATAGAAGAGCCAAATGTTCAATGTTTTTGCCAGACTAGTCTTCACAAGCACGGCCCTCGCCCCGGTCGGATTGACCTATGCTTGGGTTGCGTGGGTTGAATGTGCGCCCCAGACGGCAAAATTCATCCTGACAGGCTGCCTAATCCTTTGTGTCCTATGCGTCGGGATTCTCTGGAGCGCTAAACGCTCACTGCCCGCGTCTAAATTCAAAGCAGCGTCAATCGAGGCTGCGGACCATGAGAACACCGCGTTTCTCCTCCTCTATGTAATGCCGCTATTCACGTCGCAATTCAACACACTAGATTGGAAATTCTGGGTGCCAACTGTTGTAATCTTTGGCGTGATAACCGCCACTGGGTACAACTACCATTTCAACCCCTTGCTTGGCTTGCTTGGGTGGCACTTCTACAAAGTCCAATCTGCTGAAGGGGTGACTTTCGTGCTGATAACGAAGAAACATCTTCGCACTGCCGCCACGGAATTGCAGGTAGGCCAGCTCACAGAATACATTCTGCTCGATCTGGGGGGAAAATAAATGACTCAACTCTACGCCGTATGCCGTCCGGCCGAGATAGCCGAAGTCAGACACATTCAATTGGCCAATCCGCTGCAGGCCCAACTAAACGGGGTGTTCGAAAACCAAGAAGCTCAATTCATGGCCGGCATCGCCAACGAAATTGCATTCACGGGCGATTGGATTCCAGACAGCGAGGATGTGCTCTTCATCCAAAGCCTGCCAGAGGCACAAGCGCTGCTAGCTGCAGCGGACCAGAACGCGGTCGCACTTCCCGTACTCGATGTCGCCAATTTTCAAGATCAATCCGTCAAGGGCCTATTCGCCGTCCTCGGCAATGGCCCAAATCGGCGCCTCTTGATCCAGAACTTTGGCCCGCAACAGGTGCTATCTAATCGTTTCGCGTTTTTATATGAGGGCGATGTTTTTCGACGGCTCGTCGAACCGGCATTCTCACTGGATAACAAATTGGTAGCAACCGTCGACGCGATAGGACTGGTCCGGTTCAAGAGTTACTCCATGTTACGGCGCGTCCTCGATATGTCCCCTGTCTTCCGAGACGCAACCGATCCTGAGCTAGCTGCATTTTGCGGCCACGCTAGCCTCGCCATCGGGGATGCTGCGGCGTTCGTAGCCGGAGCTGATGAAGGTATCCGAAAGCACGTTCTTGCAATCACGAAGACCAACGTTCTTGGAAATCACTCGGTCGCAAATATTCGGGCGCAGGCAGTGGCTATAGGATTTCCAATCGCCGTAAATGCAGGCCGTATCGAGATACCAGCCGATCGAAAAGGCGCAAAGGCTCTATTCAGTTTCCTACTGAATAAGGTCTATCTCGGGCCTATCGACCAACAGCTCTTCATAACCAATTCAAACCGACCTCTGGCCTAGCCCAATGAGTTGGGAAACGAGGGCTGCGAATAACCTGCTCCCGCTCAGTTGGGACAAGGGCAGCCTTTCGCAAGCTCTTCGCGAGTGGCGCTACACTGGTGACTACCATGACCTCGAAGCGCCCTCCGCTAACTGTGAACTCTGTGATCATCCCGACATCCGCTACCAATTCGAAATCCGCAATTTGCATACGGCCGCAAGGCTGCTGATCGGATCTGAATGCATTCATCGCTTTGGTATAGCTGCGACCGACGAAGAAGGGCGCACCTTAGACGCGCTCGCCACTCGTAAGAAGGTCGGTCGAGATCGGCGACAACTTGTCGAGGACGCGCGCCGCAGGCGATTAGTAAGCGCGCTTGTGGCGCTGGCGAACGTTGAACCCAATTTCGATGTTCATTCCTTTATAGACTATTTGCAGACGCGGGGTGCATTCACCCCCAAACAACTGGCGACCGTTCTCTGGAGGTTAAGAAAGAAAGGCGTCGTGCACAGCCCTCAAGACTTCAAGCTCACGATCCGCCGAGGCCGGGAAAAAGCGCAACTTTTGTCCCTGAAGGACTGGGAAATGGCGCTTGTTAAGCCGTGCCTCACGACCGAACAGTCAGCCTACCTCGAGAAAGTTGCTCATCGAAGGAGTGGCCTCGACCATCTGCTTGACTAAGCCAAATTGCCGCTCCGGAAGCGTCTAGATTCGATCTCGCAAACACCGATCTCTGAGTTGTGCGCCTTCACTGGTATCGGTACGCGTCAAAGGAAAGCTAACATTACCGCAGTTCATGCGGCGTCTTGCGATTGGCTTGAATTCTGGCCACCACAATATGGTATTTTACCTTAGATCCATCCGGCACCTTTTGCTCCACACTGATCTGTTCGGAAATGTGCGGTTGATGGCCTTTCCGATCCGTGAGATCTAGCACCAGTAGGAAACCGAAACAGACACCGGTCGTCAGATAGCCCGTCGCCTGGCCGGCATACCGCTCCGCAAGTTCCGCATTGTTGAGCACGTTGTCGTCCCTCTTCACCTCCACGATCGACTTGACGCCACGATATTCGAGAGCGATGTCAGCGCGACCGCCACCGGAGTCACGGGCTTCGGCTCGGAACGACGGTGCGTCCGACATCGTGAGGAACTTCAGGAAATCTAGTTGAAGGTCGTGTTCGACCGGCAGATCGGCGCCGCGCCGAAACACGTACTCAGCAGACGGGTCGGTACTCCTGCCAACGTTGGCGCGAAAATCGAGAAAACGCACAATGAGCGTACACATGTGTTCCAGCAGCGCTCGGGGATGGTCGCGCTGGTAATCGGGATTGTCCGAGAGCTTCTCAATAACGGCGGCCCACAGCTCTGCCACTTGCCGATTGCGATCTATCCCCACGTCGAACTGCGCTGCGGTCATGGTGGCTGTAGCTGCGTCGAGGCCGGCTTTCTTGAGGATATCGACCAGCCAGCCTTCAGTCGATTCGTCAAAAGGGCTGCGATGGATAGCTCCGGCCAGTGAATGTTGCACCGTGTCGCGTAGTTGTCCGACATTCTGAGCGAGATCGCTATCAACGTTCTCGGCGAGCCATTGATTTAAGGTCTGCAGATAGTATCGCCGCTTCTGCAGCGATTGGACGAGTGCCTTTCGTCCGAGAATATCGGCGCCGTGGCCATCGGATCGAGAGAACACGCTCTCACTCGCAAAAAAGATCGATAGCAACTCGTCCTCGATCACAATGGCCGCTTGCAGCCAGGTGTCCTTTGTGAACGTGTGAGCAGCCATGGCTAACTTCGTGGCCATCGACAGCCAGTGAAAACGCTCGCGCGATGGCGCCCCGAGCCATGACTGGGCGGAGTGGCGATCGACGGCAAAGGCTGAGTACTCGATGGCTGCCCTGCGAAGTTTAGGCAAATCCAGCGCAAGATCGGAGTGCAGTCCTCTGTTCTGCACATCGATCAGAACAGACGTACAGATATCATACAGCGCAGCATCCGAACGTCCTTCGCTCGCCGCCAGGGAACGGCGAAACCAACCCTGCGCCGCCGTCAAGGCTGACATGAGCGCGTCCTGCGTTCTGGCCAGCAACCCGTCTTGCAAGCGATCAAGTCCGAGCTCAAGGGTAGCTTCGTCTGCTGCCTCGCCCACATGCGCCAGGTTGGAGAGAAGGTCTCGGAAGTCGTCATCGGGGTATCGACGCAGAATGGTGCCCGTGACCTTGGCGACGTGACGCAGATAGGCCCCGTCGTCGTCTGTCGTGACGTCCAGAAGATACGACTGCAGGCGCCTGACCAAACTGTGGTCGCCCTGCACTACGACAAGCGCGCCGCGCAACGCCTGCGATCGCATCCAGCTATGTTCAGACCGGGGCTCGAAACGGCGGCGGAAGATTTCCCACGCACTGCGCCCGAGAGCCTGCGGTATTGTGGGCAGTTCGTCGAGGCAGTCGACCATTTCCGCAACAGAGGTGGCGTCATCCTCTCGCTCGAGTATCCGCAGCAGCGCGCGCTGAACGGCGGCCGCGGTCACCCAGCGGGTCATCCAGCAGAACGCGTCTGCGCGCGCGGTTTCGGAAGGCAGGGCCTCAATCGCGGCCAGCAATTCGTTCTCTTGAGCCGTTCCCGGGTCTAGGATGGGCGTGCCTTCCGTCGTCAGGAGCTCGAATCTGTCTTCCATCGCCGACCACTCAGAAGAGGTACTTATCCCCCTTAGCGTGTAGCCGATGATCAATAGACACAACCGCCTCCACCGCGCTGCGAGCAATGGTGCCGAGAATGATCTGAACGCCTCCGATGTCCTTCGCAGCAGAGGCAACGCTGTCCAGCATCTGCTCGAAGTCCTCGTTCACGACCTCTTCCGACGCAGGCGAGTCGATAATCAGCAAGCCTGGATGCCGGCCATGCCCGCGACGCTTGGCCACCTCCACAGCCGCCAGCGAGGTCGCGATCTTAATGCGCAATTTCTCGCCCATCGTAAGGTTGCTGAAATAGATATCGGCGCCGCCTTGGTGGACCTTCAGCCTCCCACCGCCGTCGAGGTGCATGCTGGTGATGTGGGAAACACCGAACTTCTTCGTGAGGGACATCACCGAATCAGCGATCTCTGTCAGAACGTCCGACTGCATAGAGGTCATCAGCGTCTTACTGGCGTCAGTAGCGGCACGAAGGATCTTGAGTTCGCTCTGCGTCTCGGTGTCGTCGTTGGCAGGCGATTGCAGTGAGGCGACCAGTTCCCGAAGCTGCTCGGCCCGGGCCTCCAACTGCACAACGATGAGTTCGGGGTCGGTCGGCAACGTTGAGATGGCGTCCTGAAGGTTTCGCATCCTGTTCATTCCGGTGCGGAGGCGTTCGGTCGCCTCCCTTGCTGTCTTCTCGCTGGCTTTGAACTTGGCTTTGGCGATCTGGAGCGACGAAGCCAGTTCCTCAACCAGGGTCTGCGCGTACTGGATGCGATCGCTATCCAGATCGTTTTCGTGGACCGGCAAGTCGTTCTTGCACAAGGCGCAGGTGTTGTGGTCTGCGTGCTGAACCGCAGGCGCGGCCTCCTCGAACGCTGCCTCGCAGGCAGGGCAGCAAGTCGGGTTGAGCTGACGGAACGAGTATCCTGCCGACCGCTCGTCCTCGAGCTGCTTGAGCCTTCGCCGCGCGTCGTCGTAGCTGACTGTGACGGCCGCGACGGTCGCCGTGTCCGTCTCTAAGGCTATTCGAGCGGTCTCGACCACCTTCCTATCGGTCACGGTCTCCTCATCGAGGCGCGCCAGTTCCAGCCTTTTTGCGCCGCGGTCATCGGTGCCACGAGCCTCCTTCGCTTTGGCGAGTTGGCCCTCAACCTCGATAAGCCTGCTATCGAGCACTACGCTCACGCCAGAATGGTTCGGCCTATCGGCCAGTGCCTGCTCGAGCTGCTTCTGCGCGGTTAACGCAGCACTATAGGTAGAGACCCACGGCAACCCTATGAACAGTTGGAGCAGGCGAAGCGGGAGCCCGTCTATGGGCAGATCGCCGAACAGTGCCTTCGGCTCAGTAGAACTCGACAGGAAGAACGTCGAAGCTATCAGAGGCCAGCCATGGGGATGACCGCCGGTATTCTTGTTGTGGGCATAAATCACCGGGAAATCTAGTTCTTCCATCATCAGGTGCTCGGTCTGAGACTTCAGCCCGTCTCCAGCGTCACCTTCATAGAGCGTGATCCACTGACCGTCGCTGACACTCCGGCTCAGCGTGGCCTTGCCCTCCGCCGCCTTCTCCTCGCCGGCAGGCTTGCGCAGCTCCATGCGATGCAGGACTTCATCGACACAATACCGGACTTCGATGGTTTCCAGCCACTTCCAAACGTCGGGCTTCACCCGACCGGGAAAGTCGCCGCGGATAGCTGCGTTGAGTAGGTGCAGGATGGATGACTTTCCTCGCAGATTGCGCTCGGACATCACGGCCCAGATGCCGATCCCTAGGTCTGACCAGGACAGATGAAACGGTCCGTCGCGCTCGGATTCGGCTCGAACACCCGTCAACTTGATGCCGTCGAAGCGAAGGCTCTTGGCGCGCGGCGGAGTAGTCTGCGCGCGAATGCCATACTTGAGCAACGCGCTTCGAACATCCGACTCCGGACTGGTGCTATCCTCGGCTATGGCTCTTATCCAGCCGTACTCGGTCGACTCGATGATCCGTTCCTTGCTCATGGTTCCAATCCGGCGAATTTGGTCAGACGCTGTTCGACCTGCTCTTGGATAGTCGGTATCACGTCGCCCTGGATGGTGCTTCCATATTGCGGGTGCTCATACTGCCATTCCTTTAGGGCGGAGCCGCTCTTGCCGCTGGCGACTCGCATTACCAACGCTAATCGGTCGCGATACCACGCCAACTCCGGGTAATCCTGAACGCACTTTTCCAGAAACGAGATCGCCTTTGGTAATATAAGGTACTCGTACCGACGAATTCTGCCGTCGTCACCGGCGAGTTGCATCGGTCTCGCTAAGCCGTAGTAGCTCAGCATTGCAAGGGCGTCCTCGACGTTCTGATAGGCGCCGTGCCGCCAGCGGACCATCCGCACCAGTCTGATGGAAGGCTCGTCGTTGATGAAGATGCGCTGAACTGCCTCTAGCAGTTCGGGTTCGCGGGTCTCCTCATAGAGATCCAGCAGGGCGTCACCCAAATAGTCAGGATAACGGACGAGGAAGTCCATTGCCATCAAGCGCTTCTCAGCTCGAAAAACGCTCACGACCTCCTCTGTAGGCCTGTCGACATCTTCACTTCCCGCAACCAAGATGAAAAGCAGCCTGAGCGCGTCGCGATGTCTATAGCTCGGCTCAAGCGATATTCGGAAAGGCCTCCCAGCTTCACCCTCTGGCCCCTTTCCTTCGACGTAAACATCCATATCAGAAGTGCCCCCCAACGCAGGGACCACGATATCTCAAACGGTTTAATTCCGCTAATCTGGTCAGGCACTACTTCGGCGTATTCTGAAGTAGGTGAAGAAATGGTGGAAATAGCGAGGCTATCATGCCGGTTCGGCTACGGTTCTTTTAGACCTCTCGATTTGCGCTTCAATTTTCGCCCGGGTGGTTTTGGTGGCAAGGTACTCAACCAATTCTGCAGCGTGGTTTTCGCAGCCCTTTGCCTGCTTTCGAAGAAGCGAGACGTGGTCAGAAAGTTCTTCCGTTGTGCAGAGGCCTATTGGAACCAGAGACCGTTCGCCGTTCCGAAGCACAGGATACGATTTGACTAAGCGAGTATGGCCAGGAAGGACCATCTGAGGGGACGCAGGATCGTCGCTCATGCCCACGCGCTTCAACATACGTGTAACGACACCCACAAGTTCTTTCTTGGCAAATGCTCTGTAGAAGTCGGCATGCGGGCCTGTCAGAGGTTTACTTTTGAATATCTCCTCAACGATTTCGCTTGGCTGCGCGATCTGGCCAGCCTCCATCCGTTGCCCGATGAGTTTATGCAGCTCAGACAGAAGCGCAGAGTCTTTGGCCATGACTTCTATCCCATCAATTGTTGAATGGTGAAGCTGGTAAAGCCTAAACGGCCGTCAATCCGTTCGTAGGGCCACAGCATCCAAACTAGACGTGAATCACTGGTAAGTTGAGTGGGCATCATCCGCCGATTCTAAGATTTGTCAAAGTCGTTGTCCTGACTTTGTTCGAATTTGCAGGTGACACGACACAGGCGAACCTCAGGCGGCTGCCGGGACAATGCCGCAACTGATAGATCGCCAGCCACGAAGCTATCGAACTCTCAAACCTGCAGCGCTACGTGTTGGCAGGTCAGGCGGAGGTCGGCCTCTCTAAGGCGGCCCTTGCAACCAACGCCCTTCGGTCCACCGCCCTTGAAGTCGAGGCGACTATGAAGTGGGCAGAATATGTTGCGCGCCGGGGCGACTGGGTATTCGACCGAGTGGGTGTGGCGCTTGACACCGCCGCCGACCGTCTAGCTGTCCAAGGTGCTCTGCCCCGATGGATCGCGAACGCCTGGACTCAGGAGCAAGATCTAGGCATCTCGCGGCATGGTTTCGATGACGGCCAGGCTTGCCTTTGCTGCATGTACATGCCGACCGGGAAATCCAAGGACGAACACCAACTGGTCGCGGAGGAACTCGGAATGCCGGAAACACACGATGAGGTAAAAACGCTCCTGCAGACCAATACCGGAGTCCCCAATGAGTTCGTAGCTCGAGTGGCTACGGCGATGGCTGTGCCGTTTGGGCCGCTCGCCGCGTTTGTTGGCCAGCCCCTCCGTTCCTTTTATCAGCAGGCTATCTGCGGCGGTCTGGTGTTCCAGCTTAGCGATGGAAGTCGTCTCGTTCGAACCGTGGTTCCGATGGCCTTTCAATCAGCGCTTGCCGGGATCATGCTTGCCGCAGACCTGGTCAAGCATAGTGCGGGTTTTCCGATGAGTCCGACGACCAGCACTCGCGTGAATCTACTGCGCCCCCTTGGTTCTTACCTCCATGATCCGAAAGCCAAAGATTCCAGCGGCCGCTGCATCTGCAGCGATGAGGATTTCGTTGCCGCCTACAGGCTGAAATACGGCTGTGCCGTTGAACAGCTGAGCAACGGGTCCGCCTAAAAAGATCTGAAGTCTTCGTTACCGCGGACGGCGCGCTGTCAAGCGCTCACCGATGTTTTCGACCACGATCGAGTGCCTCATGAGAATGCGGGGCGGATACCATGACACCCTCGGCCCGCTGCTTGCCAATGTCAGGCCCAGAACCCACGACAGAGATCCTTGAGCGACGCCTCGTCGTTTAACTTTTTTTGTACTGTTATCTACGTTCGACCATATTCGTCGTCGAAGCGAACGATATCATCCTCGGCGAGATAATCGCCGCTCTGCACTTCAATGATCACCAGGTCAATTCTGCCTGGGTTCTCGAGCCGATGCTTATGGCCGCAGGGGATGTAAGTAGATTCGTTTGTCCTCAGGAACAACTCCTGCTCGCCATTGACGATCTTGGCGGAGCCGCTGACCACGACCCAGTGCTCCGAGCGATGATAGTGCATCTGCAGGCTCAACTGGCGACCGGGCTTCACCTCGATGCGTTTGATCTTGAAGCGCTCGCCTTCCTCCAAAACCGTATAGGAACCCCAGGGCCGGTGTACCGTGCTATGGACCAGATGAGCTTCATGTCCCGAAGCCTTGAGGCTCTCGAAGAGCTTCTTAACGTCCTGAACGCGGTCGCGGGATGTGACAAGCAAAGCGTCCGGGGAATCCACGATCACCAGATCGCTTACGCCCACCGTGCCGATGACGCGCTTGTCGGAGCTCACATAGGAGCCGGTCGTGTCGACCATGTGCACATCGCCGCGTATCCTGTTCCCGCTTTCGTCGGGGGCGATCAAATCGGCCATTGCGTTCCAAGACCCGATGTCGTTCCAATCCATGTCGCAGGGAATCACGGCAAGTTTGTTAGTCTTCTCCATGACAGCGTGGTCGAGCGAGATTCGCGGCGCGGAACCGAAATGCTCAGGCGCGAGTTCGATTTTGGCAAAGCCTTGGCATTGACTGGCGCGGCCGTTCTCATAGCTGTCGGCGACGGCCTGGAGCACCTCGGGACAATGCAAAACCATCTCGTCGAGCATGGTTTGCGCACTGAAGCAGAAGATGCCGGCGTTCCAGAAGAAGCGTTGAGACGCGACATAGGCTTTGGCTGTCTCCAGATCCGGTTTTTCAACGAAACGGACGACGTTCTCACCATCTGCTTCGATGTAGCCGAATGCGGTGTCCGGTCTGGTTGGGGTGACGCCCAATGTGGCGATCCGCCCGAGCTTCGCATGTTCCATGGCCAGGCCCATGACGTCTAGAAACGCAGGCAGGTTGCTAATCAGGTGATCGGCCGGGAAGACGCACAGGATCGCGTCAGGGCCTTGCGTTGCCCTCGCATGGATCGCGGCTGCAGCCACGGCGGCGGCCGTATCCCGAGCTTCGGGCTCGAGCAGAAAGGTGCGTGGCAGGACCACGGAATCCAGTTCGTCAAATTCGTCCTTGGTCAGGAAGAGGTGGTCCCCGGATGTCACAGCGACGAGTTCCACGACACCTTCTATCGAAGCGGCGCGCAGCACAGTCTGCTGAATGAGAGAATATCCATCCGCCACTTTGAGGAAAGGTTTGGGGTGCGATTGCCTTGAGGCGGGCCATAGCCGCGATCCGGCTCCGCCGCTGATGATCACGGGAATGACTTTCATAACCAACCTCAATTTCGTCTCTGGAGTGATCGCCCGCGTTCTTTCGAGCGTCAGCGTCACGATCGCCGTCGCTCTGGCTTGTCTGCGGCCCCCGCGTAACAGCGAAGTTCTGGCGCGTTGCAGGCGGCGTCAGATGACGACGCTATCGGTAATGTACGACGCCTCCACTGGCGTCGGTGAGAAATGCGCATTCAACTATGCCTTTGGTTGCGTCTGCCGAATTGCGCAGGTGGCGGGTCTTAACTGAGATCAGAGACTTGGCTGCCTTCTATCAAAGTCAAACGACTTGGCTCTTTCAGATCGAATTCAATTACCCGTGGTGCGAAAAGGCGTGCATATCGTGTAAAGGCGCTCGTCGGGGGAAACCGAATTACGGTATCGCAGCGCCCGAGAAGATACATCTCAACGAGGGCGGAAATTCCGCCGTCAATCCCGAGTGCTGCAGTGTGTAATGGGCCACCTTGATTGGATCCGAAGTGCTTCGGGACAGTGAGCAGATCGGGAAACCTGGCCGACAGAAGATCCAGTATCCGCGCGCTGTCCGTGCATAAGAACAGCCGCACAGGCCTGGGGTGCGGTAACGCCTTAGCCTTGTCAATTGCAGCGCACACTTGCCGAACGGCGAGCTCCGGATCGGCCCAGTAGGGCGCATGCTCCATGATGTCTTCACCGTTACCGTGCCGAACATGAATCCCGATGATGCTGTGCCCCTCAAAACATTCCTGATAAATGGCATCTATGCGGGCTTGAATTTCTGGCCGAGGCTTGACACTCTGGAACACCTGCCGCTCTGCATCCTCATCGCACCGCCACATCAGACAAGCGTCACACACTACTGTGTTCGCTTCGACATCGTGTTCGGCCTGAAAGAGCTCGCCCAACTCATCGCGCTCTTGGAAAATCTGCTCATCTGGCCGGTAAAGGCACTCGATCGCCGGCCTGTTCCACCACTCCGGGAAGAATGGACCAGGGAAGGAAACGTCGTTGATCCGGTCGTCGGAAATAGCCGGCACGCCAGCGATGTCATTGATCGGCTGGAAGAACACCGGAAACGCATTTGTGAAGGGTTGGTCGAGGTAGCAGGCCCCCCGCCAGTCGATGACTAGAGTTCGTCCCGACCGCTGCGCGTAGCGCCAAGCGGCCGCCAATGACCACAGACAATCACCGAACCCCGTACGCCTCCGAGAGACGACGAACCGGCGCTTTTCCAATCCACTAACATGCATTATCGGAAATCTCGTTCAGAGAGGAGGTTGCCCGGTTTGGTATCCTTAGTCGACACGTAGACCCTGACGCCGGGCGCTTGGCAGAGGCCGGGCCATAGGGCAGAAGAGCTCACTCAGCACTGCCCACTAATCCCGTGACGCTCGCACAGCTTGAAGCCGATGCCCTCGCTTCCCGTTCAGCCTTCTCTACTGGGCCTCCGCGGCATATGTAAAATCTATTGAGTGGATGCCGGCCATCCATGTGTTGGATGCATGAGAAGGGGCTCGGCTGACGCGGGCCCGCCAATAGAGCCGAAACAGCCGGGAAACGCTGCGACACTGCCTGCCGGAGCAAATCGTTCCGTCGACGCCATACGCCAAGGGTGCAAGGCTGCATACAGCAACCGGTCCGGGCGAGATGAGGTCGACAGCTCGACGCGCCTGGAACCAGCTGATCGACAGAAGCTGCAGTCTGCTCCCAAAGTTCTGCACGACCTGTGACGGATGCTGTGGTGAGGGCTCGCGGCCACGAACGTTGTCCTCGCCCCGAACGGAAGCTCGCGCCTACGACTCCGGGCCGGCGATGCGCCCCCGCTGCTCGGTCAGACCATCCATTCTGTGGATGCACTTTATCCAAACAATCGATTTCACTGATCCAAACAATTCCCATTAGAAGACGCTGAAGCAAGAAAGAAAGGCGTCCTCACTCACTGATGGATGAGCAAATCAGCTGCAAGGTGCTGGGAGTACATGTCGCTCACGGCGTGAGCTGAGCGGCACTCAGACCGCATGTACGAAGCCGACAGGTTAGCGGCGCAACTCTATTTTGCTGTGATCCAAGCAAGAGGTGTGCTCGGCTGGCGGACTGTCAATGACGAGCTTCGCGCCGCATCTGTCGAAGTGCTCCATAGCGCACGGGGCTGGCCGCACATTGTGTCGGCGTGGCGAGCCGGAGCCGAAACTTTAAACTTTAATAGAGCAGGAATAGAATGGGCGATAGCAGAAAAGTTGCTCTTATTACGGGCATAACTGGACAGGATGGTGCCTATCTTGCCCGTCTTCTTCTCAAAAAAGGCTACATCGTTCATGGGATTAAGCGACGTTCCTCTTCCTTCAACACGGGTCGTATCGAAGACCTCTACCAAGACCCGCACGAATCCGATCCGCGCCTGATCTTGCATTACGGTGACCTCACTGATTCGACTAACCTCATCCGCGTGGTTCAGGAATCTCAGCCAGACGAAATTTACAACTTGGCTGCTCAGAGCCATGTGCAGGTGTCGTTCGAAACACCTGAGTACACAGCAAACGCGGACGGTATCGGTACATTGCGACTTCTTGAGGCGATTCGCCTCCTCGGTCTGACGGACAAGACCCGCTTCTATCAAGCCTCGACTTCGGAGCTATACGGCCTCGTGCAGTCCGTACCGCAGAACGAAACGACGCCCTTTTATCCGCGCAGCCCTTACGCCGCCGCCAAGCTCTACGCCTACTGGATGGTCGTCAATTATCGCGAGGGCTATGGTATGCACGCTTCCAACGGCATTCTTTTTAATCACGAAAGCCCCCTTCGTGGCGAAACTTTTGTGACGCGCAAGATCAGCCGCGCTGCTGCTGCTATCTACCTGGGCAAGCAGGACAAGCTTTATCTCGGCAATCTCGATGCTCAACGCGATTGGGGCCATGCGCGTGAGTACGTGCGAGGTATGTGGATGATGATACAGCAGGATCAACCGGATGATTACGTGCTGGCTACGGGCAAAACGACTCCTGTCCGCCAATTCGTCGAGTGGGCTTTCGAAGATATCGGCGTCGAGATCGAATGGCGTGGCAAGGGTGTCGGCGAAAAGGGCTATGATGTAGCGAGCGGCAGATGCCTAGTCCAAGTGGACCCACGCTACTTCCGCCCCACGGAAGTCGATCTTCTCCTGGGTGACGCTACCAAGGCGAAGGAGAAGCTCGGCTGGGTGCATGAGACATCCGTGCGCGAGCTTGCTGCGGAAATGGTACGCGAAGACCTGAAGGTCATGCAGACATCTGTAGTCATGAAGGAAGCGTAATGTATGATCTGAACGGAAAAACCGTGTGGGTCGCTGGCCACAAAGGTATGGTGGGCAGCGCTGTTGTACGCCGACTCGCGTCTGAAGACTGCAAAGTTGTGGCCGCCCCTCGGGGAGAGCTAGACCTCAAGCGACAGACCGAGGTTGAAAACTTCGTGGCAGTGATGAAACCGGACGCTATCATTATGGCGGCGGCAAAGGTAGGTGGTATTCTCGCGAACGCCACCTATCCGGTCGACTTTCTTTACGACAATCTGATGATCGAGGCCAATATCTTCGCGGCAGCCCACGAAAACAATGTCGACCGCGTCCTCTTCCTCGGCTCGTCTTGCATCTATCCGAAGATGGCACCACAGCCCATTCCTGAAAGCGCGCTTTTGACCGGGCCACTAGAGCGCACCAACGAATGCTACGCCGTCGCCAAGATCACCGGCATCAAAATGGCTCAAGCCTATCGCCAGCAATATGGCCGCGACTACATCTCCGCTATGCCGACGAATCTCTACGGGCCAGGCGACAATTATGACTTGCAGTCAAGCCACGTCATCCCAGCGCTGATCCGGAAAGCGCATGAAGCTAAGCTCATAAGTGATAAGCAAATCACCATCTGGGGCACGGGCACACCACGTCGGGAATTCATGCACGTCGACGACTGCGCCGACGCATTAGTCTTCCTCCTGAAGAACTACTCTGACCATGATCACGTCAATCTCGGCTGCGGACAGGACATCACGATCCTAGAGCTGACTAGAATGATCTGCCGTGTAGTCGGATTTACTGGGGAGATCGCGCATGATCACTCTAGACCTGACGGTACACCGCGAAAGCTGATGAGCGTCGACAAGCTGCGCACTTTGGGATGGGCAGCAAAGATCACTCTCATGGAAGGCATCGAGAGTGTCTATCATGCATTTCTGAACGGGAGCTACACCGAACGGCGATAGATAAGAGGATTTGCTGCGTCTCAGGCCTGTACGCGCTTTCGGGACCCAGAGCTAATGTAGACTGAGACAATCACTCGATGGCGATAGCGCTCATGTGAGCCAGCCGCGAGGAGCCCTGCCGGACCCGGACCCCATCCGCTCCAACCTCGTCGCCGTGAAGGTCACGGTGCGCTGCCCACGCCGACGCCGACTGCGTCAATCCTCACAAGGGTAACCGTCGATAACCGAACGCGTCTACGGTAACCGAATGTACTTCTTGTTCTCGTCCGAGGGATCTGTCGATGGGCATTCCGGACGAGCCAAAGTTTGAGCATGTTACCTTCAAAACCCGCAACGTCGGATTTGGTATGAAATTCGGAACAAGTGGATTACGGGGCCTGGCGACAGAATTGGCAGGAGCCGCCTCTGCCCTATATGCAACGGCATTCGCGACATTCCTGCTGGAATCCGGCCTGGCCAGAATTGGCGACGAGATACTCATAGGGCGCGACTTTCGCGCCTCGAGTCCGGCCATCGCCGCCGTCTGTGCGGCGGCACTGTCCGCGCTCGGCTTCATCGTGGTCGATTGCGGCGCAGTCCCCACCCCTGCCCTGGCACTGTATGCTCAGGCGCGTAAGAGTGGTTGTTTGATGATCACAGGCTCGCACATTCCGGCCGACCGTAATGGAATAAAATTCTATCGACCCGACGGTGAGATCGACAAGGGTGATGAGCGGGAGATAACGCGCATCGCCTTGCAGTTGGAGAAGCGCGGATACGCCCTTGAAGGTGCTGTTGCAAGTCGGCAGCACCGGGAGGCCGAATGCAAGGCCTTTTTCATGGCGCGCAATCGAAAGCTTATGGAGATTAATGCTCTAAAGGGCTTAACGGTGGGCGTATATCAGCACAGCACAGTCGCGCGCGATCTCTTGGTTGACATTCTCTCATATCACTGTGCGACGGTCGTAACCCTGGGACGTTCGGAAGGTTTCATTCCTGTCGACACTGAAGCGGTCTCTGACGAGACTGCTCAACAGTTCAAGCTCTGGGCCAAAGAGCATCGGCTTGATGCGGTCGTCTCGGCAGATGGCGATGGTGACCGCCCACTGGTAGCTGACGACCACGGAGACCCCCTTCGCGGTGATTTGTTAGGCCTGATTACGGCGAACTTCCTGCAAGCGAAGGCAGTCGTCACGCCGGTCACATCAAACTCTGGCATCGAGACCGCAGGTTCTTTTAAAGTCGTGCGTACCAAGGTTGGATCGCCATTTGTTATTGCTGCCATGCTCGATTTGGTTGCGTCGGGTCACGAGCGCGTGGTTGGTTTCGAAGCAAACGGTGGTTTGTTGACCGGCACGGACTTTGACCCGAACGGAACTAAACTGCCAGCGCTACCTACACGCGACAGTTTTCTCCCCATCCTCGCGGCACTTTCCCTTGTTAGTACAAGTGGGCAGCCACTGTCGGAGATTGGCAGTTCCTTTCAATTGCCGGCGGCGGCGGCGGATCGCTTGGAAAATTTTTCCGTCGAAAGCAGCACTCGCCTCATGACATACCTTCGTACAGCGGAAACTAACATCGCCGCCTTCGTCGGGTCGATTGGAGTGGTAAGCAAGGTTAGCGATGTTGACGGACTTCGTATCACTCTCGCGGATAAGCGTGTCTTGCATTTGCGTCCATCCGGAAATGCCCCGGAAATGCGGTGCTACGTCGAAGCCGAAAATCGGGAGGACGCGGAGCTTTTGCTCCGGACTGGATTGGATCGAATTCGTAATTGGACGCAAGGCTAAATAAAAGCCGCCTCCCTGCGTATTCCCAGGTGACCCTGGGGGTCGCACAAGCTACTCAAGCGCGATCAGAACGTCCACAGTGTCCCGGCCCTGTCCGCTTTGAAGCGAACCGGAACGCCCGTGGAAACAGCCGATCCGTACCAGCCACGGAGCATCCGGTCGCTCAGGGTCAAGGCAGCGCCTTCCGGTAGCGAACAGCCGGTCCCGCACTGACCGCCTGCGCCGCATGTACGATGGCGTTGGTGTCCAGGCCGTGGTGACGGTATAGGTCCGCAATAGTCCCCGTCTGGCCGAACTGCTCGACCCCGAGCGCCTTCACGCGATGCCCGTTAACCCCACCGAGCCACGCGAGCGTCGCCGGGTGGCCGTCGATCACGGTGACGATGCCGCAGTCACGCGATAGCGGCGCGAGCAGCCGCTCGATATGACTCAGGGCGCCAATCGCGCCACGCTGCCGGGCACGTTCCGCCGCCTGCCAGCCCGCATTAAGCCGGTCCGCGGAGGTGATCGCGAGCAGCCCGACATCGCGCCGGTCCTCCGCCAGAAGACCCGTCGCGGCAATCGCCTCCGGCGCGACGACGCCTTGATAAGCAATGACGACACTCGCGTTGGGCCCAGGCGGACGCAGCCAATAGGCGCCATTGACGATGTCCCGCGCGAGCGCCGGGTTCATGTCGCGCGGCGGCTGCTCGAGCGGCCGGGTTGACAGGCGAAGATAGACCGATCCTCCGGTCTGATCACGCAGCCACGTCGTCTCATCCGGATCCCCCTCGCCATTACGTTGCATGTAATCGAAGGCAAAGCGCATGATCACGGACAGTTCGTCGACGAAGGCCGGTTCGAAGGCGCAAAGCCCATCCTGCGCCATGCCGATCAATGGGGTGCCGATCGACTGGTGTGCTCCGCCCTCGGGCGCTAGCGTCACGCCCGAGGGCGTTGCGACCAGCATGAAGCGCGCATCCTGATAGCAGGCGTAGTTTAGCTGGTCGGCCGATCGGTAGATGAAGGGATCATAGACTGTCCCGATCGGCAGCAGGCGCACGCCATTGATCGAGTGCGAGAGACCGAGCGCCCCGAGCATGATCATCAGGTTCGACTCGGCGATCCCGAGCTCGAGGTGCTGCCCCTTCGGCCCAAATTCCCAGGTAAAGGTCGACGGAATGCGTTCGGCCTTGAAGGTGTCCGCCATGGTCTCCCGGGCGAAAAGGCCGCGCCGGTTGACCCAGCCACCGAGATTGGTCGAGACCGTCACATCGGGCGAGGTGGTGACAATGCGGTCGGCAAGCAGACTGCGCTCGCGTGCGATGTCGTTCAGGATCTGGCCGAACCCCATCTGGGTCGAGAGCGGCTTGCCGGGCTGCCCCGGTGACGGAAGGGTTTCAGGCACCGGCACCGACGGCGCAGACAGCCTCCTACGCCCCTCACTGAAGAACGGCGCCTTTGCGAAGAAGGCGTCAAGTTCCGCTTCCGGCAAGGTGGCGGCCGCCCATTTGTCCCACTCCTCACCCCGCTTTACGCCCATTTGCAGGCGGTAGTCTTCCATCTGCGTGGGCGTCATCTGCCCCGCGTGGTTGTCCTTGTGTCCGGCAAGCGGCAGACCGTAGCCCTTGATGGTGTAACAGATGAAGCAGACGGGACGGTCATGCCTGGACGCCGCCTCGAAGGCTTCGAGGAGGCTCGGCATGTCATGCCCGCCAAGGTTCGTCATCAACGCCTGCAACTCGTCGTCGGAGCGGCGTTCGATCAGAGTGGTGACCGGCCCTTGGTCTCCGATCTCGTCGAGCAGCCGCTTGCGCCAGGCAGCAGCCCCTTGGAAGGTCAGCGCCGAATAGAGCTGGTTCGGACAGCGCTCTATCCACTCGAGCAGCTTCTCGCCCCCCGGCTCGGCAAAGGCAGCCTCTTGCAGAGCGCCGTGGCGCAGGACCATCACGTCCCAGCCGAAGTTGCGAAAAATCTGCTCGAAACGCTGCCAGAGGCCCTCCCGGATCACGGCGTCGAGCGACTGGCGATTGTAGTCGACCACCCACCAGCAGTTCCTGAGCCCGTGCTTCCAGCCTTCGATCAGGGCCTCGTAGATGTTGCCCTCATCCATCTCGGCGTCGCCGATCAGGCTGACCATTCGGCCCTCGGCACGCTCCTTCATCCAGCCGTGACCCGAGACGTAGTCCTGCACCAGCGACGAGAACAGCGTCTGAGCAACGCCGAGACCCACCGACCCGGTCGAGAAGTCGACATCGTCGACATCCTTCGTCCGCGAAGGGTAGCTCTGCGCGCCCTTGTAGCCGCGGAAGTTCATGAGCTTTTCGTGGGTCTGGTTGCCCGCCAGATACTGAAGTGCATGGAAGATCGGCGCCGCATGGGGTTTGACCGCCACCCGATCCTGCGGGCGCAGGACCGAACCGTAGAGCGCGGTCATGATGGTACTCAGCGACGCGGACGAGGCCTGATGCCCCCCGACCTTGATCTCATCGCCCTCGCGGACGTGGTTGGCGTGGTGGATCGTCCAGGCTGCGAGCCAGGAGACGCAGCGCTCGATCTCGTTCAGATATTCCAGTTTCCTCGTCATTCAGTTTCCCGCAAGTCAGCTGCCGGTCTCACAGGACCCCCGCCCAAATGGTCAAAGATCGAGTTTCAACACACCTGTCGCGCGCGATACGCAGGGGATGAAGCGGTGGCCGCGTGCCTCCTTGGACAGGACGGCATCCCGATGGATCGGCTGTCCCGCCAGCATTGCGCATTCGCAGGTCCCGCACACCCCGTTCTCACACGAGGCCATCAACGGCACACCGGCCGCACGCAAGGCGGCCAGTGCCGTGGTCTCAGCCGAAACCTCAACCACCCTGCCCTCAGCCAGTTCTATGACGAATGGTTCCGGTGGCGCGCCATCAAACTCGGGAGGCTGGAAAGTTTCGAAATGAACAGTACCCTCGGGCCAGTGTTGAGCCGCGCGCCCCACAACCGCCATGAAGCCAGGCGGTCCGCAGTAGTATGTCTGCGCGTCGTCCGAACGGTTCGCCAGCAGCGCGGCGATGTTCTGCCGGGTCTGAGGCTCGTCGTCGAAATGGATCCGCACATTGCCGCCAGGAAGATCGCTCCCGATCGCCGCCAAGAGTGGCGTGAGCGCCCGGCTGCGGGTGAAATAGTGCAACTCGAAGGGCTTGGCCTGCCGGGTCAGCGCGCGCGCCATGGCCAGAATCGGGGTGATCCCGATTCCCCCTGCCAGCAGCAAAGTCGGCCCCTCGCCTGGCTTGAGCGCAAAATGGTTGCGTGGCGCGGAGACAGGCAGTGTGGAGCCGACGGCAATGGTTTCGTGGATCCACGCCGAGCCGCCACGGCCGTCATTCTCGCGCTTCACCGCGATGGTGTAGCGGCCAAGCTCGGTCGGGTCGCCGCAAAGTGAATACTGACGCACCTTCCCTTCAGGCAGATGGACGTCGACGTGAGAACCCGCTTCGAACGCCGGCAGCACAGGTTTGCGTGGGTGTTTCAGGTCGATGACCAGCACGTCGCCCGGCTCCTTGCGGGCGGCGGTCACGGTCAGCTTCATGATGATGCGCGGCGAGGCCATGGCGTTTCACTCGTCGATGGGCAAGATCAGATCACCGGGGCGGATCACGCCCCCGACCTCGATTGTGCAGTTCAGGCCGGAGCGGTTCAGAAGCCCCTCGTAGAGACCCGGAAGCCCGAGCAACTCCTCGATATACTTGCACGGCACATTCATCCGGGCGGCCCTGAGAATCGTTTCCCCGACCCGGAAGCGTTTGCCGACAAGATGGCTAAGCGGAACGCCTCGTGTCGTCAGATTGCGCCGGTGATCTTCGGGTGCGAGTTTGGCCTTGAAGCCCGGAATTCTGGGTTCGCCCTGCGCGATGGCGTCCAAGACTTCAGCTTCGATCAGCGTCACTTCGCGAACGTCAGGACGCGCGGAATAGGTCCCCGTCCCCAGGTAGTAGCGGTCTCCGACAACGCCTTGGCCGGCAATAAGCTGCGCCTGCGCCAGCTCCTCCATTTCATAGGAGGCGGCAGGCGCGATATGGACGTGAAGCAGCTTTCCTCGCCAGGTCATCATCGCTCTCGGAAATTCGTCTCGTGGAAACCTGCTGCAAAACTGGCCTGATCAACAGCGCCAGTTGCATGGCATTTTCCCGGTCCAGTTGGCTGTTTGGAAAGAAATACGGGGGGCCCTCGGACCGTTTTCAGCGCCAGCTTTCGGCGTCGCCCCGTCTCAGTTGTTCCGCGCCGGCATCGCGTCTTGCACCTGCTTGACAACCTCTCGCAGGACCTCAACGCCCTTCCCGATCTGCCGAATGCTCAAGGCGGCATAGCCCATGACAAGTCCGACGCGATCGGTGCGGCCTTGGTCCGATGGCCGTTCGTAGAGCGGCGAGATCAGGTGTAGCCCCAGGCCAGCGTCGCGGGCGGATTCGACCAAGGTCGTTTCCCGCGATCGTGGCAGGTCATTGAACCAAACCGCGACGTGCAGTCCCGCATCTGCTCCCTGGACAGTGATGCGATCCCCGAAGCTGTGCTGCAGGGCGCCCAACAACGTTTCCCGACGCTCGCCGTTCAGCCTGCGCACACGGCGCACATGGCTTTCGTAGCCGCCGCTCTCGATCAACGATGCCAGCGCTTCCTGTTCAGCGACCGGCGAATGCCGGTCTGCGAATTGTTTGGCGGTTGCGAAGACCTCCTGCAATTCGGGCGGGACGACGAGGTAGCCGATGCGCAGCATCGGCGAGAGCGTTTTGGAGATCGTGCCGAGGTAGATGACAGCCCCGTGGTCCTCGAGACTGTGCAGCGGAGGGACCGGATTGATGTCGTAGCGATATTCGCTGTCGTAGTCGTCCTCGATCACATAGGCGTTGTTGTGCCGCGCCCATTTCAGAAGCTGATGGCGGCGCGCGATCGGCATGACGCCGCCCAGCGGAAACTGATGCGATGGCGTCACATAAGCCAGTCGTGCTCCGATCCCCGCCAGCAACTCGGTCCTCATCCCGTCTTCGTCGACGATGACCGGGATGGGTGAGGCACCCGTACTGGCAAAGACCTGACGCGCCATCCTGTAGCACGGATCCTCGATGACGAAGCGGTCGGCGGGATCGAGAAGCAGGCGCGCGCACAGATCAAGGCCCTGCTGCGAACCGTTCACAACTATGATCTGGTCGAGGTCGCAGCTCAGGGTCCGGGCGCGCCAGAGATAGCCCTGAAGCGCCTGGCGAAGCCGGCGCGAGCCGCGAGGATCGTCATAGGCAAGACGCAGCGGGCGCTGCCCCATCGCCTCGTTCATCGCGCGTTTCCAGACCAATAAAGGGAAATCCGACGGCGCGAGGTCGCCATAGCGGAACTCGACCTTCAGCCCAGTCGGCAGATAATCTGGCCAGGGTGACGTCGCGCGCAGCCGCTCGCCATATGCGGACAGGTGGATCGGGCCGACCCGTTGCGCGTGAGTGCGGCCCGTCTCATGGCCCATCAACGAAGACGCAACGCGAGGTCGTGCGCCTTGACGGACTTCGATGAAACCCTCCGCAGCCAGTTGCTCATAGGCGACCGTCACCGTGGTTCGCGAAACGCCGAGGTCATTTGCCAGGGCCCGGGAGGATGGCAACTGACTGCCGGTTTCGTAGACGCCGCCGAGGATTTGCTCGCGAAGGGCTTCGTATATCTGGCGTGCACCCATCGCGTGCGAGCGCGCTGCAGACCCGGCACTTGAAGACTGGACCATCTCTTTCATCGCCAACTGGATATTTCACATTGGCCAGGTTGCCGTCAATCTTTCGGAACCCCAAGAGAGATCGCAGAGGCCGAATGACCAGCTCCCATCAATCCGAAACCGATGCTCCCACGGGGTCGCTCAACCGCACCAGCCCCGGATTTGCCACCCGGGCGATCCATCATGGCTACGATCCGGCCGGCTTTTCCAATGCCGTCCAGCCGCCAGTGTTCCTGACGTCAACCTATGGGTTCGAAAGCGTGGCAGCAAACGATGCCGCCGCCGCCCTTGGTGGACGGCTCTATGCGCGCGAATACAATCCCACGACCGAGATCCTCGAGCAGCGGCTCGCGAATCTGGAAGGAGCCGATGCGGGGCTGGTTGTTGCCTCGGGGATGGCGGCCTTCGGCACTCTGATCCTGTCGCTCCTGTCCCAGGGCGATGAACTCATCGTCCACAAGACGCTTTATGCGAACACGCTTGCCATGGTCGAACAGGCGGTCCCCCGCTTCGGCATCAAGGTCGTCGCGGTCGACCTGTCAAATCCCCACAATCTCGATGCTGCGATCACCGAGCGGACGCGGCTGGTTTTCTTCGAGACGCCGGTGAATCCGCTGAGCCGCATCCTCGACATAGCGGCAATTGCCGAGCGCGCTCACGCGCGCGGTGTAAGGGTTGCAGTCGACAGCACCTTCGCCTCGCCCGCGCTCCAGCGACCGCTTGAGCACGGGGCGGACATCGTGCTCCATTCGCTGACCAAGTACATCAATGGTCATGGCGATGCCCTTGGCGGGGCGCTTCTCGGCGACGCCCAAACGCTCCGTACGCTGCATGAAACGGGCCTGCGCTACATCACCGGCGCAGCGCTCTCGCCCCTGTCAGCTTTCCTAATCCTGCGCGGTCTCAAGACGCTGACGCTGCGTATGGAACGGCACAGCGCCACAGCCCTTGCGGTGGCTCGGGCGCTGGAAGCGCACCCGGCGGTGGCATTTGTGAGTTATCCGTTCCTCGACTCGCACCCTGATCAGGTGACGGCGCGAAAACAGATGTCCAACGGATCGGGCATGTTGGCCTTTGGCCTCCACGCTGGATACGAAGGAGCGCGCCGGATGATGGACCGGCTCAACCTGATCATTCGCGCCGTCAGCCTCGGCGATGCCGACAGCCTCATCTATCATCCAGCAAGCCTCACCCGTGCTCGGCAGCCGATCCGCAAGGATGCCCATTTGGCCGATGGAGTCGGCGAGGATCTCATGCGTCTCTCGGTGGGGCTTGAAGACGCTGATGACCTGATCGCCGATCTGCGGCGGGCTTTGGACGTCTTGTAATGACCTGGCGTGCGGCCACCTCTGCGCTCACACATAGATCTGGAGCCTTGCCATGGCATTCCTGAGCGGTCTTTCCGCGTTCCCCATCACCCCGACCAATCGTGACGGCCGCGTCGATAGCGTTGCCCTGCGCAGGCTGATTGCTCGGCTTGGCATTGCTCAGGTCGATTCCATCGGTCTTCTCGGCAGCACCGGCACATACATCTATCTGTCGCGCGAGCAACGGCGGCGGGCGCTCTCCGAGACCTTGGACCAAACGGCGGGGCAAATGCCGGTCGTGGTGGGTGTGGGCGCGCTGCGCACCGATGAAGCCGTGGGGCTCGCGCAAGACGCCAAGGCCCTTGGAGCAGCTGCGGGTTTGCTTGCCGCCGCCTCCTACACCCCGCTTACTGATGACGAGGTGTTCGAACATTTCTCCACTGTGGCGCGCGAAAGTGGCCTGCCGATCGTCGTTTACGACAATCCAGGAACGACGCATTTCCATTTCAGTCCACCCCTTGTCAGCCGCCTGGCAAAGGTGGCTGGGATTGTCGCCATCAAGAATCCGACAGACAAAAGCGATGCGATCAAGAACCATCTGACCGCCCAGAGGCGCACACTGCCGGAAGGGTTCTCGATTGGCTACAGCGGCGACTGGAACGCCGCCGAGGCCATGATCGCCGGCGCCGACACATGGTACAGCGTCCTCGCGGGCATCCTGCCCGAGGTCTGCATGACGATCGTCACAGCGGCGCAACAGGGCGACGCGGCCGAAGCGCGACGGATCAATGCCGCGCTGGTCCCGATCTGGAGCGTCTTCAAGGAGTTCTCGAGCCTTCGCGTCGTCTATGCACTCGCTGAATTGCTCGACATTTGCAGTGCCGAACCCCCGCGTCCCATCCTGCCTCTGCCCCCAGCAGCGAAGCGCCAGATCGCCGCCGCGTTGAAAGGTTTGCCATCGGATGCCAGCCGGTGAACAGCAAACCCCGTTCGGCAAGTGAAAGGAAGTGCATGTATTTACCCGCTCATTTCGAGAATTGATCGAAAACAACGCACTCGGCGTGCTGATAGCCATGGCTGGAGCGGTCTCGACGCCAATCACACCCCCTTCGAACTCGACAATCGACTGCGGAGGTACAGACTGCGCAGGGCACTCCGCCCATGCCGCACCGTTCGCCTTCAAACTAGGAATCGGTGTTTACCCATTTGAATGGCATCGAGCCGGCGCTTTACTTCCGGCCCGGTGCGCGCATTGAAGCCGGTGCCAATGCCGCCGGCGAACACCAGATTTCCGTCCTCGACATTCGCCAGAGCACGCTTCCCGACCGCCGTAACTGTTGCCGGGTTCGCAGCCGATGACGATGAACTCATCACTCAGCACGCATTTTGTCTCACCCATTCTTGGCGCCGGCCGGATCGATATGGACTGACACGCAGCTTGGAGACGATGCCGTCGAGGCCGAACTGGCAGACTTGCGCGAGAATGTCGCTGCCGCCGCTGATCTCGTCGCTCAGAACGATGCCGTTTGGCGGCGTCTCAGCAGGTTAACTAGCGCTTTGCGCCGATCGACGAGTGGCCGATCGCGAAGACCCTCGCCGTCGATCTTGAGCAGGTCGAAGCCGGCAAGCATGGTCCTGACGTCTCCCGCCGCGGCCAAGAGCCCGCTGAAGACTGGGAATGCGCGACAAGCCTTCTGGTCAACGACGAACGCCTCACCGTCTATTATCGCGTCCGAGGCGCCGAGCTCGGCCACCGCCCGGGACGATAGCCGGAAACCTGAGGGTCCAGTCGTGGAGGTTGCGGGTCGAGGTAGGCCCCCATCGATAGTCGTCCCATTTCATTTCGTGTAGCCAATCAGGGCCCTGCCGGACGCGGCCGACCAGCGGTCGATGTTCGCGACGACCCGAATGTCCAGTCTCGTGTAACCCAGCCTAAAGCGGCCTGTCCGCCCAAAAAATGACATTCAGTTGCCTCCAGCCTTTCGACACGACCCACTTCACGATCTCGTAACTCGCCAACCTAGCGGCTTGTTGCTTGAGCTGCGCGTTCCTACGGTGTGGTCGCTAGGCCTCAGCAACAAGAGCTCGGTTGCCAGGCGGGCGGAGGCTCAACGAGATAGCCAGCTCAGGACAAGGAGAGCAAGCAATGGTCGCTTTTACCCTCAATGGCGAGGCGCGAACACTCGACGTCGATCCAGAGATGCCGCTGCTCTGGGCGGTCCGTGACGTCATCGGACTCACGGGAACGAAATTCGGTTGCGGGCTTGCCCAGTGCGGCGCTTGCACGGTTCACGTTAACGGCATGCCGACGCGCTCGTGCCAGACCGCAGTCGGCGACATCGAAGGAGCCTCGATCACCACCATTGAGGGTGTGTCGGGCAAGATAGGCGAAACGGTCCAGGCCGTGTGGGCCGAGTTCGACGTACCTCAATGCGGCTATTGCCAGTCTGGCCAGATCATGTCGGCCGTGGCCCTCCTTACAGAAACGCCTAAGCCGACGGACGATGATATTGATTCGGCGATGAGCGGCAACCTCTGCCGCTGCGCCACCTATCATCGCATCCGCGCGGCCATCCACGAGACCGCCAACCGGCTGGAGACTTGAGGCATGTCGCAGTTTCTCTCGAAGCATACTGCCGTGCGGCCCACGCGCCGCTGGTTCCTCGTCGGCGCGGGCGTCACCACCGGCGGCCTCGCAGTGGGCTACCGGCCAGTGCTGGCCGCGCCCGACATCGCACAAACGACCCCTGCAAAGGTTCAGGCGAACCCCTTCCAGACCTATGTCGAGATCACAAAGGAGAACCGAATCATCATCCACTCCTCGCAGTTCGAGATGGGACAAGGCTCCTATTTCGGCATCGCCACCCTGGTTATGGAAGAGCTCGACGGCGACTGGGCGCAGGTGGACGTGGTCGGCGGATATGGCAATACCGCGTTCTACGGCAATCTCGCCTGGGGCGGGGCCGCACAGGCAACTGGTGGCTCCACGTCGATGGGCTCGTCGTGGGAACGCTACCGCAAGGCGGGTGCTGCCGCACGGGCCTTGCTGGTGGCGGCCGCGGCGCAGCGGTGGGACGTGCCAGCCGGCGAGATCAAAGTCGCTTCCGGGGTCGTGTCGCACGCCTCAGGGATGCAGGCGCGCTACGGTGACCTGGCTGAAGCCGCAGCGGGAATGCCGGTTCCCGACGACGTGCCGCTAAAGCCGCGCGACAAGTGGGCCCAGATCGGATCGGACAGCCTCAAGCGCTACGATTCCGCCGGCAAGACCAACGGCGCGCAGACCTACACGATCGACCTCATGATGGAGGGACTCCAGACGGCCGTTATGATCCATCCGCCGAAGTTCGGCGCCGCGATCGAGAGCTTCGACGCAACCAAGGCCAAGGCACTCGACGGCATTGTCGATGTCGTCCAGACGCCGCGAGGCATTGCCGTGGTTGGCAGGGACACCTGGACGGCGCTGAAGGGCCGCGACCTCGTGGAGGTGACCTGGAACGAGGAGAAGGCCGAAGAGCGCGGCACGGCCGAGATCATGGCCGAATACAACAAGGCAGCAGACGATCTGGGCGCGGCCACCGCGCGCGACGACGGTAACACTCCCGCAGCGTTCGCCAGTGCTGAGAAAATCATCGAGGGGCACTACGAATTCCCCTATCTTGTCCATGCTTCGATCGAGCCACTCAACGCGGCCGCCCGAATCAACGAAGACGGCACCATCGACGTCTGGGGCGGACACCAGATGCCCGACCTTTATCAGGCGGCTGCCGCTCAGGTAGGCGGCACCACGCCGGACAAGGTGAGGCTGCACGTGATGAAGACCGGCGGCAGTTTCGGCCGCCGCGCGGTCTTGGATGCAGATGTCATTATCGAAGCTGTTTCCACAGCGCGTGCACTGGGACGCGGCAAGCCAGTGAAGGTGCAGTGGACCCGCGAGAATGACATGCGGGGTGGGCGGTACCGGCCGGCCTATGTGCACGCAGTCAAGGCGGGGCTCGACAAGAAAGGCAATGTCGTCGCTCTCCATGACCACATCGTGGGCCAATCGGTCTTGGGCGGTTCGACCTCTGCGGCGATGATCAAGAACGGCATCGATCCAACCTCCGTAGAGGGCGCCACCAACCTGCCCTATGCGATCCCGAACCTGAAGGTCGAGCTGACCACCACGGACGTGAACATCCCGGTGCTGTGGTGGCGTTCGGTAGGCTCCACCCACACCGCTTACGCGGTGGAAACCCTGATCGATGAGCTCGCCGCCGCTGCGAACCGTGATCCGGTCGACTTCCGCTTGTCAATGCTCGGTCACCATCCACGGCATGCCGCCGTGCTTAAAGTGGCTGCTGAGAAGGCAGGCTGGGACAAGCCTCTGCCGGAAGGCCGTTTCCGCGGCGTGGCCCTGCATGAAAGCCTCTCGACCTATGTCGCCGATGTGGTGGAGATCACCCTCAACGATGAAAATGGTTTCAAGGTCGACCGCGTCGTCTGCGCGGTAGATTGCGGCACCGCGATAAATCCTGACCAGATTCGCGCTCAGATGGAGGGCGGTATCGGCTTCGGGCTAGGCGCGATCCTCCAGGAGGAGCTGACCCTGAAGGGCGGTGTCGTAGACCAAGAGAACTACGATACCTATACACCGCTCAGGATCGAGCAGATGCCGCGAGTCGAGGTGCACATTGTGCCGTCCGAGGAGCCGCCCACGGGAGTTGGTGAGCCAGGTGTGCCGCCGATCGGCCCGGCCGTCGCCAACGCGCTACGGGCGGCGACGGGCAAGACTATCCGCAAGCTGCCGATTATAAAGAACATGTCAGGAATGACACCATGAAACAGCCGCGATGAAGATCGCGCCGTTTTCGAACGCCTCCTGACAGGCGCTCATTTCCATTGGTCAAATTCCGGCGGCTGCCCGCTCCAATATCCGGTTTGGAGACGGCACCCCGTGTTTTGAACGACCACAGACGGGCCTTGGCGCCGGTTCCACTGAAGAACCGCTTTCGAGACGCAAACGCGTCCACTCCATGAAGAGCACAACCGTATAGCACCAGGAAGGCTAGCTACCTCCATCGCTTCGGAGACCCAGGAACCCTCAGAAAACCGAACCTCCCGAGCTCAGAGGCGCTCGTGATCACAATCGCGCTGGTGCGTGGATCATTGTTCAAGGGTTTGCCGATAGGCAGGCGAGATGGCCGATCGACATGATCTTCGCCCGATGCCCTACAAACACAATGCCAGCCGCTGTCACGGAGTCGCGAAGACGAAGGCAATGAGGGTCGACGCCGATACTCATCGTTTGGTTGACAGAGCGCTTGGAATGCCATGCGCTTCACATCGGAGTAGCCATCCGGGAAGCCTGAAGCGCTTTGAAAACGCATGTGCTGCGGCTGTTATTCATAGCGTGGATGACTTTGATCAAAACAATCGATTTCATCACTCTTCCGGAATCGTGCATGGACAAAAAAGAGCCTCACGCACCAATCACACGCTGCTCTATCGCGTGACGAAAGCTGCCTTAGGAATAATCCAAAGGAGAAAATCTTCGATGCGCCCTGACGTGCAGTGGAGGTCGTGCCGAGAAAGTGAGTTGCAACTGGCCGACAATGTCGGGCGGTGCGACCATGGTCGCTTCGGAGAATGAAATCGGGCCAGTTCACGGGGGCGGTACTGTTATTCGTCGACGGCCGCCCTTCCCAAGACAGGCGGCATCGCAAGTTGGTTCTGCCGATGAAAACAACATCGCCGGATACATGTCAGCAGCCGCTCAGGATTGGATGATCCAGCCAAGCTCTCGGCGTGATGGCACTGTGGGCGTCACAGTCGAAGCATCTCATTGATCGTTTATGGGGCTTTCTTCGATGCCGCTGATGCCTGACGGGCGGTCGCAGCTGCAGGCGACAACACGGCCTATTTAGTTGGAAACAGTCGAGGTAAGCCAATTTGGCTTCCCGTTACTATCTGGAGAAAGAAATGCTGTGCCTAGGAATCAGCGGCGGACTTGACCAAGTCCATGAAAACCGATTCGAGCGTCAGAACGCCTTTATGCACGATGGCGCCGCGGTGCTCGTCCGAGACGGAAAGGTGATAGCCGCCGTAGAAGAGGAACGCCTCAATCGAATCAAGCACTCGAACAAGCTGCCAAGTGGTTCGATTCAATACTGTCTCTCGACGGCCGGGGTTCAGCTCAGCGACATTGATCGTGTCGCGGTCTACGCCAGCGAGCCCTATGCCAACGCCATGCTTGAAGGTATGTCCGCTTCCCAACCGGACATTCTCTCCACTCCGTTGGATGCTAAAATGTTGGTGCAGAACCTGTTAGCGCGTGAGTTCGGCACTAAGTTGGACAGTTCGCGTATTTCATTCGTAGGTCATCATCAGGCGCACGCCGTGAGCGCCTTTGCAATGTCGGGCTTCGAACAAAGTCTCATTCTAGCGATTGATGGCTGTGGTGATTTCCTGTCGGGCCTTGTGGCGGTAGGGTCTGGCACAGAAATTACGCAAATCGAGGCTTTCCCGGAGGACAATTCTCTTGGGCTGTTTTATCTCGAGACGATCCGCTGTCTCGGCTACGGCATGTTCGACGAGTATAAGGTAATGGGACTCGCGCCCTATGGCGACCCCGCTCCCTATCGCGAGCTCTTCGAGCAGTTCTACGAGCTCTCCGCCAACGGTGGCTACCGTGTTCACCTCGACCGCATCGGTCCGGCGTTGCTCCGCAACATCGAGATCAGGCGAAAGGGAATGCCTTTCACCCAGCAGCATCGAGATGTGAGTGCGTCACTGCAGGAAGCGCTTGAGCGGATCGTGTTCCACATTCTCCGGCACCACCGTGAGGCCACCGGCATGAAGCGGTTGTGTCTGGCGGGAGGGGTAGCCCACAACTGCACGATGAACGGCAAGCTGCTGTATTCAGGGCTTTTCGAAGACATCTTCGTGCAACCCGCGTCTCACGACGCTGGCTGCGCATTGGGAGCTGCGCTGATAGTCTCTAACGAGATGGGCCGCCCCGCGCCGCGTGAGCGACTGCAGGAGGTCTATTGGGGTCCTGATCTCGGGAGCGACCGCGCCGTGGAACAGGAACTGAATGCATGGTCCGGACATCTCGAGGTTGAACGCTCTTATGACATAGCGAGCAGTGCAGCCCACTGGATCACCAACGGCGCCGTGATCGGCTGGGTGCAGGGTCGTTCGGAGTTTGGGCCACGTGCGCTGGGCAACCGCAGCATTCTTGCCGACCCTCGGCCCGCTGCAAACAAGGACCGGATCAATGCCATGGTCAAGAAGCGCGAAGGCTATAGGCCTTTCGCACCATCTGTGCTGGAAGAGGATGCGAGCGAATTTTTCGACCTCCCGGACGGTAAACACGAATTTCCATTCATGAATTTCGTCGTTCGCGTGCGTGACTCAAAGCGCGCCTTGTTGGGTGCCATTACGCACGTCGACGGTACGGCTCGGCTGCAAACAGTATCGCGCGATGCCAACCCCGCTTACTGGGAGGTCATCAATGCGTTCAAGAAGCGGACAGGCACTCCAATTCTGCTCAATACGTCCTTTAACAACAATGCTGAACCGATCGTGGATACGGTTGCAGACGCGATTGCCACATTTTTGACGACAGAGCTGGATGGACTTGTGGTCGGGCCCTTCCTGGTAAAAAAACGGGCTGCAACGCTGCAGGATTGGACTGCGCTTTCGATTTCATTGCCTCCCTCAGTCTCCCTCCATCAAACCCGTGCTTACACAGCGCGAGATCATCAGGAGACTGTCTGCGAGATTATTCCGAACCACTCCAGCATTGACAGTGTGCGAATTTCAAATGACCTGTTTAATCTGCTGATGCGGATTGAGGGCGAAGCCGTGTTAAGCGATCACCTCAATATAATTGCGCCGGATCAAGCTGAGCATGAAGCTCTGATGGAGGACCTGCGAAGACTGTGGGAGCAGCGCCTGGTTCGGCTGCATCCCTCACAAGCTGCTCGGATGGATCATGGGTCCGATCAAACGCCGGACCAGCCTAATAGGCTATCAATGTGATAGAGATGCCGCTCAAGCTCGGCCAATCAATAGTGTTCATCGACCCCGCCTGCGAGCTCACCGCTGTGATTAGGGGGGTCGAGGTCGCCCTGGTCAGTATGCTTAGGAATGCTAGGGTCTGGCCTCGATATTGAGCGGACTTCTGTGTCGAGAGGTCCAGCCCGCAGAACTTTAGAAACTGGCGATGATGACCTAAGCGGCGAAGATCGCCGGCTTCGGCAATGACGGTCAATGCCTTGATCGGTCCGATGCCCGGGATTTGTCGCAGGAGCTGATAATCCTGGCTGTGCCGCAGCAGATCGTCGGCCTGTGCTTCGATCTCATTGCGGTGCCGGATCAGGCTGCGTGCTTCGTCAATGACCATCCGGAACATGCGAATGGCAGGCGCATCAAGTGGCAGCGGCAATCCGATCGATGGGCGCGCCGTCTCGAAAATATCCATCAGAATCTGTGTCTTGCTGACCTTGCGGCCGACGACATCCCAAGCTGCTGCCACAAACTCCTCCTTCGTCAGCGCCGTGATGCTTGCTGGGGTCGAAAAGGGCTCGCAGCGGATCATGGTAGACCTGCGTCGCCTGGATCCTGAGCATGTGTAGGATCACCTGGGCATCGATCTTCTTGCCGAATACGACGCCGAAGGCCTTAAGAAGCCCAGGCATCTGTTCTCGATTTTGCCTACTAGGCTGACGAGAAGGTCGCGTGCCGACAGCAGCACCCGCACGACACAGGTGCCGTGGCTCTTGGTGCGAACCTGCTTAAACCATCCGGTCCGTCCGATCTGGCAAGGCCCGCCGCTCGTCGGGGCCCGATTTGTTCGGCATCATCGAGAGGGCGGCGCTTGACACGATCGGAAGTCCGCGCTTCGTTAACTCGTTCCAGAGCCAGACCGCAAGCGGTCACGGCTCCATGCCGATCCGCTCCGTCTCCGCAGTTCACAGTCCCGCCCGCATCTCCCGGTCGGGCCCGGGTAGCCATTGCGCTGCAAGGCGGGTCTGATCGCTAGGGCGGCGCCCGCCACCATCCCCATCATCGGTTCGGCGACATAGCCAATCATCTCCCGTAAGAGAAGTGCTTTCAGGCAAGTTCCGCAGGTTCAAGGAGATCGTTGACGGCGCCGCCACTTGGGAGCTGCGTCGAGTGCATGGTCGAGCTTGCCGCCCAAGGTACGTGGCTTCGAAACGCGTGCGATTGCGCCTCATTCAAGACCGGTAGCGGGTGGTCGCCGACATACAACGGGGCGCAGGCGACTGAAACGAACCCGTCGGCCACTACGGAGCAATCCTGCCGCCTGACCAGGCGCGTGGGAAAGTATCACAACGGTGACCACAGCGTCGCTTCAGGCCGTCAAAAGCTATTGCCGTGCGTCAAGGCGGGCTAGGTGACCCGTCGGAGGCCGGCACCAGCGGCTTTGTCCGGACAAGACAAATGCTATTGGGATTTGGCCGCCGCAGCCGCGAGCATCGCTTCTCCCATCGCAATGGCCCCTTGGGCACGCAGCATTTCACCAGGGTTCTGAATGTCGCGCAAGTCTTTGTTCTGGCTGAGTTTTGATTTTCCAACCAGGCCGGTGATCTCGATCTCCAGGGCGACGATTGCCTTGACCATCGTGTCGATGAAGTCCCTCGGCGCGTCGCCCATCTTCCATGGGACCGGCTGCGAGGTTTCTTGCATATGAGTGAGCTTCGCCACGTTGCGGCGCACATACCGCTCATCATCCCGGACAGTGATGCGTCCGTGGGCATGGACGACGAGATAGTTCCACGTCGGCACCTGCTTGTGGAATTCATGCTTGCTTGGATACCAGTTCGGCGAGATGTAAGCGTCGGCCGCACGGAAGATTACGAGAACCTCATCGCCATTGGCGACTTCCTCCCAGACTGGGTTCTTGCGAGCGACATGGCAATTGAGAACGCCCTTGTCTCCCTTCGAGCGGTCAAGCTCGAAGGGGAGGTGGTTCGCGTCCAGTGTGCCTTTGCTTTGGGTGACGAGGATACCAAGCGGGTGTTTCTCGATAAGCTCGAACAGGGCGTTCTGATCAGGGACGGCAAAATGAGGCGGAACGTACAACGGTTTATCTCCTGTCGCGAATGTGCGGTTGCTAGTAATCGGCGGAGCCTTACCGAACGGGCTCCTGAATCTTCGCTGCCGTCGACGAGTGCCCCGGATCTCGGTGTCCACCGCGCTCAAGAACCGCCATCGAGAAATGGGCGGGCACATCAGATGCCGCCGCGTATGAGTGCGGTTGGTCAGTGACAAGCCGCGCACTCTCGCCTTCGCTTAAAATGACCACATGGGTACCTACCACAACGCTCAGGGCACCCTGACTGACCGAGATCAACTCGCGCGTATCCGGACTATGAGCATCCGCGGAAAACACGTCGCCCGGCATAATGACCCAGCTCCACAATTCGAACATCGTGCGTCCCGAGGTCGACGAATGCAGTTGTGCAGAGCTTCCCTTGGCGCTCGTCCAAAGCCTCCTGGTCTCTGTCCGCTCGATGGGAAGGCACACCGTGGAAGGGTGCTCGTTCAACAAATCGGCCACCGAGAGCGAAAACGCCGCCGCCAGCCGACACAGTATGCCGATACTGGGGTTCGCCCTACCCTGCTCCAGCGCGACCACGGTTCCCTTGGACAGGCCGCTTAGTTTAGCCAGTCGATCCAGGGTCAGGTTTTGGTCACGCCTCAAGTCTCGGATCCGGGCCGCTATCGCTTGCCCAAGGACCTGCTCGGCATCAAAGGCTGTCGTAACATCGGTCATTATATTGACTTAGGACCTCGGCTCACCTATTGCGGTCAGTATAATGACCGGGGCGAAATTGCAACTGCCCGTTAGGAAGGAAATAACCGATGCGTTTTGAGACGAAGGCGATCCACTGCGGCCGAGGGGTCGACGCGTCCACGGGGGCCGTATCCATGCCGCTGCACACCAGCACGACGTTCGAACGCGGCGTCAACGGGTCATTTCCGTCCGGCTTCGAATACACAAGGGATGGAAATCCTACACGCAATGCGTTCGAGGCGGCCATGGCGACGCTTGAGGGAGGGGAAGACGGCATCGCCTTCGCTTCGGGAATGGCCGCAATCGCTGCAGTATTCGAGAGCCATCCGTCGGCGGGTCGGATCGTTCTGCCGGATGACATGTATTTCGGCATTCGTTCGCTGATCGAAGAGACCGACATTGGGTCTCGCTTCGACTTTGCCCCAGTCGACATGCGCGATTTGGACGCTTTGCGCGCCGCGGTGACATCGAAGCGGACTGGCCTCGTCTGGATCGAGACGCCGTCAAACCCGATGATCCGCGTTGTCGACATTGCGGCCATCTGCGCAATCGCGCACGAGGCAAACGCCTTGGCGGTGGTGGACAATACGTGGGCCACCCCAGTGCTTCAACTGCCACTCGAAATCGGGGCAGACGCGGTGATGCACTCGGCGACAAAGTACATTGGCGGCCACTCGGATTTGATGGCCGGTGTCGTCATTGTCCCAAACGCGTCACCCCTCGGTCGCCCATTGCGGATGGTCCAGAAACACAAGGGCAGCGTCGCAGCGCCCTTCGACTGTTGGCTGGCGTTGCGGGGTCTGCAGACATTGCCGGTCCGCATGCGCGCCCATTGCGAAGGCGCCCAGAAAGTGGCCGAGGCCCTGGCGTCTCATCCCCGCGTCGAAAAAGTGCTCTTTCCTGGTCTGCAAACTGATCCGGGACACGATCTTGCTACGCGGCAAATGAGCCATTACGGAGCGATGCTATCTTTTATCGTCGAGGGCGGAGCCGATGCTGCAATGGCCGTGGCCGGCCGCCTGAAGATTGTTGTCCGGGCGACAAGCCTTGGCGGGACGCATTCTCTGATTGAGCATCGCGCATCCGTTGAAGGTGCGAAGTCCAAAGCGCCAGGTGGATTGCTGCGAATTTCTGTAGGGCTTGAACATCCTCAGGACATTATCGATGACCTGATGCAGGCCCTAGGCGAAACCTGCAAAGCGGGAGTCCAATGACGGGTGCAAGACTCTGGCGCCGCTTTATGTGGCGGCTGGCGCAGCCGACGATCGGCAGAACAATGTTCCTGCTGAGTAGAACGCACGTCCTCTGGTGAACCGCTACCGCCGTGTCGCATCGTCTCGGGCGCGTGGTCGCATGGGTGATGAACGTCTTCGGGTTTCTGGACGATGGCCACGCGCCCGACCGGAAGCGGAAATACCCGGATTTTGCCGTTGACCTGCTGATGCTCAACCTCGTCGGAGATCGCGGTCAACAGATGGGATGGATGTGCTGGCACTACGGCAGTTTGACAAGCCGGCCATCGGGGCGCTAGCACCGTCCAAAGCCAAGAGTCGCAGGGCAGAACTGACCGCACCAAGCGGGCTGCGGGACCCATCAGCTAACGGCCAGGTTGGTACCTCAACGCGCATCAGCACCGTGGATGCCACATTGTCCTTGTTGCGAGCGCGATCTCGGAACTTCGTTGTGACGCAGTCAGTGCACAGAGCCGCACCGCTGCAAGCAAATGAGCGGAAGAACGACACCCAGTGGAGGCGAGAAGTGATGCGGCGTCAAGATCCTCCGCGCTTTGCGGCAAACACACTGATCCCTCTTCACAACCCGGTCTTTCGTTCTATCTGGACAGCCACGCAGATATCCAGCCTTGGCTGGCTGGTGCAGAGCGTGGCTATAAGCTGGCTCATGGCCACGATTTCAGCCTCCGATCTGATGGTTGCGCTCGTACAGGCTGCATCGACACTGCCCGCGTTCTTCTTGTCGATCCTTGCTGGAGCCATTGCAGACAGCTTCAGCCGCCGTGGCGTGATGCTTGCCGGACACTGCCTGATCGCACTGGCATCCACGGCGCTGGCACTCTCTGTGGGACTGGGCTTTGCTAGTCCATGGCTGATCCTGGGACTGAGTTTCTTGGCCGGATGCGGCTTTGCCTTGAACGATCCAGCCTGGCACGCCTCGGTCGGCGATATCCTGGAAAAGCGCGACATACCCGCTGCAGTGACGCTGATGTCGGTGGGGTACAACGTGGTTCGGAGCATAGGACCGGCGCTGGGCGGTGTAATCTTAGCTTTGCTGGGCCCCCTTACGGCTTTCGCCCTCGCTGCGCTAAGTGACCTGGTCCCGTTGAGCGCTGTTTTGCGCTCACAGTGGCAAGTTCGCTCTTCGCCTCTTCCGCGCGAGCGGATGACTACGGCCATTCATGATGGCATGCGATTCACGGCGATATCCTCAGAGATCAGAGTGGCGATCGTGCGTGCAACCCTGTTCGGGCTATCAAGCATCTCGATCCTTGCTTTGCTCCCCCTCCTGGTTCGCGACCAACTGGCGGGAGGGCCAATTGTGTACGGCGTGCTATTGGCCGGCTTCGGCACAGGCGCCTTCATCGCCGGCATTGGCAGCAGCTACTTGAGACGCATCACGTCCCAGAACCGATTGATCACGCTCGCATCCGTTGCTTGCGCAACGTGCTGCCTTTTGATGGCCCTCACATCGTCGGTGGCTGTGGCGGCGATCGCGCTTGCAATCGGTGGCGCTGGCTGGGTTGTCACCTGGACCGGAACCGACGTGTGTGTGCAGTTGGCAAGCCCAAGGTGGGTCGTTGGTCGCACTCTGTCCATCTATTACGCCCTGACCTACGGCGGCATGGCAGCGGGTAGCTGGATCTGGGGTGCTGTCGCGCAGTACTATTCGCTGACGTGGGCTTTGGAAGGTGCTGCAGCGGCACTGTTGCTGGTCGCGGCTGTGGGAAAGCTATTGCCGGTGCGGCTATGGGAGGAATCGGATCAAGCGGCCGTCGACTTCAGGCCACCAGAACTGGCCCTCCCTTTGAAGCCCAGGAGCGGTCCGATCGTGATCAAGATGGAGTACTCGATACTCGAGGAGAGTATCGATGAATTTCTGAGCTGCATGCGCGAAAGGCGGCGCGTTCAGAGCCGCGCCGGTGCGCGGGACTGGACCCTCCAGCGCGACCTTCAGAAGTCGACGCTTTGGACCGAGACATTCCGCACGCCGACATGGACGGACTATCTTCGTCTAAACCATCGACTAACGGTGAATGACAGGGACATAGGCGAGCGCCTTGCCGCTCTGCACATGGGTGATTCTCCGCCTCGCATCTCACTTTCAATCGAGCGGTCGACAAGCCCCGCCCCCGGCAGCCAAGTCCAGCCTGTGCCTTTTGTATCGCGCCCGTGAGAAAATCAAGACTTGTCTGGGCTTGGACACGGAACGAGCTACTCCTTAATTTGTTGAGCCTGCCCGGATTGCAAATCGTTCCGGCCGGTTAGGCGAGCATGAGGATTCGCGTGGCAATTATGTCCATCACGGGTCCCATGTTCAGCCCGAGACCCCCCTCTCTGCCGCCAGATCGGCTTGAGCACGGATTCAGGTCGCCTGTCCTTTGCATAGCGGCGGGCAACGAATAGCAAGGGGGCGGAGGGTATCCCCGTCTGCGAAGCGGGCAGAGGAGGAATCCGCAAGGCGGGTTGCTGGGGAGACGAGCCGCGCGCCTCTTTCCGCCTAGTTTTCTCCCTTACAAAGTCCCCCCGGGACGGACTGCCAGTTCACGCCAGGGCCAACAGCATGCTCGCACGGGCGACCGCCGCGTCTGCCGGTCCTGCGAGTAGAATAAGATCGGGAAGTGCGGCTTCATCCTCGATGCCAGAACTCGCGTCGCCGTACCGCGGCCGCCAGAGCCCCTTGCGCTGTCACGAGTCAGCCCACCTTTCTAGCTGGCAGCCCATCGGGAGCCGATCCGCAGCACCTGTCGGCGCGCCTTCCGTGTCAACGCAGAACATGATGCATATTCCCAGCGCTTTTTGACAGAGCGAACTACAAAATGCAGAACACTGACTCTCCGCCAAATGAATGCTGCGAGCAAGCAGCAGGCGGAGGAACTCCGTCTGGGCTGAGTATGTGTTTCAACGCGGACAAATAAATTATAGCCAGTTCACGAAACGCCGGGCCCGCTCCTCTGGCGTCCGATCGTCCAGGAAATCCCCTCGGCGCGCACCACGCCAGACACCTCCTTGCCGATATGATGCTCAAGCACCGGCCGCCAAGGCACCAGCGTGAACTCGCGCGATTTCTCGATGACACCGTATTTTCCGCCGGCGAGCTCGACGCAGCAGCGCAGCGTTCCGTCTATTCGATTGCCATGCTGCGCTTCAGAATACGAGAGCCCGAGTTCGTCCGAGAGCTGACTGGCAACACGGTTCAGCTCTCGTTGGCGCAGCATTGAAAGCATGTTGGCGCGATAGATGACCCGATCCTGCGCATCATGGGCAAGACCTTGCGCGATCAGCCACTGCTGTCGGCGGGCCTGGACCTGACGTACTTCGCGACCGAAGCCAGAGTCGCGCAAGGACTCAGGGTGGGCTGATACCAGCTCCTGGTCGATCCAGGTGGCGCCGTCGAAGCCTACTTGGCTCTCCAGCGGCATTGATGAGAGCTTGTCGACGACAACAGGCTGGGCCCTCGCTCGCTGACGCTCATAATCCGCGACGCGGTTGAGATGGTCGGGCGCGACTGTCCATGTGCCGTCCGGCTCGCGCTCGACGCCACCGGTCGCACGGCGGATCGCCTCCAGTCGCCGCACGTGCGTTTCGGCAAAGCGTTCAGTGGCCGAGGGGTCATGCTTGAGATGGATATCGATGCTGTAGCGCCCGTCGTTGACCGTGGCGATGCCGGCAATTGTGCGGTCGACTTTTCTTGGCCCGGTGTCCCTCGGCTTGACCCGCACTATGCAGCCCTCTGGTGTCGGTTGGGTGGCCTCGCCTTTGCCGATATCAAAATAGTGGCTTTTGCCGTCCACGCCGTCGACGACGAGGTAATGGCGGTCAGTGATTTCGTCGGCCAGCCCGCGCCCGACGACACGTCCGACCACGGTTTGAGCCGACCCGTCGCATCGATCGTGAATAAGATGGTCGGCGGCACTGCGGACGAGCCCCTTGCCGGTCAGCTCGCGATGGATGGTCTTGACGATGTCGCCGCGCGCACCGATGCGGCGTAGCGTGGCTTCGAGCTCATCCTCCAGGCGCCAGCGACCGGCAGGCATCTCCTCGGCGAGGCCCATCCGCTCGAGCTTGCGCAGGCGGCCCTGGTGCAGCGTCTGGCGAAAGGTGTCTCGGCCGGCCGGTGAGACACACCCCTCATCGTCGCGCATGCGCATCAGCTGCCGGTCGATGCTGGTGAAGCGTTCCTGATCCATCTCCTGGCGCAAGCGCTGCTCGATCTCGCGGTCGGTGCGCGGGCCAAGGTCGAGGCTAACCAGTTCGGCTGCGCGCTCGCGCAAGCCAGAGGAGATGTAGTCCCGCGCTATGACGAGGTTTTCGCCGTGATCATCCCTGCCGCGCACGATGATGTGGGTGTGAGGATGGCCGGTGTTGAAATGGTCGACGGCCACCCAGTCTAGCCTGGTGCCGAGGTCTTCTTCCATTTGCGCCATGAGGCGCCGGGTGAGCGGCTTCAGGTCATCATACTCGATTCCGTCTTCAGGGGCGACGATGAAGCGGAACTGATGACGGTCACCGTTCGAGCGATCGAGAAAGGCCCTGCCGTCCGCGTGGTCATTGTCGGCAGCGTAGAGCTCGCCACGCTCGCCTTCCCGGGTGACGCCGTCGCGCTGGAGGTAGCGGAGGTGCGCACGAGCCCCGTCTACTCCCTTGCCGGCCAGCTTGACGATGCGTGCCTTGACGACTGCGCGCCGCTGCCGAAACGCCGCGTGGCGGTCGCGCGCTCTAAGAACGGCGGCAGCGGCCCCGCCGCGCCCCACCCGGCTTCCGATGAAGCGGCTGCCGCGTCCGCTCCTGCCGCCTGCTCGGTTGACCGCGGCCTGCACCTGGCCAGCGTAGCGTTTGCCCGCCTTCGAGCCGCGCCAGCCAATTTTGCCGAGCTTCGGCGTGAATTCGTCATCCTGCATGCGGCCTCCGATGAACCAGCAGCGAAATCAGAGGCTTGCCCGCCAGACCCTCCTGGACCCGGAGGCAACCTCCTGGGAAAACGATGTGCAGACAAACACTTGGCCGCCTCCAGGAGGCGCTGCCTTTATCTTGCCTTCCGCGCACATGCCCCCCTGGCCCCCGCCCGAACCACGCTAGCCGCTGCCCTCACCTGCGATCCGGCCGGCCTGATCTTGCTCGCTCCGATCCGAGCGGCACCAGGAGTTGGCCATTCGGGCCGGTCACGGAAACACCGTTTCGGAGAAAAAACAGCGACTGCCCGGACGGGATGCCCGGCGCGCTTTTGGAACGGGATTTGCCGGTGAGCGCGTCCATATCGGCGGCCGAAATGCCCGCCGCCTTGATCTCTTCCAGATACGAAACCGTCTCGCTAGGCAGCGGTCGCCCGCGCTGCAAATGCTGCTCGTAGCGCTCCGGCCCGGCGTTATAGGCTGCAAACAGGCCTGGAAATCCGAAGCGGTCATACATGGCGCGCAGATAGGCAGTGCCTGCCAGAATGTTGTCGCGAGGGTCGTGCGGGACGGCTCCCAGGCCAAGCTCTGCGCGCAACTCCTCGTAGGTGTCTGGCATCACCTGCATGAGGCCAATGGCGCCGGCGCTCGACGTGACCGGCCGCCCATTGAGCGTCGTCTGCCCCCGGCTTTCGGCATCCATGACGGCATAAATCCAGGTCTGTGGAATGCTGAAACGCCGGCTTGCTTCGGCTACGAAGGGCTGCCATCTTGCAAGCTGCGGACTATGGGAGATGACGACCGGCTTCGTGTTGGTCGCGGCGGAACAGGAGCATGGTGCGAGACACGCCATGCTCAGCATAAGGAGGGTCACTCGGTCCATAGCGGCACGAGCCTCCCGATGATGTTTTCGGTCGGCACCGGCCCGAAATAGCGGCTGTCGAACGAGCGATCTTTATCGCTGCCGAGCAGGAAAACCTCGTCGGCGGCGAGTTTTCGGCATGCATTCCACCAAGGCAGCGGACGGTGCTGCGTGTCGGTTGCAAGCCGGCGCGCGGCTATCTCGCCGCCGATGATGATGGCGTCGCCAAAGGTGCAGACATGCTCGCCGGGCAGCGCCGCAAGGCGCTTAACCAGCGGCACGTTGCTGGGCAGATAGAAGCGTTCGGCGGCGAGATCGGCAACCGGTCTTGGTGGGCGGACGAGTACGAGATCACCACGAGCGGGCGATCTGGATGCGACGCGATAGAGGCCGACCGGCGCACTCGCCGAGGCGTTCCAGACCAGCCAGGGCGATGGTTTGCCGAAGGCGGCGAAGCCGATCAGGCCAAGGCCGATTGTGGCAACGACGATCGTCTTGCGGGCTCGAATGCGCCGCAGATGGCTGCCGATCAGACGGATGGTGGGACGCCGGCTCATGAGCGGCCTCCCTCACCGGCCGAGCCGGATTCGTGCGCGCCATCCTCGGGCGCGGTCTCCTGCGCGTGCCCCTTCGACCAGTCGTCGAGTTCGTCGATGTGATAGCGGACATAGCGGCCGTGCTTGCGGAATTGTGGGCCACCGCCTTTGAGGCGCATCTTCTCCAGCGTGCGCTGGGACAGCCCGATATAGAAGGCCGCCTGCGCGGTGTTGAGAAACGGACTGCCCTTCTTGGCGCGGGCTGCGCGTTCGTTTTCGTCGTCCATGATGATCCTCGGTTCGTTACGGGCAAGCGAGGCGAGGATCGGCGAGCGAGATCGTTTTGGGGACGGGCGAAGAGTGGGGGGCGAGTTTTCGCCGCCCCTTCGGCGGCCTCACCGGTCCTGAGAGAGGCCCTGCGCCGGTTGGCGGCGCAGGGCTTTGCGGGTCGGCCGGTCAGTCGACCGGGTTCCAGATGATGGCGTAAGTGTCGTCGTCATCCTGGCCGGCGGCGCGGCCCAGATTGGCGTAGAGCTTGCGCGGGCCAAACTCGGGGGCCGCAATCGACAGGCTCACATAGTCCTTGCCGGAGGTCTCGCCGGTGCGGATCCAGGCCGCACCCACTTCGACCCCTTGCGTCAGCACCCGGAAGTCGGGATGGGTGTCGGCGCTCTTTGCCTGATTGGGCACGATGTCGATGTCGGCGCGGACGCTGAGCGTCTTGAGCTGGCCCTTGTAGCCGCCGTTTTCCTGTTTGGTGACGTATCCGATTGCGGTCATTTTCAGTCTCCTCTTGGTGCTCGCAGGGGACCATTCCCCTGCGATGGCGGACCGTGATGGGCGCGTCCGGACCGCCGGAACCGGCACGGCCGCAGCGATAGCGGAGGACCCGAGCGGGGAGCTTTTTTGAAGCGAAGCGGCGCGAGGAAGCCGCCGCAGGCGGCGGGGAAAAAAGCTGCCGGCGAGGGTTTCGGGCCGGCCGGATCCGCCCATAGGTCGTCAAGCCAGGCGCAGGGGAATGGTCCCTGAGACACAATGGAGACAGGTTGCGCGATCGGGGGCACAATAAGCAGGCGGCACTATGCAGGGGGCCGGCGGCGCAGGCTCTCTCGGCAACCGGATGTACAATTGGCCCCATGCGCCTGGCGCCTCAGCAAGCAATCCGGGGCGGTGCGGGGCTGCCGAAATGGGGGCGAATTGGCGTTGGAATTTATCGCACGCGGCACTGGCTCGGCAAGACGATCAATCGGAGCCGGCGCGGCCCGGAGCGGCGCGCGCGTCCTTAGCGGCAGTACTCGAGAAAACGCCGCTCGGGCCCTGATCGACTATTCGCCACGAACAGCGACTGCTTCCTTGCGCACAGATCGGCGAATAGGAAGGCCTCGCGGCTGGTGTAGCTTTCGGCCGGGAATTTCACCCAGCGCGGCAGCCAGGCCTCAAGCTGAGGCGGCTTCTCGATGTTCTTGCCGCCGATCTCGGTGAGCATCGAATCGGCGATTTCCTCGTCGCGCAAGCGATCGAAAGGCATCGTCCGGTTGCCACCATATGCCCACGACGCGCACGAGATTATCGTCGCCGAGCGCCCACCTTGCGCGCGAACATGCCGGCGGCAGCAAGGGGTCGCGATTGCCGCTGGCCACCACCGGGCAGGCCAACAGCTTGTGCCGCATTTGCCGAATGCGGCGTCAGCCTTGCAGCCGGCAAGGCTGGCAGTCACCGTCTCGTTGGCTGCGCGCTGCGACCCGGGGCGCACCTTGGCGATGCAGATCGGCATAATTCTGCATCGGGGCGGGTGAGTCCCGGGCGCCGTCGTGAATGGGCATCTCCTCGCTATCCGGCGTCGGCTCGGTCGTGGCCAGTTGAGCATCGGGCATCGTCATGCCGCAGTCCCTTCTTGCGCCTCGCCTTCGGCATCGGCCTGAAGGCCAAGCAGGAAATCGGCGGCCTTCGAAGCGAGGCTGGCGGCACGGAATATAGCGCGGTTGTCCTCGCGCAGCACCTTCAGCCATGAGCCGATGTAATCGGCGTGACGCACGGTCGGCTCGATGCCGAGATTGCTGCAGACGAAGGCGGCAGTGATTTCGGCGACCAATTCTTCACGCGCGTAAGCCTTGGAGCCGAAGGAGCCGGAGAGGTCGCGAGCAAGCCGCGTCGGGTGGCCGGTCCAGTGGCCAAGCTCGTGAAAGCAGGTCCGGTAATAGTCGATCTGCTGATGGAACGCCGGCTGCGGCGGCACCTGAATGTGGTCGCTGCCCGGCATGTAGAAAGCGCGATCGCCGCCGACCCTGAAATCCGCACCACTGGCGCGAATCAGCGTTTCGGCCTGCGGCGCGATCTCGCACTGAGGCAGCGGCTCGGCGGGGGCATGGAGGTGTTCCGGAAGATTGTCGCACTGCGCGACATTAAAGACGGTAAAGCGCTTCAGAAAAGGCACGGCCTGTGGTGCATCGCCCTCGTGGCGTGCGCGCTCCTTCTCGTCCTTGGGGACAAAGCGGTCGGCATGCACGATGGTCGTGCCGCGCTCGCCTTTCCTGACATTGCCGCCCAGGGCAAGCGCCTGCCGGAAGGTCAGCCAATTCTGGCTGGGATAGCTGCGCTCGATGACGGCGCCCCACAGGATGAGGATATTGATGCCGGAATAGCTGCGCCCCGTGGACGCATTCCTCGGCAGGCCGAGGCCTGCTTTTGCGCTGCCCCATGGCTTGACCCATGGCACGGTACCGCGCTCCAGCTCGGCAATGATGCGGTCGGTGATCTCCTGATAGAGGCTGGCGCCCGGGCGCCTGCCCTTGCCTGCGCCAGCCTCTCCGCTGGTGGTACGCTTGCTGTTTGCACGCATGTGTTATCCTCCGCTCACCAATCGCCGCGCCTTTCCCCGGAAGCGGGGTGGGCGGCGAGTCGCGACCGGAAGGGCCCGCCCAGTAGGCGGACCGCATCCGAAGGACCGGAACGAAGAGGAGGACCCTGAGCGGCACGCGAAGGGTTGCGGGCTGCCGCAGCGGGTCTAGAAGGGAGTGCCGCCCCCCCCCGCGCCACCGGGAAAGGCCAACAGACAAACCGCGCCGCCCGCAAGGGCGGCGGCCGTCACAGCCCGAAGGGCTGCCCACGCCAAGGGGCGAAGCCGAATGGCCGAGACCGCCTGAGCTTGCCGAAGAAAAGCGGGCTCGGTTCACGAGCACCTGGTGCGCGTCGTCAGGCGCGCGGGCGCGCGCCAAGTTTTTTCGCACATGGTCAGGCGGCGCAGTTACGTCGAGAACCCAAAGGCACCGCCGCCGTGCGCGCGGCTTCCTCCGAAAACCAGCGCTCGCCTTTCAACAAATTGAGGCATTGTCCTAGACAATATTCCTGTCCGGATCATGATAGATGCGGCGCGCCCGCTAGGACCGGAGGCTGGACAGAATCTCGCACGGATCAGCGTCAATGGCCGCAGTTATGTCGAGAAACTCGATGACGTCGAGACGCCGCTCTGCGCCCTCGTACTTGGCCACGAAGGATTGGGGACGACCAAGCTTGTCAGCCAGCTGCTCCTGGGTCAGGCCTTTGGCCTTGCGCAGCGAAACCAGCTGGGCCAGAAACCGCTGGTGGCGGGGCGATCGAAGGGATTTGGGCATGGAGGCGAACCGGTCGGGTAAAGACCGGATCAGCGACTAATCCCGGTTTCGGATTATCCCATTTTGGGATATACTGCGTGCGCTCACAGGCGAGGTTCGCAGGCATGAATGGACCAATGGGAACAGATGAGACTCGAAGCTCAACTTTGAGCGATGAAGTCCCCTGGTCGGAGAACCTCACGAGCTACGACAGGGAGCATTTCACAATCTACCTGCGGATCCTGGATGCCTGCGCCGACAATGCCAGCGAAAAGGAGATGGCCGAGCGCATTCTCGGCATCGACCCGTCCATTGACCCGGTCCGCGCCCGCAAAGCTCTTCGCAGCCATATCGACCGTGCGAACTGGATGGTGACGACCGGCTACAAGGAACTGTTCGCCGGCTGATGCACAACGCCCACTGCCACGTGTTTCGAGCAGGCAAGTCTCTGTAGCCAAATTCGGCAGCGCACGGCCGCGACGGCCGGCGCGGCGGGAGCGGTCACAACTGGTTCGCGTGCTGTTTGACTGCCACTTCCAGTGCTTGCATCAAAGGCACAGCCTTGGAGAAGAGGAAGCCTTGAGCGGTTCGGCAGCCAAGCTTGTGCAGGGTTTGCCGATCCGCCTCTGTTTCGACGCCCTCGGCCATGACCTCGATCCCGAGCATGTCACCGAGTTCGATGACCGATTTGACAAGCAGTCGGTCCTCTCGGGACTTGGCCAGGCCGCGAATGAAGCCCTGGTCTATTTTCACCTTGCGTATCCGACGGTCCTTGAGAGATGCCAAGGTAGAAAAGCCGGTGCCGAAGTCATCGAGCGCGATGGAAATACCGGCATGTGAAAGCCGTCCGAGCTTTTCATCCACTCTGTCCGGGTCCACCGGCGATTCTTCGGTAATCTCGATTTCGAACATCGTCGCAGGCAGGCCTCTTGCCGCCAGACCATCCAGAACCATGTCGTCGATATCGCCGGCTTCCAGTTCGCGAGGGGAAACATTCATCGCCACACGAATGTTACGACAGTCAGCTTTCACCAAGCCGTCGATAAAAGCACAACAGTCGGCGAATACGGTTTGCGTCAGCAGCTGAAGCATTCCGGTTTCGCGTGCGGCCGTGATGATTTCGGGTGGAGAGATGGCACCATGCGTCGGATGGGACCATCTCAGCAAGGCTTCAAAACCGACCACCGTCTCGGTTTCGAGTTTCACGATCGGCTGGAACCAAGGTTGCAATCTTCCCGTCTTTATCGCCGAATGAAGATCCCGTTCGATCGACTGGCGACGTTGCAGTTCCCTGTCGAGTTCGGCATCGAACAGGCAAAATTCGTTCCTGCCATGGCGCTTGGCCGTATACAGGGCGATATCCGCCCGCAACAACATTTCAGTCAGGCTCGGCGTCTGCGCCAAGTATATCCCTATCGATGCCCCGACCCGAACGGACGCGACCTCGATATAGGGGCGAGCAATTTTGGCTATGATATTGGAGGCGAGATCACTGGCAGAAAGCGAAGCTCTCGTTGAGGGAAAAACCAGCACGAATTCATCGCCGCCGATACGAGCGAGCGTTGAGCCTTCGGGTGCTTCCTGCTCTATGCGGCGGGCGATCATGACAAGCAGTTCATCACCGGTCCTGTGACCGTAGGTGTCGTTGACAGATTTGAAGCCGTCCAGATCAATCAGCATTGCCACGAAGGGGCCATCCGCGGTCTTGAACCGACCGATGGCGTGTTCAAGGCCCCGCCTGTTGAGAAGGGCGGTCAGATGGTCCTCCCTGGAGTTGCGCTCCATTTCCGACGCGAATCGCTCTGCCTCATGTCTCAGGCGGCTTGCTTCGCGGAAGCGCGCCTGCCCAACAAACGAAGCTCGGACCAAGCCGCCCATGAAGAGCAGAACGGTGAAAGCCAGAATGTAGCGTTCAAAATTGCCTTTCGCCAAAAGGCACGCCACCGTGATGAGGAGTGGAGGTGTGATGAAGCTGGTCGCCGCCGCGGCATACGAACTGCCATATGTAACCGCACCAGCTGAAATGCCCGCCAGTATGACCAGATGCATCGGTGCTTGTGGTGTTGTGTATCCAACAGTCAGCACGGCCGGGAAGGACCAGGCAAACCCTGCCAGAAGGGCAAGGACGCCAAACATGCGAAGGCGCGGCAAAACGCCAAGCAAATCCTGATGGCGCCCCGTTTCCTTTAGCTGAAAACGGGCGAGTGCAAGCCGGGCGGCATTTAGCGCATTGACGACCAGGAACCAGCTTGCAGCGGCAAAGCCGCCGCCAGAAAGGGCCTGCACCGCGCAAATCAGGCCTGACAGGATCGCGCTTATCGGCATCGACACGAAGAGCCCGGCCCTCAGGTCAGCAAGCTGATCCTGACGGATTTTGGCCTCCAGCGATTCTTCTTCCTTTAGGGGTGCCATGAATGGACCAGCTTGCTTGCGTCGTTGTTCGCGAGGACCAAATCTATGCAAGCCCACTGAAGGACGGGTTAACTACCCAGCGAGGGTAACCAGTGCGCTCACCATGCTTCGGGTCACACCTTTGGCTTGCATTGCCGAATCATCAAGGCTTCGCCCGCGCGCGTGCCTTGATCCGAATCATGCCATGATCGGCAACGTCACCAGGAGACAGCCTTGCCCCGCGACGACGCGCGCCAGCAAGACAAGGAAGCCTCGCCGAGACAGCGTTCCAGAGCGGCAGCGCTCTGTGCGATTCACCGCCTGAGCATGGCCGAAATGCCATGGCGGACAAAGGGAAGATGTTGGGCAAAGCGGAGCCCAGCATGTCTTGCAAGCCGTGCCGCCGGGTGCTCGCTTGAGTAGAGACCGACAAGCATGTTGGTGGCATGATAGAGCGGCCCCGCCGACAGCCGCAGCCGGCTTTCGTATCTGCCGAGCATGTCGGGATCGGCAATGTCGCGGCGGGCGCGACATGCTGTCAGTATTTTATGAGCGAGTTGCTTCTGGCCGCTGAGGCCGATGTTGAAGCCATGCGCGGTCACCGGGTGCATGCCGATGGCAGCATCGCCGATCAGTGCCGCACTCGGAGCCGAGAACTTGTGCGCCCAGGTCGTGACCAGCGGATAGGCATGGCGGGTGCTTGCCAGGGTCATCTGCCCGAGGCGTCCTCGACACCGGTTCATCAATTCCATGCGGAACAATTCGTCATCGAGAGCAGACAGTCTGTCGGCCTCGCTTGAGCGCAAAGTCAGAAGCAGCGACGACACGCCTTCCATGAGCGGCAACATCGCTATGGTCTGATGGTGGTCGAACCATTCGACCGCGATCTGGTGATGGACGCGCTCGTGCCTCACTCGGCAAATCAGCATGGAGTGGCCAAGCGGATGGATGTTGGCGCCAATGCCGAGCAGGTCGCGCATCGCGGACAAACGCGAATCCGCTGCTACGAGCAGCCGAGCGGCCAATTGCCTGCCATCAGAAAGCGTTATGACCGCCTCGTCTTCGCTATTTGTTGCATTGACGACCGAGTTGCCGCACAGCAGCCGGGCATGATCCTGGAAGTGGACAATTTTGAACAGGGCATCGCGGATCCGACAATTTGGGACCAGAAATCCGAGTGGTTCCCCAGATCCGCTGGGAGCATCGAAGCTCAGGGCGAAAGGGCTGGATCCGTTGAGCACGCGCGCGCCATGAAGCGGTGATTTGTCCGATGCGGGGATGGCATCCCAGGCGCCGAGCTCGCGAAGGATTCTCACTGATGCGTGGGTCAGCGCGATCTCGCGACCGTCGAAAGCCGGATTCGCCAGGCTGTCGAGCGACTGCCGTTCAACCACTGCCACCTTGAGTCGGCTCCAGGCGAGCGATGCTGCGAAGGCAAGTCCGACCGGCCCAGCTCCGACGACAATGATGTCGAATGTGTCGACATAGCCGGCCATCAGCGTGCCGCCAAAGCGGCTATCTTCGATACGAAGCGCTTTTGAAGCATCGCAATCACCCACGGTTTGCCGCTCATCTCCCCAACTCGATAGACATGCGTTCTCCGTTGGAAGCCTGGTCAATGAAACCATGCCGATGAAGAGATAACGCTGATCTGGATCAACCAGGCTCGACAAACCCGGCAGCGGCGGGTTCACGGTCGAGTGGTCGATTGCCGTGAAAACGTCTGCATGTCTGGGCATTCTGAATGGTCGGCTTCCCAATCGCGTGCCCCTCCTGGCCAAAGGTTCGGCAACGCATTGTGGCTGATCCGTTCTTCGCACGCGCGCCGATATCGTCATGACGCGGGCAATCGCCAGCAAAGATTCGGTCGACTGACGACCAGCATCCGCACAGTCGTTGGCGCCGCCAACCGGTTCAGCCTCGCGGCTCTTCCCGATCGATAAGGACCCGCTCGGCGGAGCCGTCGAGATCTTCGTATTGGCCGCTCTTCAAGATCCACAGGAAGCCCCGGTCCAAGCCCCACCAAAACAGGCAGCGGCCATCCCATTTCCGTCAGGACGGGCGTCTTGCTGCCGACAGCGTGCTCTCCGACCATAACGCGCTAGACGCCGAAGGAACTCGCCGACGGCCTCATGTCCAAATGATGTGGGAAGGGAGCAAACCAAAGGGACTCTGCTTGGCGTCCCCGCTTTTTTCGCAGCTATGAAACCATCACTGAGAACGGATCCGTTCTGAGGAGGAGGCGGTCCTTGACTTGCCCGACGCCGGCAACCTTCTCAGCCGCAACGATCGCTGCCTTCCGCTGACGCTCGTCGACAATCGCCCCCTTCAGTTCGACAAGGCCGTCGCTGACCCTCACATCGATCAAGTCCCACCGCTCAGGTTTGTGGCTGCAGTTCGGCAAGGATAGCCTTGCGGATCAGTTCGTCATCGGGTGGCGTGGTTCCCTGTTTCGGCATGGCGGATCAGGACAAGCAGCAAATCAGTTCGCGTGATGATGCCGACGACCCTTTCCCGATCGACAATCGGGACATTGTTGATGCGGTGTTGCATCATGAGGTCGACAGGAGGCGCCGAGATGAGGTGTGTGGTCATCACCTGATGGATGATCCGTCCATTCGAGCGCACACATAGTCATTGGCGGTTGTGCCCGGGCCAAGATCAAGCTCCAGCCATCGCGGACGCACACGCTGGGTTCCGAGTTCCTCTCGGCGCAAGAAGTCGCTTTTGCTTACAATGCCAACCAAGGTGCCGTCGCTGGTCGTTACTGGCAGGCAGCTGACTTTGCTTGAAAGCATGACCGCTTCGGCGATCGTCGCGTTCGCATGCGTCGTGATGACTGGCTTTGTCATTAAGGATTCGGCTTGCATCCTAACCCTCCTGATCTTTCGTCGGACGACGATAGGACATCCCGACCCGCGGCGCGTTGATCTGAGTCACTTGGAACGAGTGGCATTCTCCGCGCCGTCGTCGCTGTCGATGAGAATGCGCTCCGCCGCGCCATCGAGATCCTCGTACTGGCCGCTTCTCAACGCCCAAAGGAAGCCGGACAGGCCGAGTGCGCCAAGGAATAGCGCTACGGGGATGAGGTAGACGAGCGTCGTCATGACGATTGAGCCAAGGCGCCGGCCCGCGCGGGCCTGTCTTGCCGCGCAATCGCGGACGACGCACCCGTTGCGAAGCCTTGCAGACGCATGGCATTTCCAACCACGAGCAATGACGAGGCTGACATCGCGACCGCGGCGATAAGAGGCGTAACATGGCCCAGAATGGCGATCGGCACGGCAACAGCATTATAAACGATCGCAATTGTTATGTTCTGTCGGATCAGGCTTCCCGCCTTGCGCGAGACATCCAGCGCGAGAGGCACTGCCAGAAGGCTTTCGCGCAGGAATACGAAATCGGCCGCGTTGCGGCCAATGTCGGCGGCGGTGGCAGGAGCGATCGAGACATGCGCAGCGCTCAGCGCAGGCGTGTCGTTGAGACCGTCGCCAACCATCAGAACCCTGTGTCCGTCTTTCGCCGCCGTCTCAATGCGTTCGACCTTGCCGGACGGCAGCAGGCACGGAATAAAAATGTCGACACCCAGCATTTTTGCAACTTCGCCGCAGGCGCCCGCGGTATCGCCCGACAGCATTTCCACCGACACCCCAGCATGGCTCAATTGCCCAATCGCCGCCCTGGCGTCGGCGCGCAGCGCGTCCTCAAAATCGAAGGTCGCGACAATGAACCCGTCTTTTGTCAGCACCGTTCCGCCATAGCCATGTTTGCCTTCGCCGCCGGTGCGGGCCTTCCATGCAGCCCATCCGCGCCGGCCCAGCCGCCAGGTACTACCGGCGGCTGTGGCTTCGATCCCGAAACCCGGGTGCTCGGTGACGCCATCGAATTTGTGCTGCCCGCCAAGGCGGGCAAAACCGGCTATGGCCTTTGAAAACGGGTGACGCGAGTGCGCAGCCATGTCTCCCGCGATTGCCAGCATGGCCGGATCGATCGACGACGCATTGACGAGCCGGGGCTGTCCAAGCGTGAGCGTTCCGGTCTTGTCGAACACCGCTCTATCAATCGTCGCCAGGCGCTCCATGGCCGAACCGTCCTTGACCATGATGCCGCTCTCGAACAGGCGCCGCGCCGCGACCACCTGAACGATCGGTACGGCGAGGCCGAGCGCGCACGGGCATGTGATGATCAGAACGGCAATGGCGATGGTTATTGCCCGGTGCCAGTCGCCGGTCGCCGCCATCCAGCCAAGGAAGGTCACGAAGGCGGTGAGATGCACCACCGGAGCATAGAGCGCTGAAACGCGATCGGCGATCCGGCGGTAGCGTGCGCGACCACCTTCGGAGGCTTCCATCAGGCGTACCATTTCCGCCAGGAACGAATCCTTCGCGGCGGCTGTGGCCTCAATCGTCAGCGGGCCGGTTAGGTTGAGGACACCAGCCTGCACGGCTTCGCCTGGCGCCACGTTTCGGGGCGTGCTCTCGCCCGAGACAAGCGAACAGTCCAGATCCGATGCCCCTTGAAAGATTTTGCCGTCGACGGGGATTCTCTCGCCGGCAGCGATCAACAGCAGCATGCCAAGTTCGATCTCGCCAACCGGCAGATAGTCGCGTGCACCATCGCCGCGCAGCACCATGGCGCCACGTGCGGCCAACTGGGACAGGCCTTTCACGGCGGTCCGGGCACGCTCCCGCATGACGTGATCCAACGTGCGGCCGATCAACAGGAAGAACAGCAGCGACACCGATGCATCGAAATAAGCGTGGTCGCCATGGTTGATCGTCTCATAGAGGCTCATGGCGTAGGCCAGCGACACCCCGACCGCGATCGGCACGTCCATGTTCATGCGGCCGTGACGCAGCGCATTCCAGGCCGAGCGGAAGAAGATGCCGCCGGCGAAGGCCAGTGGCGGGATGGCGATAAGCGCCGAGACCCAGTGGAACAGGTCGCGGGTAGCGCCTTCAGCACCGGACCAGACAGAGACCGAAAGCAGCATGATGTTGCCCGCCGCAAAGCCGGCGACAGCAACGGCGCGGATCAGCTCCGAAAGCGTCTTGTCCTTGTTGTCGATCTCCGGGTCGAACAGATGCGCCTCGTAGCCCAGCCGTCCCAGCGCGGCGACGAATGGTGGTACCTGGTTTCCACGCCAGCGGACCGCGACCCGCTTCGTCGACAGGTTGACACGAGCGCTCTCCACTTGATCGAGCTTTCCCAGTGCTGTCTCGATCGCCTGGATGCAGGCCGCGCAATGAACCGTGGGGACCGAAAGATCGGTCTGACGAAGATCATCGCCAAGCGATCGGCTCGCCAGCCTGATTTCCTGGCTGGACGGCAGGACCGAGGTGGCGCTGACCAAATCCAGCGCCATTTCGGCGCCCGGCGCGCAGCAGCTCACTTCAGCGCTCCATGGGAAATCATGATCCTGCGCACGTCGCGATATGGTCTTGCCAGACCGGCATCGGCGTCGATTTCGACGATCCAGACACCGTCCTTCGGCATATGCTGGGCGGCGAATTCCTGACCCGAGGCGAGGACGAGCTTGATGGATTCATCCTCTTTTTCGTAAGCGGGATGGCGAAACAGCGCCTTCACGCCATGCAAGGGAACCGGTTTGCCGGCGGCGTCGATGAGGCCGTAGCGGACTTCACCCGATGCGATGGTCAGCTTGCCGGTCCAGCCGAGGGCTGCCTGCGCCCGCCCTTCCTCGGCCTTCCTGTTGAACTGCTGGCTCGCCACATAGGTGTTTTCGACGACCAGGCCGGTCCAGCTCGTGTTGGCAAGCGTCGCCATGGTCAGATTGACCGCGATGACCACACCGAAAAAGGCCAGGATGATGGCCAACATGTGCCTGCCGGTGAATTCGCGGGTTTTTTGTGTTCTGGCGCTCATCTGGCAGTCTCCGGCGCGTTGAAGGTGGCGGTGTACTCGTTCGACTCGAAGCTGGCTCTGTCCTCGACGCGGAACTTGAAGGTCTGTGCCGGAGCGCGGATCTGGTCCGCCGGCTGGCGAACGAAGACCCTCAGCATTTTCAGGCGATCGGGTTCGACCGGGATGGCGAAGGAGCGGCCTGCGGGGATGTCGTCGCCGACGACGACCATGTCAGCGCCTTCAAGGCCCTGCATGGTTACGACGATCGTCCTCGGCTCGGGGATCATGTTGAGCAGCTTGACGGTGTAGCCGTTGCGGATCGAGCCGTCGGAGAGCGTCACGAATTGTGGATTGCGGTCGTGCAGGACATTGATTTCGAGCCGGTCGCGCGTCAGCAGCGAGTAGAGGAGGCCCAGGCCGATCAGCGACCACAAGCCCATGTAGACGTAGGTGCGCGGCCGAAAGATCTTGCGGATGTGAAAATGCGCCACTTTGTCGGAGAAAGTGCCACCAGCGGTCCTGATCAGCGATGGATTGACCGAGCTGGACCCGCCTGCAGTCGCCAGCATCATGTTGGCGTTGTAGTCGGAGAGCGTCGCATAGGCGATCAGCCCACGCTCCTTGCCGAGCTTGTCCATGACGCCGTCACAGGCGTCGATGCAGAGCGCGCAGGTTATGCATTCGAGCTGCTGGCCATCGCGAATGTCGATCCCCATCGGACAGACGGCGACGCAGGCATTGCAGTCGACGCAATCGCCGACTGGCTGCCCTGCAGCTTGCACCTTCTTCGCATGACGCGAACGCGGTTCGCCGCGCCAGTCATTATAGGTGACGGTGAGCGAACTTTCGTCGAGCATCGCTGCCTGGATGCGCGGCCATGGGCACATATAGGTGCAGACCTGCTCGCGCATCAGCCCGCCGAACGTGTAGGTCGTTGCCGTCAGCACGGCGACGGTGATGTAGGCGACGGGGGCTGCCGTGCCGGTGAAGAGTTCGCCAAGCAGGCTGGGCGCGTCACCGAAATAAAAGATCCACGCGCCGCCCGTCAGCGCGCCTATGATCAGCCAGATGGCGTGTTTCGACACCCGCAGCACGAGCTTGCGCGCGGTCCAGGGACCTGCATCCAGCTTCATGCGGGCGTTGCGGTCGCCCTCTATCGCGCGCTCGACGACCAGAAACAGATCGACCCATACCGTCTGCGGACATATATAGCCGCACCAGGCGCGCCCGACAGTCGACGTGATCAGGAAAAGACCGACGCCGGCCATGACCAGAAGGCCTGCCACATAATAGAATTCCTGCGGCCAAATCTCGATGAAGAAGAAGTAGAAACGCCGGTTGGCGACATCGAGCAGCACGGCCTGGTCCGGCGCAAACGGGCCACGGTCCCAGCGCAGCCACGGCGTCAGATAGTAGATGCCGAGCGTGACGGCCATCACCAGCCATTTGAACTGACGAAAGCTGCCCGAGGCCCGCTTCGGGAAGATCTTCTTGCGCGCGGCGTACATTGGCTGACGCACCTTGGCGGAGTTGACCGGCGTGGGTTCGATCCTTTCTATTTGCGTGTTATCAAGCACGAGAAGCTCCAGTCACCAGCGACGATTTCGCCGGAAACCGACTCATCGGTTCTGGATGATGCCGAGGCCCGGCTTGCGCCGGGCCTCGTCGCTTGGCGGGAGGGGGAGGACGAGAATAGGCTTCTGCTCCTATTCTCCGCCGCCAAGCGAATGGATGTAGACCGCCAGTTCCTTGACCTTGGTCTCGCCGAGGCGCGCGCCCCAGGCCGGCATCACGCCCTGTTTCGGCGCGGTGACCTGGGCGGCGATGGCCGCTTCGCCTGACCCGTAGAGCCAGATGGCGTCGGTCAGATCTGGAGCGCCGAGTTCCTTGTTGCCTTTTGCATTGTCGCCGTGACAGGCCACGCAATTTTCGGCGAAGACCTTGGCGCCGGGCGCGACCAACGATTGATCGCCGACAGTGCCGGACAGGCTGGCAACGTAGGTGCTGACCTGTTTGATCTGATCGGCGGTGATGATGTCGCCAAAGGCCGGCATTTCCGACAGGCGCGTAGCCGGGTCGGAGGCGAAGCGGATGCCATGAGCGATCGTCTGCTGGATCTGGTCCACCTCGCCGCCCCACAGCCAGTCGTCGTCATTTAGGTTCGGAAAGCCCTTGGACCCCTGGGCGCCGGAACCGTGGCACTGCACGCAATTGACCTTGAACGCGGCGGCGCCGGCAGCGACGGCGAATTCGCGCAGCGTGTCATCCGCAGCAATCTCCGAAACACTTTTCGACTCTATTGCGGCGACATATTTGCCCTTTGCCGCTTCGGCCGCGGACAACTCGTTCTTGACTTCGTTGCGGCTGGAATAGCCAAGTACGCCCTTTGTCGCGGAGTGCAACAGCGGCCATGCCGGGTAGGCAATTGTGTAACCGATCGCCCAGACGATGGTGATGTAGAAGGTGATGACCCACCAGTGCGGGAGCGGGTTGTTGAGCTCGCGAATGCCGTCCCACTCATGACCGGTCGTCGAGATGCCGGAAACCTCGTCAATGTGATCGCTGCTCATGATCAGTCCTCCTTCAGAGGAATTTGAGCTGCTTCGCCGGCTTGCCCGCGGCTGCCGGGACGAAGTGCAAAGGCAACGGATCCGATGAAGAAAAGAGCCATGGCAAGCAGGCCCCAGCTGTCGGCAAACTCCCGCATGAAATTGTACGTCATCGCCATTGTCCTCAGCGGTAGCCCGCGGTCTCATCGTAGTTCTTGAAATCGACAAGCGTGCCGAGCATCTGGAGATAAGAAACCAGGGCGTCCATTTCGGTGACTTGCTGCGGATCACCGTCGAAATCGCCTATCCTGGCCTTGGGGTAGCGGGCCTCGAGGCCGGACGTGTCGGCGTTGGGATCGGCCTGCGCCATCAGATCGGCATTGGCGTTAGCGATCATGTCATCGGTGTAAGGGACACCGACGCGCCTGTTGGCAACCAGATGCGTCGAGAAATCCTTCACCGCGATCGGCGTATCCTTCAGAAAGCCATAGCTCGGCATGATGGATTCCGGCACCACGGAGCGAGGGTCCGTGAGGTGCTCGACATGCCAAAGATTTGAGTAGCGATCGCCAACCCGAGCGAGGTCCGGTCCGGTGCGCTTCGATCCCCACTGGAAGGGATGATCATACATCGACTCGGCCGCCAGGCTGTAATGCCCATAGCGCTCGACCTCGTCACGGAACGGGCGGATCATCTGGCTATGGCATAGATAGCATCCCTCACGCACATAGATGTTGCGCCCGACCAGTTCGAGCGGCGAGTAGGGCCGCATGCCTTCGACCTTCTCGATCGTGTTGTCGAGATAGAAGAGCGGCGCGATCTCGACGATGCCGCCGATTGTCACGACCAGCAGCGACCCGACGAGAAGAAGTGTAGCGTTCTTCTCGATGACCGCGTGTCTGTTCATCAACCTCATTTTCTGTCTCATCATCGCGCAAGCTGGAGGGCGGGAACGGAGCCGGGCATCGGATCCTCCTCGCGCCGGTAGCCAAGGATGGTCATGGCGATGTTCCAGGCCATGATCAGGGCGCCGGACAGGTACATGGCTCCGCCGATGGCGCGCATGATGTAGTAGGGGTGCATGGCGGCCACGGTTTCGGCGAAGGAGTAGACCAGGAAGCCCTGCTCGTCGTATTCGCGCCACATCAGGCCCTGCATGATGCCGGACACCCACATGACCGACGCGTAGACAACGATGCCGAGCGTCGCCAGCCAGAAGTGCCAGGTAACGAGGCGCAGCGAGTAGAGCCGTTCACGGTTCCACAGCTTCGGCACCATGTAATAAAGCGCGCCGAACGAGATCATGCCAACCCAGCCGAGTGCGCCCGAATGGACGTGTCCGATGGTCCAGTCGGTATAGTGCGACAGCGAGTTGACCGTCTTGATCGACATCATCGGGCCCTCGAAGGTGGACATGCCGTAGAAGGCGATGGCCATCACCATCATGCGGATGATCGGATCGGTGCGGAGCTTGTCCCAGGCGCCCGACAGCGTCATCAGGCCATTGATCATGCCGCCCCATGACGGCATCCACAGCATGATCGAGAACACCATGCCGAGCGTCTGCGCCCAATCGGGCAAGGCGGTGTAGTGCAAATGATGGGGTCCAGCCCAGATGTAGAGAAAGATGATTGCCCAGAAATGGACGATCGACAGCCGGTAGGAATAGACCGGCCGGTTCGCCTGCTTGGGTACGAAATAATACATCATGCCGAGAAAGCCGGCGGTCAGAAAGAAGCCCACGGCGTTGTGGCCATACCACCATTGCGTCAGAGCGTCCTGGACCCCGGAGAAAGCCGAATAGCTCTTCGAGCCCAGGAAGGAGGCGGGCATGGAGAGGTTGTTGACCACATGCAGCATCGCGATGGTGACGATGAAGGACAGGTAGAACCAGTTAGCGACGTAGATGTGGGGTTCCTTGCGCTTCAGGATCGTGCCGAGGAACAGGATGAGATAGGCGACCCAGACAATGGTCAGCCAGATGTCCACATACCATTCGGGCTCGGCGTATTCGCGGCTCTCGGTGATGCCGAGCAGGTAGCCAGTCGCTGCCATGACGATGAAGAGCTGGTAGCCCCAGAACACGAACCAGCCGAGATCGCCGCCGAACAGCCGGGCGCGGCAGGTGCGTTGCACGACATAGAGAGACGTGCAAAGCAGCGCGTTGCCGCCGAAGGCGAAGACGACTCCCGACGTATGCAGTGGCCGCAAACGGCCAAAGTTGAACCAGGGCTGGATGTTGAGATCGGGATAGGCAAGCTGCAGCGCGATGACCACGCCGACAAGCATGCCGATGACACCCCAGAACATGGTGGCGATGGCGCCAAAGCGGATTGGCCCGTCCATGTAAGCGGACGGGTCGATCGGCGCGGCAGGCTTGAACTCAGTGTTGCGCAACAGGATCGCAGTGAAGCCAGCCAAGGCGAAGAACAAGACCCACATATGCTGGCGAAAGGGTTCATCCACCCCAGCGCCAGCGGCCACCAAAGCCGCGAATGCGAACAGGCTTAGAAGCACGATTTCTTTGCCGAATTTCATCGCAAGCCCCGATTTCCAATTCCGGCGGATGCCAAACCGCGGTGCCTTATTGCGCAGCCGTCGCCTGCTCGCCCTGATCCATGTCAGAGCCGCACCATTTTGCTTCGAGCAGCATCGAGTTCGGTGCGATCAGACTGTGTGGGAATGTGGAAGTGCAGCAGCGGCCGCCGGTTTATGGACAGGCCCGGCGTCCCCAGTTGGGGCCCGGGTATGGAGGCGATCGCGGGCGTGTGGGGAAGCGCACCTTCTGTGACGCTGGTAAGCAGGCCGATGCCTTACCGAACGTCGATCGTTTCAATGCCTTGGAACAGCCAGCGCCAGCGTTGCGCTGCCTTCGTTACATTTATGGTTTGGACGCGATTTTCGCCTGCGTATGAGGCATATTGACTTCGGCCAAGTGTGGATGCTTCGCCGACGAGCCGAAACGCAACTGGCGCATACGATCGGAATTAGAACGGGCTGTCGCTGCGCGATGTCTTCTGAGCCCAACGCGAGCATGCCCTGCCCCGAATGAAGTAAGTGGCGTGGGCCATGCAGCTTCGTGTCATTCAAACGGCTGTTGCGCCTTGGCCGCCGCAGCGCCGTTCCAGCCGGCTCATGCTGTCCACGGTGACGCGGCGGTTGTTCTCGATCCGAATCACGCCGTCCATTCTCAGGCTGGTCAGCTGACGGCTCACGGTCTCGTTTGTGATTCCAAGGAAATCAGAGATGTCGGCACGCGTCATCGGCAGCTCGAAGCACGCCGACCTAGCCGCCGGGTCAACATTGGAGTCGATGTTCCGGGCAATCATGAGGAGAAAGCTCGCCACCTTCTCTGGTGCGGTCTTGCGCCCCAGAGTCACCATCCATTCGCGGGCCCCGTCAAGTTCGTTCAGCGCCTGCTTGAGCAGGCGATGCACAAATTCGGGTGACTGCTTCATCATCCGTTCGATGGCCGCTCTCGGAAACGAGCACAGCGAGACAGCTGTTGCCGCTTCCGCATTGATCGCACTTTTCATCTTGAAGGGCCGTCCCAGAAAATCCGGCGCGAACTGGAGACCGACGATCTGCTGGCGGCCGTCCGAAAGGCTCTTCGTGAGCTTCACCACGCCTGAAAGCACGTTTGAATAACAGTCCACCGCCTCGGCGTCGCCGATCAGTTCGACCCCCGGCTCGATATTGTGCCGCGACGACGTCTTGGCGAGCTGAGCCAAATCGTCTGGCTCGAGCGCGCCACAGACACCGCGGCGCCGTGCCTCGCAAGGCAGGCAAAGAACGGGAATGCCGGAACTGTGAATATCCTGCCGTAATGTCATTCGATCGCTCTACCGGTCCAGTGCGGGCAGGATAGCAATCCACGGTAGAAAAATCCTTGCGGCAGTTTGTCCGTGCTGAAGGTTGATCGAAATCAGGGCTTAGGCTCATCCAAGCATCCACAGTTCGGGCGACGCAAACACGGTGGACCACGACATGCGACAAAAGCTAGCTGCCAGATTTGGCGAGAACGTCCCGCGCTATACCAGTTATCCGACTGCGCCCCATTTCCATGCGGGCGTCGATGCCGTCGTTTACCGAGGCTGGTTGGAGGCGCTCGAAGGTGGTGACGAGATATCGCTTTACCTGCATATTCCCTATTGCGACAGGCTCTGCTGGTTCTGCGCGTGCCATACCAAACAGACCCGCCACTACGAGCCGGTGGCCGCTTATCTGCGCTCGCTGTATGCGGAGATCGCCACGGTTGGCGGCCTTGTTACCGGCAAGGGCCGAGTTCGCGCGGTTCATTTCGGCGGCGGTTCCCCGACGATGCTGGAACCTGAGGATATTGTGGCGCTGGGAAGCGTCCTGCGCAACAGCTTCGCCTTTCTTCCCGGCGCCAAGATCAGCGTTGAAATCGAACCCAATGATATGGACGATGCCCGCCTCGATGCGCTTGCCGAAATCGGCACGACCCGTGCGAGCCTCGGCGTCCAGGACTTCGATCCGAAGGTTCAGAAGGCAATCAACCGCGAGCAGAGCTTTTTGCAGACCAAAGCGGTAGTCGACGGTGTTCGTTCGCGCGGCGTCGAATCGGTCAATCTAGACCTGCTCTACGGCTTGCCGCACCAGACGAGGGAGAGCGTCTCCTCCACCGTCGCGCAGGCGCTGACCTTGGAACCCGACAGGATAGTGCTTTTTGGCTACGCCCATGTGCCGTGGTTCAAGAAACATCAGACCATGATAGACGAGGCATGGCTGCCCGGTCCCGCGGAGAGATTTGCTCAATTGCAACTGGCGGCGCGGGCGATCGTGGACCAGGGGTACGAAGCAATCGGCCTCGACCATTTCGCCAAACCCGGCGATGCCCTGGCCCTTGCCGCCCGCGCCGGAACACTGCACCGGAACTTTCAGGGTTACACCGACGATTGCTGCGAAACCTTGATTGGGCTAGGCCCATCGTCCATCAGCCAGTTTCGGCAGGGCTATGCGCAGAACATGCCTTCGACCAGCGAATATCGATGCACGGTTGATGACGGCGGGCTGGCCGCTGTTCGGGGTATCGCACTTTCCAACGACGACCGCGTTCGCGGCTGGATCATCGAACGTTTGATGTGCGACTTCGCCTTCTCGGCCATCGATCTGGTGGAACGCTTCGGCGAGGCCGGCCAGAGGCTCCTCCTTCAGTCAAGTTCCATGGCCCTCCACGATCCGGTTCGATTGCTTGAACTTGATGGCGACAGATTCGTTGTGCCGGCTGAAAGTCGCCCTTTCGTCCGAAGCATCGCGGCCAGGTTCGACAAATATTTCGAAACTGGAACGGCCAGGCACTCGGCGGCAGTCTGAGCACCGCAGAGGAACGGTCATGGCTCTCACTCGATCGTGAACCGATTGCGATCGTTTTCCACTGTTGACCGGCGACCGTCGGCCGAGACGGTTCGAAGCGGACCAGACGCGTCTTGGCATGGCGACGATGTCGCCCGCTCATGCCCTGCCTGTGAGATCATGGTTGTCGGCGACAGCTCCCTTCGACCTTGCAAGGAGAATGCAAGGTGCCGTGCAAGCGGCTGACAACACTTGGGCCGGTGGCAGAAGTCCGCAAGCACCCCGGCAGCGCGGTCAACGTTGAACCACCCGTTCACCCGAATATGCCGGTGCAGTTCCGGCGGAAAGGGCTTGGCCTAGACGGCTCTCTTGTTACCCCAGAGCATAACGTGCAGCTGCGGTAGCACGCGGGCTTCGAACCATTTGTCGCGGGTCACGCTGTCAACCAGCCACTCCATGCGCTTCAATATTCCGTCAAGGTCGACGGGCGCGTCATCATTTGCCGGGTGTGGCGGCGTGTGATTGCCGGGTTGCAGATAGATCGGAAGTTGCGGAAATTGCGCAGCGGCGTCTTTCGCGTAGGCGTAGTCCCTTTCGTCGAAAACAATGAGCTTGAGCACGATTTGGGGCTTGCCTTGTGCCGCCTGGAGGCACGCCTCGACAGCGGCCCAATCTGTCGTCATTTGGCTTGACGGCGGCTTTGGGCTGAGGATCAGCACGTCAAGGTGCGCAAACCAGTCCCTGGCAAGCGAACCTTGGGTTTCCAGCGCAAAACGGTAACCGTCACCATGGCCTCGGTCGATGAGCGCGCCGAGCGGCTGGATGGCCGGATTGCCGCCTGACAGTGACACCATAAGCGGGCGGCCACCGGAAAGCGCAAGCACATTTTTCCACACCGCGCCGACGGACATCATCTCCCATTCATGGCGGAATTGATTGTCCACAGCATGCAGGCTGTCGCACCAGGAACAGCGAAAGTCACACCCGCCGGTTCTGACGAAGATCGTCGGCAAACCTATGAGCACGCCCTCGCCCTGGATCGTCGGCCCGAAAATCTCGCTAACGCGGATTGCGGGATGCGTATTGGTCATGGCCGGTATTCCGCCCAGGTTTTCGGCGTTTCGCTCACCCGCACGGCCGCGGTTTCGCTCAGGCGTGCCTTGCACCAGTCGTAGAAATGTCTGGCCAGATATTCCGCCGTGACTTGCTCGTGTCCCAGCACGTCGTTGAGATGTCGGTGGTCGAAGCTCTCGTCTATGTAGCGTTTGAATGGCGCCAAATCGTGGTAGTCGCGCACGAAGCCGTGATCGTCCAGTCCATCCGCTGAAAGCTCCACTTCGACGATGTAGTTATGTCCGTGCAGGCGCGCGCATTGGTGATCGGGTGGCAATGAGGTGAGCTGATGCGAGGCTGAGAAGTGGAATTCCTTGGTGATGCGGAACATTACGCGGTGGTCCTTCGCAGCGCTCCGAGCCAGAAGTCGGAGTCCTCGTACTCGGTTGGGTCCGGGTGCCCAGCGATGTGGAACGCCTCACGCCGCTCGACGCAGGTCCCGCACCTCCCGCAATGACGCTCGGCGCCCTTGTAACAGGACCAGGTCTGCGCAAAGGGCGTGCCGTATGTGGCTCCATCCCTAACAATGTCCGCCTTCGTCAGGTTCACATAGGGTGCATAAAGGCGAATCTGCGCGTAGCCGTCGAGCGCGTGGTCCTGCATCATCTGGAAAGCATCGATGAAGGCCGGACGGCAATCGGGATAGACAATATGATCCCCACCATGCACGGCCGTCGCCACCGCGTCAGCGTCTTGCGCTGCGGCGAGGCCGAAGGCAATGGCCAACATGATGGCGTTCCGGTTGGGCACCACCGTTACCTTCATCGTATCTTCGGCATAGTGCCCATCGGGCACGTCCACATTGTCGGTCAGCGCGGAGCCGGAAAGGCCGCCGCCGATCTCGTGGATATCGATGATTCGCTGCGGGACGCCCAGGCGCTCCGCGCAAAGGGTGGCGAAGCCCAATTCCTTCCTATGCCGTTGGCCGTAATCGAACGATAGCAGGCCGGTAAGCTGGTGCTCCGCTGCCACCTTGTGAGCAAGAGTAACGGAATCCAATCCGCCGGAGCAGACGACGAGAGTCTTCATCGTTGGGTCCTTGTTTTAACCGGGTAGGCTGCGACCGGAGATTTCTCTGCGCTCCAGTACTTCAGGAAAACCATTTTGTGAAGTGAACGGAGACCAGTTTCGTGCGCTTGCGTGCGGTGCGCAAAACGCCCTCGCGGTGAGCTGCAAGGACACGGACTGATGAGACGTCACGCTTCAGCGGAATGCTCAAGCGGCCGCTGCTCGCGGACAAAGTTCTCGACGAGCAGAGCCTGGCGGTTCGGAGCGCCGAGGGACGCCACTGCAACGGTTGCAGGGTACAAGGAGCCCGGATGGCTTGCCGCAAAGATGACCGGCAAACCCTGAATAACCGGTGATGAGCCGACATCTGTGAACAAGCGGTGTGGTCGATTGCAATCACCCATGTCTTGCGCACAGGTACCTTATGTCAGTGGATGAACTGAACTTGATGGTTTTACAGATGGCAGTCGAAAGCGTCCGCTCGCTCTCGTTGAGCTTCGCTGAAAAAGCCGCCGAGATAGCCACCAGGAGCCGCGGCATCCTGCTTTTCGACGTGCGGATCGACGGTGACGCGCAGGTCCAGCGGGTCGCAGCCATCCGATATCACGGCGGCCAATTCGGCGTGCTGGCGTTGGATGTACACGGCCTAGTTACCCACTATTGCATCGTTAACGGTATGTTCTCACATTACATTGCGTCCTTGGAGAGCTGGCACAGGATGCCCCTGTCGATGCAGGCCAAGATGGATGCCAACGGCAATGCCCGTCTCTTCGTAGCCGCGTTGCGGGATGCCGGACATATGCTGGGCACCTAGCATTGGGCGAGAATGCATCTGTGAATTTTGCATGTGCGTCACTGCGATGGCGCCGGCATGATCGTCATGCTCCAAAACGGCTGCGGCCCCCGCGAAGCGGTCGCCGCGATGATGGTGATCAACGGCGTTGCATCGATGCGAGCGTAGACAGAGGTCTCCTCCTGGCATCGAGCGCATGCAAGGAGCTACGCAAGCGCAGCTGCATCAAGTATTTTGAAGGGACGACCTCATGCATGGAGCTTGCGCTGCATACGGGCGGCGCGAGCCGCGTTACCATCCAGCAGAGAGGGTGCTTGCGGTACTCTCAATGACCCGAGATCGCAAATGGACGTGGGTAAGCACCAGAACTGGCAACACCCATGGTGGTCCGCTGGACTCGCTGGAGGAAGCACAAGGTGTCGGCGGGCAGAGCGCAGCGAGTGCCTACCTCGATCTTTCTAGAAGCGCGCCGGCAGCCTGGGCGGGGGGGCTTGGGGTTAGACTGCCGGCGCACGCCACTCACGAAGAGCGGCCCCTTTTCGTGGTTCGAACACCCATAGTCAACCCGGAAACGTCAGGATGCCCGCCATGTTATTTTCAGAGCGGCGCGATGCCGGCCATGTTGGCCGATTCAGCCTAGGAGTAGCCACTCTCGTAGGCCGAGTTGATGCTCAAGCGCCAGCATCGCCTCGCCGAACTACCAAGAGTTCGCCGTTACAATCCTTCGTCGCGAGCCGATGCCCTCGTGCACGTTTCGTAGCACTCCGGGCGGCTACATCGCCTTGTTGTTCGCGAGCCCATGTGAAGGGTTCCTGCATCGGAAAGTTGACGAGATTCTCTTGGCGGTACTGCGCCAGAGGCATCCCAACGGAATCAGCGTCTACAATCAGCCGCAAGCTTCACATCACAAGAGCGGTAGTCCACCCATTGCGGATCATCCGACTGATCAGGCGGCGTCCGAAATGTGCGACTCTGCCTCAAGGATTCCCACAGGTATGGAAAGCGATCTCGCTATCCGATCCCGATATCCCTTGTTGTACCTCAGACCTCGCTCGATGTTTTGAATTTCCTCAGCGGCAAGCCCGCTCGCGACCGTCAGGTCCTCGATCGAATACCCAAGGTGCTCACGATAAGCGCGGACGATGTGGGTCCCCTGCGACATAGCCGTCAAGACTGGTTCGGGAATGCGCGAATCGTTCATAAACATCTCCAAGAACATGGGAGCTCCCTCGGGAGATACCCCCCCGGCGGCGCAGACCAAGCAAATCAAAAAATGGACGTCCATTCAGCCGGACCGGCCTCATCCATGGAATGGGCCGCCTGAATTAGGAGCTGGGTCGGAATATGGCGGCTCACCTCCTTCTAATCAAGAAAGCCAACGGCGAGAATTATTCGCGAAGGATCGCAGGTCGGATGCGCTACAGCCGATCAGGCCATCTCAGGAGGGGGCCCTGGAACTCTGAACACCAACTCGAACTCCCGGTACGGACACTGCTTCCTTCGGCCAATCTCCACCGGCGGGGGAGCGAAAGACCCACTCTTGAAAGCCCCCGGCTGCGTGCTGACGTCGGCTCTAGGAAGCTCGATCGCCCTGTGCCCCGATCGACCGGCCGAAAAAAGGGATTCCAAATTCCAGCAAACACTGGTCATCTGGTTTTCATCCGGATCCAGACAAAGGGTAGCTTTCCATCGAGAGCTTCGCCATCTGTACAGGTTCACAATCATTCGACCGTGACCGATTTTGCGAGATTGCGCGGCTGGTCTACATCTGTCCCCATGAAGAGCGCCGTGTGGTAGGCAAGAAGCTGTATCGGCAGCGAGAAGATCATTGGCGCGATAATCTCGTCGACTACCGGCAGCACGAGCGTGTGCATGGTGTCGAGTTTCGATGCGGCTGCCCCATTTTTATCGGTGATGAGGATAATCCGCCCTCCACGGGCAGCCACTTCCTGCATGTTGGAGACGGTCTTGTCGAAAAAGCGGTCATGGGGCGCGATGACGATCACCGGCATGTTCTCGTCTATCAATGCGATTGGCCCGTGCTTCAATTCACCCGCTGCATAGCCTTCGGCATGGATGTAGGAAATCTCCTTGAGCTTCAGCGCTCCTTCCATCGCTAGCGGGAAACTGGTGCCACGGCCGAGATACAGGACGTCACGACACTTTGACAGTTCGCGCGACAAGAACTCGATCTCCGGCTGGATGCTGTTGAGTACCTGGCCCAAGACGCGCGGCAATTCGGCGAGGCTCCTGACGAGTGCCTGCAGCTCGCCTTCGGGGACGGTCCGGCGGGCTCTGGCGGCGCTGATGGCGAGTGCGGCTAGAACGGCAAGCTGGCAGGTAAAAGCCTTGGTAGAGGCGACGCCGATCTCCGGTCCGGCAAGGATCGGGAAGACCGTATCGGCCTCCCGAGCGATGGTCGATTCGCAGGCATTGACGATAGCGCCAATTTTCAGTCCACGCTCCTTGCAGTACCTCAACGATGCAAGCGTATCGGCGGTTTCGCCGGATTGCGAAATGAAAAGAGCCGCGGACTGCGGCGGCAAAGGGATCTCGCGGTAACGGAATTCAGACGCAACGTCGATTTCAACCGTCAGGCGCGCATAGCGCTCGAACCAGTATTTTCCGATCAGTCCGGCGAGATAGGCGGTCCCGCAGGCAGAGATCGCCAAGCTCGGAACCTTGGCGAAATCGATGCCAGGAACCATGTCACGACCCTCTATGATTTTGATGTAATGACGAAGAGCATGGGCGATGACCTCGGGCTGCTCGTAAATTTCCTTCTCCATGAAGTGGCGATGGCTGCCCTTGTTGGCCAGATCGGCCGCGGCCGTGGAGATATGGCGCGGACGCTCGACGGGATGGCCGTCGATATCGAAGATATGGGCGCCCAAATTGCCGATAATGGCCCAGTCGCCGTCCATGAGATAGGTAATTTCATTGGTGAAGGGCGCAAGAGCGATCGCGTCGGAGCCCAGGAACATCTCGCCGTCGCCGTGACCGATCGCCAGCGGTGGTCCGTTGCGCGCCGCCGTGATGGTCGACGGTTCATCTTCGAAGAGGATGGCAAGCGCATAGGCGCCCCTGACGCGTTTCAGCATGGCACGCGTGGCCTCTTGCGGCCTCATGCCCTCGCGGCGGTATCTTGCCAAGAGATGCCCAACGACCTCGGTGTCGGTGTCGGTCTGGAACTCGGCGCCATCCGCCGCCAATTCGTCCTTCAGCTCGGTGAAATTCTCGATGATGCCGTTATGGACGACGGCGACACCGTCGGTAAAGTGCGGGTGCGCATTGCGTTCCGTCGAGGCCCCGTGGGTTGCCCAACGCGTGTGGCCGATGCCGACTTTGCCGCTCAGCGGCTCTTCCTTCAGTCGCCTCTCGAGATTGACAAGCTTGCCCTCGGCGCGCCGGCGGTGCAAGGCACCGTCGATGATCGTCGCAACGCCGGCGGAATCATAGCCGCGATATTCCAAACCCTTCAACGCGCCGATCAACCGATCCGACACCGGCTGTTGCCCAACGATGCCAACAATCCCGCACATGTTCGTCTCCGCATTTTTGCGAGCAGCATCAGCCCACGCGAGACGGATACCCATCCGGCCGCTTTAAGTGGCGGCCTTGTAGTAGTATTCCATGATATTGGTACAATTGATTGTAGTGATCACTACCATCCACCCCATGGATAGGTCGGCTGCTGTGGTGGCCTAAAGTTCTATTCGCGCCTGACGCTCTTATGAGAATCGCCAGACTCACCCGCGGCAGGATCACGGCCTCAGAAAGGCCAGCAGGCCTTGGACAGTGGACGGACGACCGGCCTGCGAGCCCTAGTCAGGCAGTCCGGCATGTAGAAGCATTGTGCCGCCGACTTCTGGATCGGCGATGGTCTGTCTCGGCGACAGCCTGAGTTCGCTTCGCGGGCCGCGCGGCTCGCCCAGGACCGTCGTCGTCTCGCGCGGCGCCGGTGTCAGTTGACGATGGCATAATGCCCGCCGGGGGCGAGCGCCTCGCGCACGGCACGTGCCAGCCGCGGTCGGTCCGGGACGCCATGGAAAGCGTTGGCCATGAAGACGAGGTCGGCGGGGCGTGACACCAGAGTAGCGAGTTCATAGGCGTCGCCGGCGACGAATTCGCAATTGGTCACGCCGGCGGTCGACCACCTCCATGCCCGGCTTCAGCCCGGTTGCCGCCAGCGCCATCTTCGCTGCGGTCCGGTTTGTCAGTGCTCGTTCCTGGCCTTGGCAAGAACACGAACTTCGGCTTCGGTCCGGAATGGCAATGTACCCCGATGGCGAAGGGCGGCCCGATCTGCGTCAAGCGCATCGCCGGGGAAGAGACGAAGTGATGGGCAACCCTCTCACAGTCAATTCGCGGTTGACTTATTTGTTCTCCGGCGAAGTGCGACAGCTGCTCGTATCCAGCAGCGTGAGCGATAGTTGATCAAATGCTGCCAATGAGTTTTGATACTGCAATCTTTAGACAGCCGCCTACCATGAATGTGCCATCGCGTTTCGGCGATCGAAGGAGCGAAGCCGGGTGTCCAGTCGTCACTACATATTCCCGGAGAACAGCGAACCTCTGCGGCTATCGCGGCGGCTTGTGGAGGGAATGATCTTCGGAAAGGACGCTCTCACGCAATACGCCGGCACACGCCAGCGGGTCGTCTCGGTGATAGTTGAGAACGAAGGCACCGCGCCGAATCGGATTCTAGATGCCCAAGGAGCCTATTGGGTTTTCGATGCTGCGGGCGATATCCGAAAAGGCCTCACACGGTCGACTAGCGACATTATGAGCGCCACCTTCAATGATTCCGACAACAAGGGAACGGTGGTGGCACTTCAGCCAAAGCTCTCCAAGAAGAGGGCTGAGGAGGAGCACCGCTGGGTAGTGGGCAAGGCCGAACTCGACAGGATTGCCGCAGACATCTGGCCGAAGGTGAAGTCGGACAAGATGAGATCCGCGCAGGGCGTTTCGGTGAAGCGACCGCCGCTTACCTATGATGCTCGGCTCGCACTCGACGAGGCTACCGCAAATCTGTGGAAGATTTCGCACGCAGTAGCTGAACTTAAGGAGCGTAGCCTGAAGGGCTTTGCCCATGAGGCTCGTTCGAGAGGTGCCGACCGCCCGGAGCACGAACTTCTCTATCAAGCCATCGCCCAGGTGGCAGATCAGCGACTCGAAATTCTGCGACGTCGCAGGACCGGGAAAGGCGTCTGGTATGCCATAGTGGGCGTAATAAAATGGAACGGCGACCACGTAGGCCAGAGCGTAGCCAGGTTCCACGAGAAGTGCGAAGGAAAGCGTTCAGCGGTCGTCGCGGCGAGAAAGCTTCTCGCCGAACATGCCAGTGAATTCGCGGAAAATATGACTGTGGAGGCCGAAGTGCTGACTGACCTTGAATGGCAGGGCAGGCTCCGTGAAGTGGAAGATTGAGGGTCGCGCCATGGCGGGCTACTTGATTTCGGTGTCGCAGATGCGTGGCCAAAGACCGACACATGCTGCCAGGCATATGCATCTGCGGACGGGTTTGACTTTTGATATTGGGATAGGCAGGAAGGAAGGTCGCTTGCTGTACAGACGAGCTTATCGGCGAGGTCGAGAATCCTAGTACCGGTCAATGGTAGTGCATCCACAGCAGTCTGATTTCGACAGCCGTCGTCGAGCCGGAGTGCGCACCGGGGCAAAATCAAATGCTTCGGGCAAAAGCAGATGGACATATTGGAGTGCAACACGGACGCGGCAAAGCTGCGCAGGTGATCATGGGCGGGCGATGGTAGCCTTCAAGGCCGACAAGCGGCAAACGCCCTGGGATCGTGTGCAGGGCAAGGTCGGCGGACCGGTTCCGAAGTGACGTAAGGAAGACAAGGCCGAGTGGCTGAAGCTCGACTGGTCGGCCGGGTCAAAACCTTGGGCTAAGCGAAGCTGCGACACGCAAGGCTGCTGGATTTCTGGGAGGATAACAAAGAGCGCGGCCAGTCTCGAGCATATTGTAGGATTGTTACCGAAGCGGCGGCCGGCATGGACTCTCATCATTGTGGAACTACGTTTGGGATGATGGCACAGCCCTTTGAATCCGCCCCGGTAGGCGCTTCATATCAGCTGGTCGTGGACCACTATGAGGCAGCGGTTTCACTCCAGGAGCGCATTGTGACTCGCGCTCGACCAGTCGGCTTGTCAACGAAAAGCAATGACGAATTCCTGGAGTATCTGAATGCCGTGTTAGCGCGGGCGCGCCAAACCTTGGCTCGCGCCGACCAACGCAGTTAATTAAAAAAATGGGACATCCGGGGTTCGCAGGCATACAGTGTGCCATCGACGGCAACTCTAAGGGCGTCCGTCGGCTGTGAGCGATCAACATGCTACCGCCCCAATAGGGAGAGGGAGCTATGACAGACTCCAGTTCACAAACTCACACTGCCGCGCAACGCGACACCCGCCAAAATTCCATCTATCGCAATTCGCTGCTGCTTCGAATGTGCTCGGCAGATTTGGCATTGCTGCAACCTCACTTGGAAAGCGTCTCCCTTGGACTGAAGACGCATCTCGAAGTGGCGGGGTCACCAATCAGAACCGTGTACTTCTTCGAGAGCGGTCTCGGGTCAGTGGTGGGCGAACTGCGGCCTGGTATTGAAGCTGAGATCGGAATCATTGGTTGTGAGGGCATGACCGGCTCAGCGCTTATCATGGGCGATGACCGATCAACGCACGATTGTTACGTGCAATTAGAAGCCCGCGCCTTTGTTATCGACGCGGGCCTCTTCACCAAGGCGCTTTTGACAAGCCCAACCCTGCGAACTTTTCTGCTCCGCTACGTTCACTACTTTCACCTCCAGGCAAGCTTCACCGCGCTCAGCAATGCCCGGATGAACATCGTCGATAGGCTCTCAAGATGGCTGGTGATGTGTGATGATCGCGTGGACGGAAACCGCTTGGCGATTACGCACGAGTTCTTATCAGTCATGCTCGGTGTCAGGCGGCCCGGCGTCACCATAGCGCTGCAAATATTAGAGGGGCAAGGTCTGATACGATCGATGCGAGGAGAGGTCGTTATCCTTGATCGCACGCGTCTGATTGCGCTGGCTGACGGGTCGTATGGCAGGGCTGAAGCCGAATACGCTCGGCTAATCAGCCAACTGCCTTGGCCGCAGGCGCCTGATCGCCAATGATGTGCTCGAACAGGGAGATGGCCGATCTCCTGCATTGAGGCCATGTCCGGGTAAGCCGCCTAAACAGAGCCTTCACCGCCGACGTTGCCGAGCATCAGATCCAAGACGAAGCTGTCATGCCGGCACCGTTGCATGCGCCGCCCGAGGAAAACCGCCCCTCGCATCCATTCAGGATTCCGAAGCACGATACGGCTGTGCACCACCTTCCGGGCACTGCAAAGGGGACCCGAGATGACTCGGTCCGTAGAGGAGGTTTTCGAAGAGCATCTGAGGCGATATCGAGGAGGATCTTGGGGCGCACTGCCATCTAACCTCGATTAAGCAGGCATTCATGCGCTGGTTGGAGCAAAGGCGAGACTCATTGCACCAGCCCAGTTCAAGGCATGTGCGGACAACCGCTTTGGGCGCCGAACAGATCGATTGGCGGCATACCCTTATCTTGCCTCACAAGACTTGTGGTCCGGGAAGGCTGTTTCGGGACTTTTCGAAATCAGCGGATCACAGGCTCGCCATGGAAGCGGCGGCGTGATGGAGGAGAAACCCCGAAGCCAACTTCCATCATCAGCCGTGGCCTGTGCGCCGGCACGGTGCCCATATGGAACCCGAACGGATCCTCGACGAAACCGAAACCGGCCTCGCCGGTCAGCGTGACCGGGCTCTGCTTGCCGTACACGTCCAGAATCTCTTGCGCGGGATGGCTGACGACAAGCGTAAGTTGGTGCTTGAGGGCGCGGCGATCATGGCTGCCGCGGACATAGACATGCGGGCCGGTCCCCTCGTCGACGGGCACCAGATAGAAAAAGAACTTCAGCATCCGCCAGTCGTCCAGATCGAAGTGGTATTTGCCGAGCGAAGCCAGGTTCTTGTCGGCGTCCGACGCCTGGCCGGTCGGGAAGCTCCACCAGACGCGCGTTGTGATCAGCGTCGCCTGGCCGCCGAGATAGTGCGCGGCAATATCCATGAGCAGCGGATCGTTTTGGATGGCAACGGCCGAGTTACAGCCCAGAATGCGCTCGAAATAATGACCGCTGAGCAACGGACGGCCAAACCGCGCCTCAGCCTCCGCATGCTCCGCCGGCATGAATTCGAGTCGGCGATCGAAATTGCCGAAACAAGGTGTGCACCTGGCGAATGCGGCTACATCTTCAGCCACCATTGTTGGCAGGACGAGGCCGGGAAAAAGCCCATCCATCCGCAGCGCGTCGACAACGTCCTGGCAATTGATACCGGCAAACATCGTGTCCTGGGCTCTTTGCGACCTTCGGACCGGCTTTGCACCACGCCAGTGCATTCTCCGTGCCGGCATGGTGCGCGCCAACATGAACATGGGCAGCCACGCCGGGTTCTCGCGAATATCCGACAGGTAGGTCGGAATGCGTACGGCTATGCGACGCAGCATGCTGCCGTTTCGCGCGATAGTCTCAAGGCTTGCCGCGCCGGCTTTGTCGGGGTTCATAACGGTCATCGGGATCCTCAAGGCATGAATGCACTCATCGACGAAGGTTGGGTCCCAGTGCTTCGCCGCGATTCGCCGCGGAAGAACTAGGCGCTTGCCACGTTTTGTGCAACGCACAATTGCACTCAGAAATGGAGGTTGCGCGTTCGAATAAGACAATCGCAACCACCCCAATTACCTCAGGAACTGTCTGTAGCCGCCGCCCATCAGGTAGCGGCCACGTTGGATGGCGCGACGTACCTGATCGCGAAGATGGCCACCTGGATGACGCCAATCTTCTTCGACGCGGCGTGTCCCGAACAAGGCAATGGCGACCTCCTGATGAGATGCTCCGGCAAGCGAGCCATCCAAAGCCTGGAGTACGATACGCAGACGCGCTCCGCGGTGTTCCGGCGGAAAGCAAGCAGCTGACAGGCGGGCGCAACCATTGACGTGGTTCAAGAACTGAAGGGCAGCAACATGGAACTTGAGGTGCTGCGGCTGAACGATCGCGTCAACATATAGCCGCAACGGGCGGAGGACGGACGCACCGGAAACGGCGATCTGCAGACTCCGGCAGTTCTCCCTCAGCAGCACGTGCTGCACGCCCGCAGCTGTCATCAGGATGTCCTTGCAGCATGAGAGCGAAGAAAGGTGAAGCGGTTCAAAATCGTGGTCGAGCCCAAGCGGCTCCGCGGCCGCTCGTAGAATACAGGCGCAATCGCGCGGATCCCAAAAGACCCTTGCCGATGTAGCGTCCGAAAGTGGCGCGTCGGCGAAAAAGAAGGCTCCATTGTCTTAGGAGAGCTGATCCTGTCGTCAACTCGATTATCTGCATGTCGCCTTGGGGTCCGACAATGCAGGCGGACGGTGCCATTTTGGCGTGGTCGCGCTGGAATTGTGGATTGCGCCGAAGAAACTCCCAGGCCCAGCCAGTGCGTGGCAATCGTCTAGCATAGTGGTAAGCGTCGTGGCGACGCCAGTCCGGCCAGCATACAAGGCCGACCGTCGCTTCCTTGGACAGACCAGCATCCTTCATGGCTCAGGTGTCCACTATGGCGCTATGCCGACGGGCCTAGAACCGGTTGCCACAGTACCGGTCCAATCAGACGTCCCCTGCAGCGGATGCGCAAAAGGCTCGCGTGGGAAATCTCGAGAAACCCAGCCACCGCCTCCGTTTTGCCGACGCATTTGGGTTCTCCGATGCGCGACAATGGCCACGTAGCCAGGCGGAGGATCCGCTCCATGCGCGTATCCGTCACCGTTACTATCCGGGTCAGATCCTTGGCCAAGCCGAACTCGATCATGCCCGCGAAGAGCTCGTAGGTCGCCTGGGCCAGCCCGCCCGCAGCCTTGGGCGCCGACGGAGGAAGATCGAGCGCGAAACGACTGCTCTCCCATATGTCGGTGGTCGAGGGCACGACGTCAGCACCCAGCAGCACCGGGAAGGTGTCGCGCAACATTGTGGGTCCGGTGCTGGGCAGAAGACGCACGCAACCGCGAATTCGCCAGTCGGATCCTTTGAGGAGCAGATAGACGGGCTTCAGAGCATCAAACGAATCGGATTCCATCTGGTCTTCGGTATCAACTTCCCAATCGAGCCTTTCCTTGAACACCCGAAACCTGAGCCCGTGCATCTCTTTGAGTTCGCCTGCAAACTCGTTGTAAAAGTCTGGTGTTATCAGTTGCATCATGGTCGCCTCCATGTGGGATGTGTTCCCGCCATCGAAAGGCAAAGCTGACAGCGATGCAGCCTGTAGAGGTTTACAGGTATCGTGGCTGAAGAATCAGGATCTCGTCTGGCCGGAGGCAGCCATGCGTGCAACGGCCTGGTTGATCGTTCGAACGCCAAACTTTGCCTTGGCGTTTTCCAAGTGAAAAGTCACGGTGCGCTTTGAGACGCCGAGAAGCTGGCTGATATCCCAAGCCGACTTGCCGCGCGCCGCCCATTTCAGGCACTCGAACTCCCGCGGGGTGAGCGTTACACCATCCACCACGCGATCATCGGCGAGCCTGCGCCGGACATGGATATGAAAGTTGATGGCCACCAGCTGCAATGCTTTTTCGTAACGTGCCAGTGACCGCAACAGAAGCGGACGGGACTCGTCGGAAGCAAAGGTCAGGGCAGCAAACCGGCCGAGATGATCATGCATGGACATCGTCAGGCCGCCGCAGATGCCAAACTCAGCCGCACTCTCCAGAATTTGTTGCTGCGAATTCGGCAGACAGTGTCGAGCGCGGTCCACACCCCAATCGAATGTATCCCAGCCTTGCAGCCCGCGCAGGATGACCGGATCAAGACTGTGGTACCGCTGTTGCAGATAACGTGATGTCCAGGATGAAGGATAGTTTGAAATCAATTGGGGGGCGTCGCCGGAGGCCGACGGGTAAGTGAAATAGGCGAATAGCGGGAAGTCGAAGCCGGCTGCAGCGGAGGCCATTGCCTCACAGAGATCGGCAGCATCAACACTTGCAGACAGTTGCTCGACGAAGTTCTCAAACACGCGATGCATTTGCCCTGTGCGTAACCTCCGTTCGCTCAATGCCAGGCAGAGACCTTGTTTTAAACGATCCCGGACGGATACAGCGCGTGCCGAGAACGTGGCTAATCTGTTGAACCAATCCGAAATAGTCTGACGTTGTCTATGAGACGTGTGCCGCCGAGCCAGGCCGCGGCAAGCAACCGTGCCGGTCGATCAAGGCTTGGCATCGGGTGCAGATCTGCCTCTTCGCGAAGTTCCAGGTATTCGACCTCGCGATAGCCTGCAGCCAGAATTGCTGCGCGAGATTCTGCAAGCGTTGGCAGGACGGGTGAGCCGCGCCCAAGCCGCTCAGCCGTCTTGAGCAGGACCGATGATAGCTTGGGAGCAACAGCGCGTTGCGCTGGCGAGAGCCGCACATTGCGCGATGATAGCGCAAGACCGTCGGCTTCACGGACTGTCGGACAGGCAACAATGGTGATTGGAATATCCAAATCCCGGGCCATGCGCCTGACCAGGTGAATTTGCTGAAAGTCCTTTTCGCCAAAGAAGCCGAAGTCAGCGCTGGTCTGCAGGAAGAGCTTGGTGACGACGGTCGCCACGCCATCGAAATGTCCCGGCCGGAAGGCACCGCACAGGCCCTCGCTGACACCGGACACCGAAACGGTGGTGGCGAAGCCCGCCGGATACATCTCCTCTGCATCTGGCGCATAAAGCAGGTGCGCGCCAAGCGGTGCCAGTTTGGCGGCATCCTCGTCCTCGGTGCGCGGATACGCGGCAAGATCGGCCTGGCTGTTGAATTGCTTCGGGTTTACGAAGAGCGTCACGATCACACGGTCTGCCTTCTCGAGTGCAGCGCGCACCAGGCTGAGATGGCCCTCATGCAGGACGCCCATCGTTGGCACCACGGCAATCCTCACGCCCTCGCGGCGCCATGCGGCGACGATTTCGCGAAGCTGGTCAGCGCTCCTGACGATCGGCACGCTCACGCTGCTTCTCCGCTTTTGGTGGCTTGCGTGTCGGCGGGCGTGGGCGCATCGGCAAACACGTGCTCGGCGGCCGGAAACTGGCGCTCCTTCACCTCGTGCGCATAGGAAGCGATCGCAGCCGCAGCCGCCTCCCCCAGTTCAGCATAGCGCTTGACGAATTTGGGTCGGAAGTCGCCGAAGAGGCCCAGCATGTCGTCGACGACGAGAATCTGGCCGTCACAGGCTGCCGAGGCACCGATGCCAATGGTCGGGGCCGCCACCTCCCCCGTGATCCGGCGGGCGAGCGCCTCAGGAACCTTCTCCAGGACGATCGCAAAGGCGCCCGCTTCGCTCACGGCAAGTGCGTCGCGCCTGATGCGCTCGGCATCCCCGCCCCTGCCCTGCACGCGGTAGCCACCGATGGTGTTGATGGCCTGCGGCGTCAAGCCGACATGAGCCATGACCGGCACGCCGCGTGCGGCGAGGAAGCCGATCGTCTCTGCCATCGTTTCGCCGCCTTCGAGCTTGACGGCCGTGCAGCCGGTCTCCGCCATGACGCGCGCAGCATTTCGGAAAGCCTGCTCTGGGCTTTCTTCGAAGGAACCGAACGGCAGGTCGACGACCATCAGCGCCTGCTTGATGCCACGGCGAACCGCCTGGCCATGCGTGATCATCATCTCCAGCGTGACACCGAGCGTCGAGGGCAGACCGTGGAGAACCATGCCGACGCTGTCGCCGACGAGCACCACATCACAATGGGGATCGACAAGCCGCGCGACTGGGGTGGTATAGGCGGTAAGGCAGACGAGCGGCGTCCCACCTTTGCGCGAACGAATATCCGGCGGTGTGATCGCCTTGGTATCACCAAACGCGCTCAATGGATCCTCCTTCCCCTACGTTACCAACCGCGGGTGTCGCCTTTCGCACATTTTTGTGCAGGTGCGAAGAGCAAAAAAATGGCCGTGCAGCTGTGGGGTGTTGACGTGCCGACAGGCGCGCTTACACTAAATCGATTAAGTGCCCCCCCGAGCTGGCAAACCAATTCGCGAACATGGACGATCAGGCAATACGACTCAGGAAAGACAGAGCCGCCGTGAATGCCGACGACGTCAAAGTGGACCTGATCGCCTTTGTGGTCGCCGTAAACGACAGTGAACCCTGTGTCCTCACCATCGGCCAGGCGGACACCTTGCCCTCCGGTCCCTTTGCGCTTGAGCACCGATCGCTGCAATCCGGCTTGAGGGGGTGGGTCGAGCAGCAGACCGGCCATCGGCTGGGGTACATTGAGCAACTCTACACGTTCGCTGATCGGGATCGCATCGGCGCCGAGCGCCAGCAGCGCGTCATCTCCATCAGCTATCTTGCATTGACCCGCAAGGAACAGGCAGCGGGCCCGCCCAAGTGCGGATGGCAGAGTTGGTATGAATATTTTCCATGGGAGGACCATCGCTCCGGCACGCCTCCGGTCGTGCTGGATGTTCTGCGACCACGCCTGATTGAATGGGCAAACGGCGTCCGCGATGCGGCCACGCGACGTGAACGCTGGCAGCGGGCGACGATAGCCTTTGGCTTCGACGACCGCCTTTGGAACGAGGAACTCACGCTGCAACGCTATGAGTTAGTTTACGAAGCAGGCTTGGTCCAAGAGGCCGTAAGAGGGCGGGACGGGGCGCCCCCTCCGCTGGTGCCCAGCAAGTCCATGGTCGCCGATCATCGCCGCATCGTGGCGACCGGCATTGCGCGGCTGCGCTCCAAGATCAAATACCGGCCGGTCGTCTTTGAGCTGATGCCGACGGTCTTCACGCTTTTGCAGCTGCAGCGAACCGTGGAGGCGCTCGCCGGCAGGCTCATCCACAAGCCGAACTTTCGCAGACTGATCGAACAGCAGGAACTGGTCGAGGAGACCGGAGAGGCCACTACTGAGACCGGCGGCCGGCCAGCGAAGCTTTTCCGTTTCCGCCACGCCGTTCTCGACGATAGGCTCATCGCCGGGACAAAATTGCCGCTGGCGCGGGGTTGACATCCCTTATACTCACAGCAAGTATATGCTGGTTATTTTCAATTAGAGTATAAGCGGGAGAGGGTTGATGAGCGCCATGCTGCCTGCGGCCGCGTTGCTCTACGAGCGCGTCCGGCGAGTGATCCCGCCGATCGAATGGCCGGCTTTCGTCGACGATATCGAGGCGATCCTTGCACTGAAGCGCGAGCGCAACGCCATCATCCTGGCGCACAACTATCAGACGCCCGAGATTTTCCATTGCGTGGCCGACATCGTCGGCGACAGCTTGGCATTAGCCCGCACGGCTGCGACGATCGAGGCACAAGTCATCGTGCTGGCCGGCGTCCATTTCATGGCCGAAACGGCCAAGCTCCTTAATCCGGACAAGACCGTGCTCATTCCGGATCTCAGCGCCGGTTGCTCGTTGGCGGAATCAATCACGGCAGAAGACGTGCGCTTGATGCGCCAACGTTATCCCGGCGTTCCGATCATTACTTATGTAAACACGTCGGCCGAAGTGAAAGCCGAGTCGGATATCTGCTGTACATCCGGCAACGCCAAGGCGGTCGTCGAATCCCTTGGGGTTCTCCGGGTGATCATGCTGCCGGACGAATATCTGGCCCAGAATATCGCCGCCCAGACCGATGTACAGATCATCGCCTGGAAAGGGCATTGCGAGGTGCATGAGCGCTTTACACCGGCCGACATCCGCGAGTTGCGCGAAAGCCATCCCGGCGTGGTCGTGCTCGCCCATCCCGAATGCCCGCCCGACGTCGTGGCTGAAGCAGATTTTTCCGGCTCGACGGCTGCCATGTCCGACTATGTCGAAGGGCAAAGGCCGCCACGTGTCGTGCTGATGACGGAATGCTCGATGAGCGACAACGTCGCGTTAGCGCACCCAGAGGTCGAGTTCATCCGGCCCTGCAATTTGTGCCCGCACATGAAGCGGATCACGCTTGCCAACATCCGCACGGCGCTCGAGCAGAACCAACATGTCGTAACCATCGAACCCGGGATCGCCGGGCGCGCGCGGCTTGCGGTCGAACGGATGCTGGCAGTTTGAGCGCCGACCTCCGCAGCTTCTTCGGGCGTCCCATCATCATCGGCGGCGGCATCGCCGGACTGATGACCGCGCTTCAACTGTCGCCGGAGCCGGTGCTTCTTCTGTCAAGGTCGCTGCTGGGAGCTGACAATTCGAGCACCTGGGCACAGGGGGGTCTGGCTGCAAGTTTCGGCGAAGACGACGATCCGGCAATGCACCTGGCCGATACGCTTGCTGCCGGGGATGGTCTCTGCGACAGAGACGTGGCGAGCCGCATCCTCCAAGCCGCGCCCAAGGCGATAGAGGGGCTTGCGGCCTTTGGGGTTCCCTTTGACCGCACGCCGAAAGGATCACTGTGCCTCGGATTGGAGGCCGCACACAGCCGACGTCGCATCGTTCATGCGCATGGGGACGGCACCGGGCGTGAGATCATGCGTGCCCTGATCGCGGCTGTGCGTTCCACTCCGTCGATAGTTGTCGTGGAGGGCGTGGAAGCGCGCCGGCTGGCCGTGCGAGAGAATGCGATCCGGGGCGTCTGGGCGAGCTGTTCGATCGGACCTTTCTTCTTCGGCTCACGGCGGGTCGTCCTCGCCACCGGTGGCATCGGGGGACTGTTTCTCGACACCACGAACCCTTGGGGAAGTTGCGGACAAGGCCTTGCACTTGCGGCCCGCGCTGGAGCTGTCCTAGCCGACCTCGAATTCATCCAGTTCCACCCGACCGCGCTTGACGGCCCGGAACGCCCTATGGCGCTGGTCAGCGAGGCTGTCCGAGGCGAAGGTGCTGCCCTGATCGATGAAACCGGCCAGGCTTTTCTCCAGAGCGTGCCAGGGGCGGAACTTGCGCCTCGCGATGTCTTGGCCCGGGCCGTGTGGAACCATCTTGCGGACGGCCACCGTGTTTTTCTCGACGCCCGACAACGGCCTGGCCCGGCATTCGCTCGACATTTCCCGACAATCGCATCAGCCTGTCGTGGAGCGGGCATCAATCCCGCCCGCGATCTCATCCCCATTCGGCCGGCCCAACACTACCACATGGGTGGCGTTGCAGTGGACAGCTCCGGCAGAACCTCCGTCAAGGGGCTGTGGGCCTGCGGCGAAGTCGCTTCGACAGGACTGCATGGCGCCAACAGGCTCGCCAGCAATTCCTTGACAGAAGCCATCGTGTGCGCCCGCTGGGTCGCTGAAAGTGTCGCCGGGACGCCTGCGCGCAGAACAAGGCCTGCGTTTGCCAACGTTTACCCACCGCCCGCTCCGATACCCGTGCGTGTTTTCCTGTCGCGCGCACTCGGCATCGTCCGGGACGGTGAAGGGTTGAAAGCAGCCGCGCGTGCCTTATTGCCGCTCGCCGAAAGCAAGGATGCGGTCTCGGATCCGGCGGCTGTCGGGCTAATGATCGCGGTTGCCGCCTTGTTGCGCGAAGAAAGCCGCGGCGCTCATTACCGGACAGATTTTCCTCATCATGCGACTGCCGCCCGACGGTCCGAAATCACCCTCGAAGCCGCCTTGGCTACAGCGCGGGGACTCGGACACTCGCCAAGTCTCGAAGGGCCGAAGTGATGACACTTTCACCGCTACCCACGGTCGTGCTTGAGCCGCTTGTACGGGCAGCTCTTCTTGAAGATCTTGGCAGAGCCGGCGACTTGACCACGCAGGCCATCGTCCCGAAGGAATACCAAGCGGGAACCGTGTTGGTGGCGCGACAGTCCGGAGTTGTCGCCGGCCTCGATCTGGCGATGCTCGCTTTCGGCTTGATTGATCCTGCTGTCGAAATCTCGGTGGAGCGCGCAGACGGCTGCAATGTCGTGGATGGAGAGATCATTGCATCAGTGGTTGGCCCGGCCCGGGCCATTCTCACAGCCGAAAGGACGGCACTCAATTTTTTGTGCCATCTGAGCGGCATCGCCACGGCAACGGCATCGATCGTCGCTGCGGTTCGTGGGTATGGCGCGAAGATCGTCTGCACCCGCAAGACGACGCCCGGATTGCGGGCAGTCGAAAAGTATGCCGTGCGCGCAGGTGGCGGGTCCAATCACCGCTTCGGTCTGGACGATGCAATTTTGATCAAGGACAACCACATCGCCATCGCAGGCGGCGTCCGCCCAGCGCTCGAGCGAGCACGAAGAGCGGCCGGTCATCTCGTCAAGATCGAAGTCGAGGTCGATACTCTGGCCCAGTTGGAGGAGGTACTTGGCTTCGCTCCCGATGCGGTTCTGCTCGACAACATGTCCCTCCCCGATCTTCGCCGCGCCGTCGCAATGGTCGGTGGCCGCGCTATCACCGAGGCTTCTGGCGGGATCACGTCCCATACAGCGCGGGCGGTTGCCGCGACCGGCGTTGATCTGATTTCGGTCGGCCGACTCATCCACAGCGCGCCGATCCTGGATATCGGCCTCGACCATCGGGGCTCATGATTGTCTGAGTCAGGATTGGGTCAACTGTCCTCTCCGATCGTCAACAGTCAGATAGCAAAGACCCCGCAAGACAGACCGGAGGAACAGCATGGACATGCAAACGGCAAGTTCAACGCAGACATCGCCACAGGCTCAATCCCCTGACCCCGGAGCGTGGACCCTGGAGAAGGCTCAGGCACTTTACCGTGCCCCCTTCAACAATCTCCTCTTCCTGGCGCAAACGGTGCACCGCCAGAATTTCGATCCAAACAAGGTCCAGCTCAGCCGGCTGCTCAGCATCAAGACGGGAGGATGCCCGGAGGATTGTGGCTATTGCAGCCAGTCGGCGCGTCACGAAACCGGCCTGAAGGCGTCGAAGCTGATGGAGGTCCGGCGCGTCATCGCCGAGGCGACCAAGGCGCGTGATGCCGGCGCCACGCGTTATTGCATGGGCGCGGCCTGGCGAAACCCCAAGGCGCGCGACATGGATGCGGTGGTGGCGATGGTCGAAGGCGTCAAGGCGCTGGGCATGGAGACCTGCATGACGCTCGGCATGCTCGATCTTGAGCAAGCCGCTCGACTGAAGCAGGCGGGCCTCGACTACTACAACCACAACATCGATACGTCGGAACGCTACTACAGCGAGATCATCAGCACGCGCGGCTATGCCGAGCGGCTCGACACGCTTGAGCAGGTTCGTCGATCCGGCATCAAGGTCTGCTGCGGCGGTATTGTCGGCATGGGCGAAGATCCGGTGGACCGGATCGACATGCTGGTTACGCTGGCGAACCTACCCGAGCCGCCGGAAAGCGTCCCGATCAACATGCTGATCCCGATCGCCGGCACCCCGCTTGCCGAAGCCAAGCCCATCGAGCCGATCGAATTCGTGCGCGTGATCGCCCTGGCGCGCATCATGATGCCGAAATCGCATGTGCGTCTTTCCGCCGGCCGCACCGCCATGACCGACGAGATGCAGGCGCTGTCCTTTTTTGCCGGTGCCAACTCGATTTTCGTCGGCGACACGCTGCTGACGGCGGACAATCCCGGTGAGGACAAGGATAGCCTTCTGTTCCGCCGTCTCGGCATTGAGCCGATGGAACTCGAGGCGCAATGAACGGGGCACCGCTTGCCCGCTATGACGCGACCTTGCAGGGACTGGCCCGCAAGGACCGGCTGCGGACGCTTGCGCCGCGCGCAGGTCTCGATTTCTCGTCGAACGACTATCTCGGGCTGGCCTCGTCCAGGAGACTTGGCGATGCTGTTGTGGCGGCGATTGCGCGGGGCACGCCGGTTGGCGCCACCGGGTCGCGGCTGTTGCGCGGCAATGCACCGGAACACGAGCAGCTCGAGGCAGACGCGGCGGCATTCTTTGGAGCCGACCGCGCGCTGTTCTTCGGCAGCGGCTACATCGCCAACTTCGCTCTGCTGAGCGCCCTGCCGCGGAAGGGCGATCTTTTGGTTCTCGATGAGCTCGCCCATGCCAGCATGCATGAGGGTGCGCAGGCCGGGCGCGCACAGTTCGTGCTGGCCGCGCACAACGATGCCACCGCTGTTGAGGATGCGATCACACGTTGGCGCGCCGCAGGCGGCATGGGATGCGTCTGGATCGCGGTGGAGAGCCTTTACAGCATGGATGGCGACTGCGCGCCTTTGGAGAGCCTGGTCGCGCTTGCCGATCGGCACGGCGCATTCATCGTCATTGACGAGGCGCATTCGACCGGCGTCTGGGGACCGGACGGCCGGGGGCTTGCCGCCGCTTTCGAGGGCCGCGACAACATCGTCGCGCTCCACACCTGCGGCAAGGCGCTCGGCGCATCTGGTGGGCTCGTGACCGGGCCGAGGGCACTGTGCGAGTATCTGATCAACCGTTGCCGGCCATTCATCTACGCCACCGCGCCATCGCCGCTGATGGCAGTGGCAGTGCGCGAAGCACTCGCAATGCTCGCCGACGAGCCTATGCGGCGTGTTCAGCTGCATGAACGCGTTGCCCTCGCCGGCCGCCAGCTGGCCGAGCGCTGCGGCGTGATACCCAGCGGCTCGCAGATCCAGCCCCTCGTAATCGGCGATATCAGGCGCACCATGGCAGTGGCGGCGCGCCTGCAGGCCCGCGGCTTCGACATACGCGGTATTCGTCCTCCGACCGTGCGCACGTCGCGGCTGCGCATCTCACTGACGCTCAATATCGGCGAAGCCGACATTTCCGCCATGGTCGAGGCGCTGGTCGAGGTGTTGGCCCAAACATCACCGGAGGCGGTATGACCCAACGCATCGTCATCACCGGAACCGACACGGGAGTTGGCAAGACCGTGTTTGCGGCTGGGCTCGCCGGTTTGCTCGACGGCTTTTACTGGAAACCGGTGCAATCGGGCCTCGACGGCGAGACCGACAGCGAAGTGGTCGCGCGGCTTGCCGGCTTGCCCTCAGAGCGCGTGCTGCCGGAAGCCTACCGCTTGCGGAGCCCGCTGTCGCCGCATCGTTCGGCCGAGATCGACGGCGTGGCGATCAAGGCTGCCGATCTTGCTTTTCCCGTCCTACCGACGCCGCTCGTCATCGAAGGCTCCGGCGGCCTGATGGTGCCGCTTAACCGGCGCACAAGGCTCATCGACATCTTCGCTGAATGGCGGCTGCCCGTTATTCTGTGCGCCCGCACCACGCTCGGCACCATCAACCACACCTTGCTCTCGATCGAGGCGCTCCGCGCCCGATCCATCCCGTTGGCCGGCATCGCTTTCATCGGCGATGAGATGGCCGATACGCAACGGACCATCGTGGAATTCAGCGGTGCGCCGCAGCTCGGCAGGCTGCCGCACCTCGATCTGCTGACCGGCAAGACACTGAGGGACGCAATGATTGCCGGCTTCGCCTTCGCCTCGATTACTGGAGGTGACTGATGTCGCAGTCTCATGTGTGGCATCCCTTCACCCAGCACGCGCTCGAGCCTGCGATCCCAGAAATCGTCCGGACTGAAGGCGCCTATCTCCGCAGGGCCGACGGCGCCCGCATCCTGGACGCCATCTCCTCCTGGTGGGTCGTCACACATGGCCACCGCCATCCCCGCATCATGAAGGCAATCGAGACAACCGCGTCGAGCCTCGACCAGATTATCTTTGCGGGCTTCACGCACGAGCCGGCAGAGCGCTTGGCCAAGGCGCTTGTCGGCCTCGCTCCCGCTGGACTCGACTGGGTGTTCTATTCCGACAGTGGCTCGACCTCGGTCGAAGTAGCGCTGAAGATGGCGCTCGGTTATTTCCGCAACATCGGCGCCCCACGCTCGCGCATCGTCGTCATGGATCACAGCTATCATGGCGACACGATCGGCACGATGAGCGTCGGTGCGCGTGGCGTGTTCAACGCCGCCTACGAACCCTTGCTGTTCGAGGTCGCCACCATCCCCTTTCCGGCAGCGGGGCGCGAGCAAGAGACGCTGGATCGTTTAGAGGCTGTGACCCGCGATCGACGAGCCGCAGCCTTAATCGTCGAGCCGCTGGTGCTGGGCGCCGGCGGCATGCTGATGTATCCGGCTTCAGTTCTGGCCGAATTGAAGAAGATCACTGAGGCCTCCGGCACGCTGCTGATCGCCGACGAAGTGATGACCGGCTGGGGGCGGACCGGAACCATGTTCGCCTGCGAGCAGGCATCGATCTCTCCAGATATCCTGTGCACCTCGAAAGGCCTGACCGGCGGCGCCATCCCGCTGGCCGTAACGCTTGCCACCGATGCCATCTTCCAGGCTCATTATTCCGAGGACCGGAAGAAGACATTTTTCCATTCGAGCTCCTACACTGCCAACCCGATTGCCTGCGCGGCAGCACTTGCCAATGTCGAGATCTGGCGGGACGAGCCGGTGGCCGAGCGCATTGCGGCCTTGAGCGCAATGCAGGCCACCGGGCTTCGACGCTTTCGCGACAACAGCTTCTTCACCGACTGCCGGGCGACCGGCACGATCGCGGCGCTCGACCTGCGAACCGGTTCCGCAGGTTATCTCGCCGAGATCGGACCGAAACTGCGCGCTTTCTTCCTCGAGCGAGGGCTACTTGTGCGCCCGCTCGGCAATGTCCTCTACCTTCTGCCACCCTATTGCATCACCGGCGACGAGCTCGAGCGACTCTATGACGCCATTGAGGAGGCGGGCGAACGCTTCGGGTCCAGGCCATGAGCAAGTCGTCGCGCATTCTCGGGTTTGGCCATCATGCGCCTGGGCGAAAGGTGGCGAATGCCGAAATCGAGAGCAATCTCGGTCTTGATCCAGGCTGGATCGAAAGGCGTACCGGGATACGGTCGCGCTTCTGGGCAACCGACGAAGACACGCTGTCTGGTCTTGCTGCGCAGGCCGGCGACATGGCGCTGGCGAACGCCGGTATTGCGCGCCACGACATCGGTCTGCTGTTGCTTGCCACCTCGACGCCCGACCATCTTCTGCCGCCGAGCGCGCCGCTGGTCGCACACAAGCTTGGCCTTGGCAGCGCAGGCGCGGTGGATCTGACAGGCGCCTGCGCCGGCTTCATCTATGCGCTGATGTTTGCGGACGGATTTACCCGCCTGCACGGCAAAGCGAGCCTTGTTATCGCCGCCAATATCCTCAGCCGCCGCATCAATCCAGCCGAGCGCGCAAGCTCGGTCCTGTTTGCCGATGCCGCCGGCGCCCTGGTGATCGGTCAGTGCGATGATGCTGATCGGGGCATTCTCGGTGCCTCGGTGGCTTCGGACGGCTCGCGATACGGGCTGATCCAGATTCCCGCAGGAGGAAGCAACAAGCCGTTCCACGGTGACCTCGATCTCGCGCAAACCCGAATGAGGATGACGGACGGCCGCGAAGTGTTCGCAAAGGCCGTCGAGATGATGACCAATTGCTCGATAAGCGCGCTAGCCGCTGCCGGAGTGCGGCCACACGATCTCGGCCGGTTCGTGCCCCATCAGGCCAATACTCGGATTTTCGACGCGGTCGGGAGGAACCTCGGCATCGCGGACCAAGCAATTGTCAAGACGATTGCCGAATACGGCAACTCTTCGGCCGCGACGATCCCGCTGTCGCTCTCGCTCGCCAACCAGACGGAGCCATTCCAGCCTGGAGAGAAAATCCTTCTGTCGGCGGCGGGTGCGGGTCTCAGCGGCGGCGCTCTCGTGGTTGGAATCTAGCCGGCCGGCTCACGCGCGCAGGACTGGTCATGAATGGGAATAGGGCAACAGAACCAATGCCAAAATGGCTTTCTGAAGCTCGACATGACCGAGCTGACGCAGCACGACCCCGTGCGAGCCTCTGGATGAGATCAAATGCATCACCTGTTGCATCATTCGTGCCATCTGAATAAAGCTCAAATACAAAGGGTGAGCCGCCCCATATATGTCTGATACCCGACATTGTTCACATAAAAGGCTCGATGCTTACACGCTCTTTGCTCTCTTCTCTTTGCTGTCTGCTCTTTTCTCTTTGCTCTTTGCTCTTTCGTCTTGACTAGCAGGAGCATGCGGCTTATCTCATTGCCGCGTTAGCACTCGCTTCCGCTGAGTGCTAAGCACGCTCCGGCAACGGAGAACCGTTCAACATCCGCACCAAGGACATCCAAAAATGGCAAAGTCGAATTTCCGGCCGCTGCATGACCGCGTGGTCGTTCGCCGGGTCGAATCCGAATCCAAGACCGCCGGCGGGATCATCATCCCGGATACGGCGAAGGAAAAGCCGCAGGAAGGCGAGATCATCGCCGTCGGCTCCGGCGCTCGTGACGAAGCAGGCAAGCTGGTCCCGCTGGACGTCAAGGCCGGCGACCGCATCCTGTTCGGCAAGTGGTCGGGTACCGAAGTCAAGCTCAATGGCGAAGACCTTCTGATCATGAAGGAATCCGACATTATGGGCATTATCGGCTGATATCAGGCCTTTCCTTCGCACCATCAAATCTGAATTTCGGGCGAGATGCCCAGGAGTAAAAAAATGGCTGCCAAAGACGTAAAATTCTCCCGCGATGCCCGTGAGCGCATGCTTCACGGCATCAACATCCTCGCCGACGCGGTGAAGGTCACCCTCGGCCCCAAGGGCCGCAACGTCGTCATCGACAAGTCGTTCGGCGCACCGCGCATCACCAAGGACGGGGTCACCGTCGCCAAGGAAATCGAACTTTCCGACAAGTTCGAAAACATGGGCGCGCAGATGATCCGCGAAGTTGCTTCGAAGACCAACGACATCGCCGGTGACGGCACCACAACCGCGACCGTTCTGGCGCAGTCGATCGTCCAGGAAGGCAACAAGGCCGTTGCCGCCGGCATGAACCCGATGGACCTGAAGCGCGGCATCGATCTGGCCGTGACCGAAGTCGTCGCGGCGCTCGGCAAGGCTGCCAAGAAGATCAAGACCTCCGAGGAAGTTGCCCAGGTCGGCACGATCGCCGGCAATGGCGACGAGTCGGTCGGCAAGATGATCGCCGAAGCGATGCAGAAGGTCGGCAACGAAGGCGTCATCACGGTTGAGGAAGCCAAGACCGCCGAGACTGAACTCGAGGTCGTCGAAGGCATGCAGTTCGACCGCGGCTATCTCTCGCCCTACTTCGTCACCAACGCCGACAAGATGGTTGCCGAGCTCGAGGACGTCTACATCCTCCTGCACGAGAAGAAGCTGT